>NZ_JAIRBP010000001.1:0-328330 GCF_021151495.1 Halomonas sp. IOP_31 | reverse complement strand
TTTCAAGCCGCCCGATCACGGGCTCGCGGGTACCGCAACGAGGGCTACTTCATCACCATGATCTATCTGATTGGCAGCCCGGTGGGGAGCCTGCTGGATCAGGCCAAATCCACATGAAACGTCGAAGAGCCGGTAATAATGACCCTGCTGTGGTTGTTTTTACCGTTACTTGTTCACCGCGATCCGCCAGGAGTCTTGCCATGCTCGAAGATGTCGTGTTCGCCGATCTCACCGCCGAGCTGCCCAGCGCGGTACGGTTGCAGCGTCTGGTCAGGGCGCTGCGCGAGTACTTTCATTGCGGTGCCGTGGGCTTGCTGCGTCTCGATGGCGAGGCGCTGTGTCCGGTGGCGGTCGACGGGCTGACGCGCGAGGCGCTGGGGCGACGCTTCGTGGTGGCCCAGCACCCAAGGCTGGCGGCGATTCTCGCCCGTCGCGAGACGGTGGCCTTTCCGCCCGATTCCAGCCTGCCCGACCCCTACGATGGGCTGGTCGACAATCAGCTCGGCGACCCCTTGCCGGTCCACGATTGCATGGGCGTCAGCCTGCATGTCGAGGGCAGCCTGTGGGGCGCATTGACCCTGGATGCACTTACGCCCGGCACCTTCGACGAACGTGCGCAGGATGACCTGCAGCGTTTCACCCTGCTGGTCGAGGCGGCCGTGCGGATGACTCGCCTGGAGCAGGACGTGCGTCGCCTTCGCCTGTCGCGCAGCGATACCGCCAAGGACACCAGCGAGCGTCATCAGGGAGAGATCATTGGCCAGAGTCTCGTCATTCGACAACTGCTGGATGAGCTCGTGGTGGTCGCGGATTCCGAATTGCCGGTGTTGCTCACTGGCGAGACCGGTGTCGGCAAGGAGTTGTTCGCCCGCCACCTGCATCAGCGCTCACGGCGCCGGCGTCGTCCGCTGATCCAGATCAACTGCGCGGCGCTGCCCGAGTCACTGGCCGAAAGCGAGCTGTTCGGCCATGTGAAAGGCGCCTTCTCGGGGGCGGGCAAGACCCGCGCCGGGCGCTTCGAGGCGGCGGACGGCGGCACACTGTTTCTCGACGAGGTCGGCGAACTGCCACTGGCCATCCAGGCCAAGCTGCTGCGTACCCTGCAGAATGGCGAGATTCAACGCCTGGGCGAAGACGTGCCGCGCCATGTCGACGTACGCATCATCGCCGCGACCAACCGCAAATTGCACGACAGCGTGCGCGACGGACACTTTCGCGCCGATCTCTATCACCGCCTTTCGGTCTATCCGGTGCCGATCCCGCCGCTGCGCGAGCGAGGCAGCGATGTGCTGGTGCTGGCCGGACATTTTCTCGAGCTCAACCGGGCGCGGCTGGGAGTGCGTAGCTTGCGCCTGTCGTCGGCTGCCGAGGATGCGCTGAGTGGCTACGACTGGCCGGGCAATGTGCGCGAGCTCGAGCATGTGATTAGTCGGGCGGCGATCAAGGCGCTCAGCCAGGGGGCGCGTCGTGAAGACATCGTCACGCTGGAGCCCGGGTTGCTTGACCTGCCGCTGGCCGGCGCGCAGCCGATCGCGTCCGCGGAGCCGCTCCAGGATGCACCGGTCGAGGCGCTGCACGACAGCGTGGCGCGCACCCAGCGCCAGGCCATCCGCCATGCCCTCGAACGTGCCGGCGGCAACTGGTCGGCGGCGGCGCGGCGACTCGAGGTCGATTCCAGCAATCTGCACAAGCTGGCTCGGCGGCTGGGGATCAAGTAGGGGACGCTCGGCAAAGCAGGGCATGAAGATTTCAGGGGCCGCTGTATGGCCGTATGTGCTATATGTTTTGCGGTGCGCATACTAGATGTTGTGAATTGGCTGGGCGTTGAAGTGGGGTTGCCTTGATATGGGTCAGTTTCGCGGCGTCTCTGGAGTGGCACGATGGCTATCGCTCACCGAGGTAGCCGGTCGCTGCCGTTTCAGCGCCGCGCTTACACGGCTCGAACGCTTGGCCAAACGCCGACCCATGAACCATGTTTCTGACTAGGAGCGCGTCGGACTTGACACTGACCTACTGCGAATCCCGGCCTTTCGGCCAATTCCATCGATCCATTTCGTTAAATAGTGCGCTATTCGCCTCAATCGATCGATAAATTCGACTCGAAACCCGTGCTTCTCGTGACGATCGGCCCTAGGAGACCATCCATGAATTCGCCTGCCGAGGCCGTCAAAACGTCCAGCGAGGTGCCGATGCAGACGCCCTCTCAAGCCATCTGGGACGCCAAGTACCGACTCAAGGATCGCCACGGCACGCCGGTGGACAAGGACGTGGCCGATACCTGGGAGCGGGTGGCGCGTGGATTGGCACAAGTCGAAGGCGAACAGCGCGCTGCCTGGCTGCCCAGGTTCCGCTGGGCGCTGGAAGCGGCTGGTCGAAGTGCGGCTGAAATAGACCATGACCCGCTGAACTGCCGCTCGTCGCCGACTTCGTTTCTGTGTGCCGCGAGATCGCCGAGGGCATAACCATCATCACTATCCGCAAGGAAGACCATGTTTACCGTTCAGCTGTACCGCTATCATCCCGAACGCGACGATGCACCCTATATGGAAGCCTTCGAAATCGGCGATGAGTTCCGTCACAGGATGGTGCTTGAGGTGCTGGAGAACCTTAAGGTTTCAAACCCTGAACTGGCCTATCGGCGTTCCTGCCGCGAAGGCGTGTGTGGTTCAGATGGCATGAACATCAATGGCAAGAATGGCCTGGCCTGCATTACATCCGTGTCTGAAGCGCTGGGTCGAAAGGATACCTTGATACTAAGGCCGCTGCCCGGCATGCCGGTCATTCGCGACCTGGTCGTCGATCAGACTCTATTCTTCAGGCAATTCGAAAAGATCCGGCCCTACCTCATCAACGATAGCGTTCCGTCGACGATAGAGCGCCTGCAGAGCCCCGAAGACCGTGACAAGCTCGATGGCCTGTATGAATGCATCCTGTGCGCCTGCTGTTCTTCGCAATGTCCTTCCTGGTGGTGGAATCCGGAGAAGTTCATCGGACCGGCGGGGCTGATCCAGGCCTATCGTTTCCTGAACGACAGCCGCGATACCGCGACTCAGCAGCGCCTGGCCGAACTGGAAGATCCTTTCAGCGTCTTCCGCTGTCGTCAGATCGGCAACTGTACATGGGTCTGTCCTAAAGGGTTGAATCCGATGAAGGCCATCGGTCGCATCCGGGAGATGCTATTGAAAGAGAGTGTATGAAGTTGATTGAAAGTCGGCCTTGCCGCTCGCTTGGCGAATAGGGTTGATTTAACCCATTTCGGTGATATTAACCCAACATCAGGCAGGTCAATATCACCCAGTTAGAGCAAGTCTGTGCTCCTTCAATGGCTTGAGAACTGGCATGATTAATGCAGTGAATACTGCATGGTAGGCCATCAGATACAGAGGGTTGCCGGGCGTTATCTACCGACTATGTCAGGAGGTGATCATGACCATTCCCCTTCTCAAGCAGCTGCAAGACGATCATCGGGACTACGACGGCCTTCTCTGCATTCTCGATCGGCAGCTCGCCGGTGCCTGCAAGGGCGACATGCCGGATTTCACTCTGATGCGCGACATACTGCATTATCTGACGCGGCATGCCGAGCGCGTCCATCATGCCCTCGAAGAGCTCGTATTCGAGCGCCTGGCGATACGCCATCCCGAAATCCAGCCCACCCTGACGTTGCTCGATGAAGAGCACCGGCGCATCCGCGTTTACGGTGAAGAGCTTTATGTAAAGTTTATCGCTCTATCAAGTGCAGGGTCGACGGCCGAGATAGACTCGGCGACTAGCAATACGATTCAAGCGTACATCGAGCTTTACCGCGCCCGCATGCATGGCGAAGAGAGCCGCTGGCTCACCTCGCTTGCCGAAACGCTGCCGGCGAGTGATTGGCTGGGGCTGTTGACTGCATGCGACTGGAAGTGCGATCCACTGCTTCGCCCCGATGCTGCAGAGGCTTTCCAGACCCTCAAGTCGCATATTGCCAGGAATGGGGCAGGATACTGGATGGGGCAGGATCGAAAAGCCGATTTTTGCCCGCTCTGTTCATGAGCCCGTTGATTGCTCGATTAGCTCTCCTTGAACATCTGCTCAACGGCAGAAGGAATGACCATGAATAAGCCAATCGAGACCCAGTATATGAAGGGCATTGCAGTGCTATCACCGTCACTTCACGAGCTTGATTGCTCGGCACCGGCCCGGCCAAGCGTGGAGTTACAAGTGGAAGCTGCTCTGGATGAGGTCGATAGATCGAGCATGGAGTCCTTCCCGGCCAGTGGATTCGCCTTGCTGCCGATGGGGATCGAGTGAGGCGATATGCGCGGTCACGGTAGAGGGCTGTTCCCCACTCCTATTTGCGCATCATTTCAATCAGGAATTTGCTGCCATGAACGATACGACCAGCCTTCGCTATAATGATGAACCCGTGCTGCTCGCCTTTGCGTTCCGGCCTTTCTTCCTGCTCACCGCCCTCTACGCGGCAAGCCTGGTGGCGGCATGGTTCGCCTTCCTGTTCGGCGGGCTGCCGTTGCCGCTGGGCTTGAATCCGATTCAGTGGCATGCACATGAGCTTCTCTTCGGCATGGTACCGGCGGCCATCGCAGGCTTCTTGCTCACCGCGATGTGTAACTGGACGGGAGCGCCGCCTCTCAAGGGGAGCGGCCTGTTGGCGTTGGTTCTGCTATGGGCAGCGGGGCGGGCGGCAATGTGGTTGTCAGGGTGGCTGCCGCTGTGGTTGGTCGCGACGATCGACCTGGCATTCCTGCCGGCAATGGCGGCTTATGTCGCGCGAGTGCTGCTGTGCCATGGCAATTACCGCAACTTGGTGCTGGTTGCGCTGCTCGTTCTACTCGCTGGTGCCGACCTCTCGATGCACCTGGGGTTCAGTGGGTTTTGGCCTCCCCGGGGGCGATTGGGAGAAATCCTGGCGCTGGATCTGATTGCCGCGATCATGGTCGTGGTGGGCGGGCGAATCACGCCGGCGTTCACTGCCAACTGGCTAGGCATGCAGGGCCAGGATCCCGCCCTGGTGAGGCGCTCGGAGGTGCTGGATCGTGCGGCCTTCTGGAGCACGATCGCCATGGTGCCGGTGGACCTTGCGATGTCCTTTCCCGTGCCGGCTAGCCTCATTGCACTGATCGCCGCATTCGTCAACGGTTGGCGACTCCTGGCCTGGCGTGGCTGGAAAGCCTCGGCGGAGCCCCTCATATGGATTCTTCATGTGGCCCTGGGCTGGATCGTCGTGGCCTTGCTGCTCAAGGCGATGACGCCTTGGTTGGCGCTATCTCCCAGTGTCTGGATGCATGCGATGGGGGCCGGAGCGGCTGGCACCTTGATTCTTGGCGTGATGACCCGCGTGGCGATGGGCCATACGGGGCGGCCAATGCGCCTGCCACGCATGGCGATATGGATCTATGTCGCCATCATCACTGCGGGGCTGGTGCGGGTGATCGCGGCCTTCGTGCCGCAACTGGCCTATCCCGGGCTCAGCGTCTCGACAGTGGCCTGGGTCGTTGCCTTTCTGCTTTTTGTGCTTATCTACTGGCCGATCCTGAGCCGACCGCGCGCCGATGGTCGTCCCGGCTGAACGAAAGCTCGGAATGTGGCGAAACTCTCAGTGAGGTGGTCCTATCAGTGAGGTGGTCCTATGAAAAAGACAAGCTCTGTCCCGGCGACCCCGGCTGTCGAGCCGATACGCTGGCCGGATGAGGCCGAGTGCCTGCTGACCGGCGAATCGGAGGGTGCCTGTAGTGAATAGCCGTGCGCCTGCCTGCTCTCGGAAGTCGGCATATTGGGTGCGCTGGCCAGGGATTTCTGCCTGCAGTTTCGGAGCTGGCGGCGTTCCGACCGGAAGTGATCGTGAATATCGATGAATCGGGGCTCGCACTTCCCGCCAAGCGATACGCCGACAAGCCTGTCGTCTTCGCTCAGGAGGATGTGGCAGTAGGGCGGGTCACTAGAAAGATCGCCACGCAGGAAAAGAGGAGTCCGGTGATCATCGGGACCTTGGCGCTGTCGCTGGTCGCCAGCAGAATCAGCCAACTCACGAGAAGTAGCAGGCAGGCCAGCCATTTGGCGCGCTTCGGTACGGCGCGCTGTTCGCGCCAGGCCCGCAATGGCGGGCCGAAATGCGGATGACGATGCAGCCAGTCATCGAGGCGCGCCGACCCCTTGGGAGCGGCCCAGGCAGCGACCAGCAGAAATGGGGTGGTGGGCAGCAAGAGGAAGCACGATTCCGGCTGCGCCCAGCCCGACGCAGCCATAGGCCAGGCAAAGGTAGGCGAGGCGACGTGGCGAAGCCATGGACAGCCTCCTTGATCACTCCGGTAGCAGCACGATCGCCAGCATATGTACGACCCGCGCCAGAAAGTAGTATTCCATGGCGTCACACGGTCCGCGAGAACAGGCCGCGCTGGCCTTCGCCCAGGTAGGCGTCGAAGGCCATGGCGACGCTGCGCAGCATCAACTGGCCTTGAGGCAGCAGCGTCACCAGGCCATCCCGTACCGTCACCAGGCCATCGGCGACATGGCCGGCGAGCTGTTCCAGCGACTCGGCGAAATAGTCGGTGAAATCGATCTGGTAGCGGCGCTCGAAGTGGGCCATGTCGAGGTGACCATGGCACATCAGGGCCATGATCACGTCGCGGCGCAGGCAATCGTCATCGTGGAGCCGGTAGCCGCGCTTGACCGGCAGGCGGCCGGCATCGAGGCGGCCATAATACTGGGAAAGCTCCTTGGCGTTCTGGCTGTAGCTGTCGGCCACCTTGCCGATGGCCGACACGCCTAGGCCAATCAGATCGCAGTCGGCATGCGTGGAGTAGCCCTGGAAGTTGCGCTGCAGCGTGCCGTTCTCTCGAGCCAGCACCAGTTCATCGTCGGGCAGCGCGAAGTGATCCATGCCGATGTACACGTAGCCCGCCGCGGTCAGGCGCTGGATGGTCAGTTCGAGCAGTTCCAGCTTGCGCTCGGGCGGCGGCATGTGTTCGGGGCGGATCAGGCGCTGGGACTTGAACATGCTGGGCAGGTGAGCGTAGCTGTAGGCAGCGATGCGGTTGGGGCGAATATCGATGACCTTGGCCAGGGTGGCGTCGAAGCTCTCCACGTTCTGCAGCGGCAGGCCATAGATCAGGTCGACGCTCAGCGAGTCGAAATCGGCCTCGCGGGCCGCCTCGACCAGGCTACATACCTGGGATTCGCTCTGGATGCGATTGACCGCGGCCTGTACGTCCGGATCGAAGTCCTGCACGCCGAAACTCAGCCGATTGAAGCCCAGCCGACGCAACGCATGAAGGCGCTCGGGCGTTACCGTTCGCGGATCGACTTCCACGGAAAATTCATGCGCGCCGCGAGTATCGAAGCGAAACGCCTGACGCAAGGCGACCATCAGCTCGGCAAGCTGGGCGTTGGTGAAGTAGGTCGGTGTACCGCCGCCCAGGTGGAGCTGGGTCAGCCGGCGATCGGCTTTGAACAGCTCCGCCTGCATCGCGATCTCACGCTTGAGATAATCGAGATACTCGGCGGCCTTCTCGGTCTTCTGGGTGATGATCTTGTTGCAGGCACAGTAGTGGCAGAGGCTCTTGCAGAACGGAATATGCACGTACACCGACAACGGCTTGGGCAGCGGATCGGCGTTGCTGGCTTTCGTGGCCAGCCGGTAGTCGTCCATGGCAAAGGCTTCATGAAACTGCGGCGCGGTCGGGTAGGAGGTATAACGAGGCCCCGGGAAGTCGTATTTGCTGACCAGGGCACGATCGAAAGCGTGCGGTTGGCTCATGAATCTGCCCTCCGAGACGAAACATGAGCGCACTATACGAGGTCCTGCAGTTACGCAAGTTGCTTTCGATCATCTTCGCTGCGATCGGCATTGCTCGCTTATGGGCCTGCCTGCCCGTGAAGACATTACCTGGCACTTCGCAAGGAATGGCTGAGGCATGATCTCATCGGGTCGCTTCGGTCGGCATGACCCGAATAGCCAGAAAGCTGAAGCCGCCACTCGGAATGACCCGTAAGCGGCGGTTTTCATTAATCTATTTGGTCGGAGCGACAGGATTCGAACCTGCGACCTCTGCAACCCCATTGCAGCGCGCTACCAAGCTGCGCCACGCTCCGACTTTATCATGCTCGAGTAGGGAGTCGGTGCTTGCCGAGACCCTGCCCAAGGACGAGGCATATAGTAGCGATTTTCCCATCAAATGCAAGCGGGAATTGCGCTTTCCTTTCAATCGCTTGTCTCCAGCGGAGCGTACTGTGGGCAGTGGGCGCGCGGCGTCCGTTGTATAATTTCGTCACATGTGAAGCCCGGGGAGGGAAGATGCCGTTGATCGTGGGAATGAGCGTTCTGCTGGGCTGTCAGTTCATTGGCGAGTTGCTGGTGCGAGCCCTGGCGGTACCGGTGCCCGGCCCGGTGCTGGGAATGGTCGTGCTGCTGATCGGGCTGATGGTCAACGGCCGGGTGCCGAGCGCGCTGCGCATGGCCGGCGAGGGCTTGCTGCGCTATTTGACGCTGCTGTTCGTGCCGGCCGGGGTGGGGCTCATGACTCACTTCGGCTTGATCCGCGAGGAGCTCGGCATACTGGCCGTTACCCTGGTGGCTTCCACGGCACTGACATTGGCAGTCACCGCCAAGGTGCTCGATTGGCTGGCGCGTCGCCATCTGCGAGGAAAAGGAGAGTCGTAACGATGGCGGATTTCGAGCGTCTATGGGTCTATCTCTCCGGCAATCCGCTGGTATCGCTGTTGGCCACGTTGGTGGCGTTCTATTTCGCCACGCACATCAACCGCTGGGCGCGCCATTCGCCGCTTGTGCACCCGGTGTTGGTGGCCATTGCCTTGCTGATCGGTTTCCTGATGCTGACGGGCATCGATTATGCCAGTTATTTCCAGGGCGCCCAGTTCATCCACTTCCTGCTGGGTCCGGCGACGGTGGCATTGGCGATACCGCTGTTCGATCATCGCGAGCGGGTACGACGGTTGTGGCTGCCGATCCTGCTCGCCTGCGTGACGGGCATTGTGACCGCTGTCGGATCGACGCTGGGCATTGCCATGCTGCTGGGCGCACAGCGCGAGACGTTGTTGTCGCTGGCGCCGCGTTCGGTGACCTCGCCGATCGCCATGGGAATCGCTGAGCAGGTGGGCGGTATTCCGTCATTGGCGGCGGGGCTGGTGCTGCTGACCGGTTCGATCGGCTGCGTGCTGGGGCCATGGTTATTGCGCTGGCTGAAGATCGAGGATCCCAGCGTGCGCGGCTTCACCATGGGATTGGCGGCCCATGGCTTCGGCACGGCGCAGAGCTTCGCTTCTTTCGGCGCGATGGCCGGCGCCTTCGCCGGATTGGCGATGGGGCTGACGGGAATGCTCACCGCCTTTCTGCTGCCGTTGATCGTCAGCCTGTTGGGGCTTTGAATGGCGTTGCCTGATCAGCTGTCTGACGCTCCACTCCAGTAAGCAGGCAAGTCAAGTAATGTGCCGCCCAAGAGAACAAGCCATAGCCGCAGTCGATAGGCAGCCATCGTTATCAGGTGTTGCGCGTCGCAACCGTCTCGGGCTACCTTGATGCGATACTCTGAATTGCCGAGTACATGTACAGATAGTCTTGTATAGATAGTCGGCGGTCTGGTGCTCGTCCTCGACTACCAGAATAGGCACATCGTCCTGCGCGGAATCGAGACAGGATAGCCGGCCATGCCCCTTCTGCCCATTATGACGCTGTAATCCTGCCGTCAGCTGTTTGACGAAGTCTTTGTGCCACAATGTTGGAACGTGTCGCGTCAAAGTCTGCCCCCAGTGGAGGCATCCTATGTTGATCAAAATCGCCAAACCCAGCGATCTGTGCGAATCCACGGTGACACCGGAATCCACCTACCTCTCCCGCCGCCGCTTCATGGGCGGCATGGTGGGCCTGGGGGCGGGGCTGACCCTGTCCGGCCGGGTCAGGGCCAGCACCGACTACTCGGACGTTCCCGACGGTGATGCACCGGCATGGCTGCAGGAAAAACTTGATGCCTCCCGCGAGCGAGTCATCGTGCCAGACGACCCCGAGCGGGACGAGATTGCCCCTTTCGACGACGCCAGCGGCTACAACAATTTCTATGAATTCGGCTCCAGCAAGTCAGACCCTGCTCGCTACGCAGGCAACCTGGACACTCAGCCGTGGAGCGTAGTGGTCGACGGTGAGGTTAATAACGGCGGCCGCTTGGCCCTGGAGGACATCGCCACCCCGTCCCGGTTCGAGGAGCGCATCTACCGGCTGCGCTGTGTCGAGGCGTGGTCGATGGTGATCCCCTGGCTGGGCATACCGCTCGCCGCGGTAATCAGGCGCGCCGACCCCACCAGCAAAGCCCGCTATGTCCGCTTCGAAACGCTGGTCGACCCCGAGCAGATGCGGGGCCAGCGTTCCTCGTTCTCGCTGATCGACTGGCCCTACGTGGAGGGGCTGCGGCTGGATGAGGCCATGCACCCGCTGACGATACTCGCTCTGGGCATGTACGGCCGCGAACTGCCCAACCAGAATGGCGCGCCACTGCGGCTAGTGGTGCCATGGAAGTACGGCTTCAAGAGCATCAAGTCGATCGTGCGTATCTCGCTGGTTGAAGAGCAACCTGTCAACTCCTGGCAGCGAATCGCTCCGGAAGAGTATGGCTTCTATGCCAACGTCAACCCGCAGGTCGACCACCCGCGCTGGAGCCAGGCCACCGAGAGGCGCCTGCCCAATAGCCTGTTCAGCCCCAACACCATCGATACCCTGATGTTCAACGGCTACGCCGATGAAGTGGCCGAGTTGTATGCGGGCATGGATCTGCGGAAGAACTTCTGATGGCAACGCAGCGAAAATGGCGACTCTGGCGCAGTGGTGTGTTCCTGGCGGCGCTGGTGCCCCTTGTGCTATGGGGATGGCAAGTGGCCAACAACGCTGCCGGCCCCGAGCCGGGGCGCTACCTGCTGCTGAATATCGGCCAGGGTGCGCTGTGGATGCTGCTGCTGACTCTGAGCCTGACGCCACTCACCAAGCTTACCCGCTGGAAAGGCTTTGCGCTGATCCGGCGGCAACTTGGCCTCTGGACGCTGGCCTACGCTTTCCTGCACATGCTCAGCTATGTCCTGTTCATTCTGGCGCTCGACTGGGCAATGTTGGGTAGCGAATTGGTAAAACGCCCCTACATCATCGTCGGCATGCTGGCATTGATAGGCCTTGGCGCGCTTGGCCTCACTTCCAACCGCTGGTCGATGCGCCGATTGGGCAAGCGTTGGAAGACACTACACAGGCTAGCCTACCCCATCCTGGGGCTGGTACTGCTGCACTTCCTCTGGGTGGTGCGCGCCGACCTCGGGCAATGGACAATGTATGCCATGGTATCTGCCCTGGTCATGGCGACTCGCTTGCCACCGGTGGCCCGAATGCTTCCCAAGTTACGTCAGCGACTCGCTAGTGCGTGGATTTCCTCGATAACCAGACCGCTATAAGCCTTTCATCGAGCAGCGTGTAGCGAGCTCGGCGGCTCTTGAGGCTCACCAGAAGGTATTGACTACGAAGTAAGCCACTAACGTGACGACGATCGTGCCGGCGACATTGAGGGCGAAGCCGGCGCGAATCATCGACTGGATCTTCATGTGACCGGTGGCGAACACGATGGCGTTGGGGGGCGTCGCAACGGGCATCATGAATGCGCAGCTGGCGGCGATGGCCGCGGGCACCGTGATCAGTAGCGGCGAAACGTCCAGCGACATCGCCAGGGCGCCGAGCAGCGGTAGGAAGGCTGCCGCCGTGGCCGTGTTGGAGGTCACTTCGGTGAGGAAGATGATGATCAACACCACCATGGCGACCAGGCCGATCAACGGCAGCACCTCGAACATCGACAGCTGATTGGCGATCCATTCGGCGAGCCCGGAGCTCTTGATCACCCCGGCCAGTGCCAAGCCGCCGCCGAATAGCAGCAGCACGCCCCAGGGCAGTTCCTTGGCCTGATCCCAGTCGAGCAGATTTACTCCACGCTGGCTGCCACTCGGCAGCAGGAACAGCAGCAGGCCGGCGGCGATGGCGATCGTGGTGTCTGATACCCAGTCCAGCCCCAGATTGTTGATCAGCGGGCGGGTGATCCAGGCCAGCGCAGCCAGCAGGAAGATCACCCCGACACGTCGTTCGGCCGCGGAGAAGCCACCCAGCTCGTCGAGTTGCTGGGCGACCATATTCTTGCTGTCTTCGCCGGCATCCAGCGAGAAGCCGCCGCGGGTCAGCCACAGCCAGGCGAGGATCAGCATGATGATGCTCACCGGCAGCCCGACGACCATCCACTGGGCGAAACCGATGTCGATATTGCGATCGTTGGATAGATAGGCCGCCAGCAGGGCGTTGGGGGGCGTGCCGATCAGGGTGGCGATGCCGCCGATGCTCGCCGCATAGGCGATCGCCAGCAGCAGGGCCGTGGCGTAGCGGTTGATCTCCTGAGGATCCTTGTCACCGAGCAGGTTGATCACCGACATGCCGATCGGCAGCATCATGATGCTGGTCGCGGTATTCGAGACCCACATGCTCAGAAAACCAGTGGCGAGCATGAAGCCGGCAATCTGACGGCGTGGCTGGTAGCCGACGTATTTCAGCACGTTGAGGGCGATGCGCCGGTGCAACTCCCAGCGCTGCATGCTCAGACCGATCAGGAAACCACCGAGAAACAGGAAGATGATCGGGTTGGCATAGCTCGATGCCGTGGGCTTGAGGTCATCGATGCCCAGCGCCGGTACCAGGACCAGAGGCAGCAACGCTGTGGCGGGTATGGGGATCGCCTCTGTCGACCACCAGGTCGCCATCAGCAGTGCCAGGCCGGCGCAGTACCAGGCGGTGATCGGCATTTCGCCGGGAGCCGGAACGATCAGCACCAGCGCGAGCCAGAAAAAGCCTAACCAGAGTCCGATGCGCGCGGCGATGGAAGGCTGGAAGTGGGGTTCGCGGGTCGCTTCGCTGTCATCTGTCACGTCATGCCTCCTTGCCGTTTCCGTGTAGGCTCTCTGCTGCAGGCTAGCCTGCTCCGCGCGTGGGCGACAGGCTGGCGGACGTGCATTGTACAGTGCGAGGCCGATTCGTCAGTAGCGGTTGGGTCGATCCGTGGCGCCACGTATACTGCGCGCAACGATGAGCGGGCCGGTGAGGCATGATGAATCAATCGATAGGCTGGGTGCTGCTCGGAATCGCGATTATCGCGATCCTGGGGCTTGCCGGATACGCGTGGCGGCTCTGGCAGGAGGTGCGCCGGCGGGAGCGGTTCCGTGCCGAGGAAGTGCGGCGTGCCAATGAAAATTGCCTGGAAAGCCTCGCTATCATTGCGCGGGCGATGAAGGCCGAGCAGGTCGACCTGACCGAGGGCAGCCTGCGTTGCAAGGTGCTGCTCGAGATTATCGATCCCCGCCTGCTCGAGCGTGAATCGCTGCGCGTGCTCGATGAAGTGCATCGGCGCACTGCGCACCTGCATACGCATACCGCCCGTCAGGCGTTGTCGCCACGCGAGCGCATGGGCGAAGATCGCGAGCGCCTGGCGCTGGAGGGCGAGTTGCGGCAACGTATCCTAGCCGCCGCCGGTGCGGTCGACGACTTCGTTCGGGGCTGGCCGGCCAGCCTGCACTGAATCCGACGTCTTCTAATGCGAACGATGGAGCCATCGTGATGCCCCTGTCCTTGCTCGCCACGCCGCTCGCCGATTTGCGTCACGCGCTGCATGCCTCGCCCGAGCTTTCCGGCGACGAGTCCCGAACGGCGGATCAAGTGGCCGACTGGCTCATTCAGGCGGATGCCGCTGGCGACGTTGCCCGCGGCGCATCGCTGGTCCGAGGACTTCGGAGCGTTGAGTGGCTGTTGCGAAGGGGCGATGTTCACGCTGGGAAGTGGTGAAGACTGCCTAGGTTGCATCATCCGACATTTGATTTTCCCGACGCCTTGCTCGATCGAGCGGCCACCATTTTTTGCGGATTGGCCGACTATCATCTTGCATGATCGATGCGGCCGGGTATCCTTGTATAAACTTCGTACAGGTGAAGAATTTGCACGATTTCGCGCAATCCTTCACGATGCATGCTGATCGAAGTAAAGAATGCGTCATCCCGGGCAAGCCGAGATGGCAGCATGAGAGCACTGGCCGAAATGGCGCATTTGTGCTTTCTTTTTTGAAGACGGGATAGGTGCAAAAACGTCCTGGCCGAGCTTATTGGGTTCCGACTGGTTTGGGCCCACCGAGTAACGACACGTTACGACGAGCGCTGTGTAAAGAAGGAGTCTTACATGAAGATATCAACGACTGGTTTGCTAGTTGGGTTCGCGTTAGTGCTAGCAAGTTGGACCATCTCTAGTCCCGCCTACTCTTCCTCCGATACCCGGCAGGACGCCTGGTATCAATCGCCTTTCGTCTGCGGCCTGGCCGGCGGTCTGATCGGTGGTGGCATCGGCTACGCCTCGAGCAGCGATGCCGACGAGAACGATGGTGCAGCCATAGGCGGCGTCACCGGTGCCACCGCCGGGGCTCTGCTGTGCGCCGATTATGGCAGCAATGTCGTCGACAGCGATGGCGATGGGGTTCCGGACGATCGCGATCAGTGCCCCAATACGCCGGCCGGCGTTGCCGTCAATGCCGACGGTTGCCCGCTAGACACCGATGGTGACGGCGTACCCGATTACAAGGACGAGTGCCCGGGAACCCCGGCAGGTGTGGAAGTGAACGCCTCCGGCTGCCCGCTCGATTCCGACGGTGACGGCGTGCCCGACTACATGGATCAGTGCCCCGACACCCCGGCAGGTGCCGATGTCAACGCGCTGGGCTGTGAAGCCGATATCGTGCTGCGAGATGTCAACTTCGAGTTCGATTCGGCCACTTTGACCTCTCAGGCTGAAATGATTCTCGACGATGTCGCTAGCAAGCTTGCCGCCAACGAGAATGTCCGTGTTCGCCTCGAGGGGTATACCGATTCCATCGGTAGTGAAGCGTACAACAAGGATCTGTCTCAGCGTCGTGCCCAGTCGGTCAAGGATTACCTGATCTCGCAGGGCATTTCCGCGAACCGCATGCGGGCCATCGGTTACGGCGAGCAGCAGCCGATCGCGACCAATGAAACGGCAGCGGGTCGTGCCGAGAACCGTCGCGTCGAACTGGGTGAATGGACTCAGTGACGCTGACACCATGAGGCCAGGTATCGTTTAGCTGGCTGAATGCAGGAAGGGGCGCCAAGGCGCCCCTTCTTCGTGTGTGGCTGGCCGTGCGCAACGGCCTGGAAGTGGACTCGAGTCGGGGCCGCCTGCTAATGTAACGCCGCGCATCCATTCGCCGGCCGGCTCTCATGGCCTGGTACGCTGGTGCTGAGCGCGATCGCCAGGCGACGTGCATAGAAGAAATGCAGAGTAGATAGTCAGTCTCGCCATACACCGTTTTTTTTGCGACATGTGATCCCTGGTATGGATCACCACTGCGCTTTAGGATTCCTGAATGCCCATCGTGACCCTTCCCGACGGCAGCCAACGCCGTTACGACGCCCCGTTGAGTATCATGCAAGTTGCCGAGTCGATCGGCCCGGGCCTGGCCAAGGCCTGCGTTGCCGGCAAGATCAATGGTCGGCTGGTCGATGCCGCCGATCTCGTCGAAGACGATGCCGAGGTGGCGATCATCACCGCCCGTGATCCCGAAGGGCTCGAGATCATTCGCCACTCCTGCGCCCATTTGATCGGCCATGCCGTCAAGCAGCTTTATCCCGATGCCAAGATGGCTATCGGACCGGTGATCGAGGACGGCTTTTACTACGACATCGATTTCGGCCGCTCGGCGACCCCCGAGGATCTCGAGGCCATCGAGCAGCGCATGAAGCAGCTGATCGACAAGGGCTACGATGTTGTGCGCGAGTACGTCGATCGCGATCAGGCGATGCTGACCTTCCTGCATCGCGACGAACCCTACAAGCAGGAAATCGTTCGCGAGATTCCCGAAGGCGAGACGATCCGTCTCTACCATCATGAGGAATACACGGACATGTGCCGTGGGCCTCATGTGCCCAATACGCGGCATCTCAAGGCCTTCAAGCTGACCAAGCTGGCCGGCGCCTACTGGCGGGGCGATGCCGAGAAGCCGATGCTGACGCGCATCTACGGCACGGCCTGGGACGACAGGAAACAGCTCAAAGCCTACCTCAAGCGCCTCGAGGAGGCCGAAAAGCGCGATCATCGCAAGCTGGCTCGCAAGCTCGACTTCTTCCATATGCAGGAAGAGGCGCCGGGCATGGTGTTCTGGCATCCGCGCGGCTGGACCCTGTGGCAGACGGTCGAACAGTACATGCGCAACGTCTACAAGGAGGGCGGCTATCAGGAAATCCGCTGCCCCCAGATCATGGACGTCTCGTTGTGGAAGAAATCCGGCCACTGGGACAACTACGCCGAGAACATGTTCTTCACCGAGTCGGAAAAGCGCGAGTACGCGCTCAAGCCGATGAACTGCCCGGGCCACGTGCAGGTCTTCAATTCGGGGCTGCGCAGCTATCGCGAACTGCCGGTGCGTTACGGCGAGTTCGGCGGTTGTCACCGCAACGAGCCTTCGGGCGCGCTGCACGGCATCATGCGGGTGCGGGCCTTCACTCAGGACGATGGCCACGTGTTCTGTACCGAGACCCAGATCGAGTCCGAAGTCACCGCCTTTCATCGTCAGGCGCTCAAGGTCTATCGCGATTTCGGTTTCGAGGATATCGCCGTCAAGATCGCCCTGCGCCCCGAAAAGCGTCTGGGTGGCGATGACGTCTGGGAGCGTGCCGAAGCCGCGCTGCGAGGCGCGCTCTCCGCCTGTGACGTAAAATGGGAGGAGCTGCCGGGCGAAGGGGCCTTCTACGGGCCCAAGATCGAATATCACATGAAGGACTGCCTGGGGCGCGAGTGGCAGGTGGGCACCATGCAGGTCGATTTCATGATGCCGACACGCCTGGGGGCGCAGTACGTGACCGAAGTCGGCGATCGTCAGCCGCCGGTCATGCTCCACCGTGCCATCGTCGGTTCCATGGAGCGCTTTATCGGTATCCTCATCGAGCACTACGCCGGAGCGATGCCATTGTGGCTGGCGCCTCATCAGGCGGTGGTGCTGAACATCACCGATGCGCAGCGCGACTATGTCGGAAAAATCGAAAAACGCCTGCAAAATACCGGGCTGCGCGTCAAGTCGGACTTGAGGAACGAGAAGATCGGCTTTAAAATCCGCGAGCATACGTTGCAGAAGGTCCCCTATCTCCTTGTGGTTGGAGATAAGGAAGTCGAGACCGACTCGGTGGCCGTGCGTACGCGCAGCGGCGACGACCTGGGCGGCATGACGGTGGATGCCTTCATCGAGCGGGTGCAGGCCGAGCGGTAACAGCGACATCTTCCAAGGCAAAAGTGGAGACGGAACCATCAAGAGAAGCAACCCGAGAGGGCGTCCTCAGGAAAAGCGCCCACCAATGAACGAGCGGATTACCGAAGATCAGGTCCGCCTGATCGCCAGCGACGGCGAGCAGCTGGGCATCGTACCCACCAGCGATGCACTCGAGCGCGCCGAAGCGGAAGGTATGGACCTCGTACAGATTTCCAATGCCGATCCGATCGTCTGCAAGATCATGGATTACGGCAAGTTCCTCTTCGAGCAGAAGAAGCAGAAGGCTGCTCAGAAGAAGAAGACCAAGCAGATCCAGGTCAAGGAAGTCAAATTCCGGCCTGGCACCGACGAGGGCGACTACCAGGTCAAGCTCAAGAACCTGATCCGGTTCCTCGAAGGTGGCGACAAGGGCAAGGTCACCCTGCGCTTCCGGGGTCGTGAAATGGCTCACCAGGACATCGGCCGCAAGCTGATGGAACGGATTGCCGCCGATCTCGAGGAGCTGGCCGCTGTCGAGTCCTTCCCCAAGATGGAAGGCCGTCAGATGGTCATGATCCTGGCCCCGAAGAAGAAGTGATCCGTCGGCAAGTGAACGGGTGGTCGCTGCACGCTGGTGCGTGTCGGGCCACCGGCCATGGATTTTCTAAAAAACCCGAGCGGAGTTATCTCCATGCCGAAGATCAAGAGTAACAGGGGCGCCGCCAAGCGCTTCAAGAAGACCGCCAACGGCTTCAAGCACAAGCAGTCGTTTCGCAGTCACATCCTGACCAAGAAGTCCACCAAGCGTAAGCGTCAGCTGCGCGGCATGAAGCAGATCCACGATGCCGACAAGGCATTGATCTCGCGCATGCTGCCCAACCTGTAACGCATTGGTCGAATTCATTTAACGTCAGGAGATTGCCATGACTCGTGTCAAGCGTGGTGTCGTAGCGCGCCGTCGTCACAAGAAAATCATGAAGCAGGCCAAGGGCTACTACGGGGCCCGGTCTCGCGTGTTCCGTGTCGCCAAGCAGGCGGTCATCAAGGCGGGTCAGTACGCGTATCGCGACCGCCGTCAGCGCAAGCGCCAGTTCCGCGCGCTGTGGATCTCGCGGATCAACGCGGCGGCTCGCCAGAACGGCCTGTCGTACAGCCGCTTCATCGCCGGGCTCAAGCAGGCCGGTATCGAGATCGATCGCAAGGTTCTCGCCGATCTTGCCGTTCACGAAAAGGCTACCTTTACCGCCATCGTCGAGAAGGCCAAGGCTGCCCAGTAAGTGATGGCGCCGTCGAAGCCGCAAGCTTCGTCGACAGCATCGTGAACGCCGCAGGGGAAGAGCAGCCGCTCTTCCCCTGTTTTTTTGGACCCGGATGCCAGGGTCCCGGGATTCAGGATTCGGAGCGTAACGGATGGACCATTTACCGACGGTGGTCGCCGAGGCTCGTCAGGCCATTCAGGCTGCCGAGAGCGTCGCCTCTCTGGACGAGGTACGGGTGAAATATCTCGGCAAGAAGGGCGAGATCACGGCGCTGCTCAAGGGGCTCGGCAAGTTGCCAGCCGAGGAGCGCCCCCAGGCGGGCGAGCGAATCAACCAGGCGAAGCAGGCGCTCAGTCGCGAGCTTGAGGCGCGACGCGGCGATCTCGAGCGGGCGGCACTGAACGAGCGGCTGGCCGCCGAGCGTGTCGACGTGACGCTGCCCGGCCGGGGCCAGTCCCAGGGTGGATTGCATCCGGTGACGCGCACCCTTGAGCGCATCGAGGGGCTGTTCACGCGGATCGGCTTCGATGTCGCGGTGGGGCCCGAGATCGAGGACGACTACCACAACTTCGAAGCCCTCAACATTCCCGCCCATCACCCGGCGCGCGGCATGGCGGATACCTTCTACTTCGATGCCACGCGGCTGCTGCGCACCCATACCTCGCCGGTCCAGGTGCGCACCATGGAGCATCAGGCGCCGCCGATCCGCATCGTCTGTCCGGGGCGGGTCTATCGCAGCGACTCGGATCTGACCCACACGCCGATGTTCCATCAGGTCGAAGGCCTGCTGGTCGACGAGGACGTCAGCTTCGCTGATCTCAAGGGCACCATCGAGGACTTCCTGCATGCCTTCTTCGAGCGCGACGATCTCTCGGTACGCTTCCGCCCCTCGTACTTTCCCTTCACCGAGCCCTCCGCCGAGGTCGATATCCAGTGCGTGATGTGCAGCGGCGAGGGTTGCCGGGTCTGCTCGCACAGCGGTTGGATCGAGATACTGGGCTGCGGGATGGTTCACCCCGAAGTGTTCCGTCATTCGGGCATCGACACCGAGCGTTACCAGGGCTTCGCCTTCGGCATGGGCGCCGAGCGCCTGGCGATGCTGCGCTACGGCGTCAATGATCTGCGGCTGTTCTTCGAGAACGACCTGCGCTTTCTGCGCCAGTTCGCCTGAGCGAATCAAGGAGACGGGATTCCAAGATGAAATTTTCAGAACAGTGGTTGCGCGAGTGGGTCTCGCCGGCGCTCGCGACCCAGGCGCTGGCCGAGCAGGTGACCATGGCGGGGCTCGAGGTGGACGCCGTGGAGCGGGTCGCCGCGGTATTCAGCGGTGTCGTGGTGGCCGAAGTGCTGAGCCGCGAGCCCCATCCGGACGCCGACAAATTGAGCGTATGCCGGGTCGACGACGGTTCCGCGGAGCCCGTTCAGGTGGTTTGCGGGGCGCCCAATGTCGCCGTCGGCCAGAAGGTGGCCTTCGCCCGTGTCGGCGCCGTGTTGCCCGACGATACCAAGGCTGATGGCTTCAAGATCAAGAAGGCCAAGCTGCGCGGCGTCGAGTCGCGCGGCATGATCTGCTCCGCCTCGGAGCTGGGCCTCGCTGAGGAAACTTCGCCGGGCATCCTCGAACTGCCGCTCGACGCGCCTGGCGGCGTGGATTTACGCGACTGGATGGGCCTTGAGGATGCCACCATCGAGGTCGACCTGACGCCCAATCGCGGCGATTGCCTGAGTCTCAAGGGCCTGGCCCGCGAGGTTGGAGTGCTCAATCGCCTGGCTGTCGTGGAGCCCGCCGTGTCGGCGCAGGCCGCCGTGCACGATGCGAGCTTTCCGGTGCATGTCAGTGCGGTCGAGGCCTGCCCGCGCTATGTGGGGCGGATCGTCAGGAACGTCGACGTCAATGCCACGACCCCCTTGTGGATGGTCGAGCGGCTGCGCCGTAGCGGCGTGCGCGCCATCAGTCCGCTGGTCGACATCACCAATTACGTGATGCTCGAACTGGGTCAGCCGATGCATGCCTTCGACCTGGCCAATCTCGAGCAGGCGATCGAGGTGCGTTACGCCCGCGAAGGGGAAACCCTGGTGCTGCTCGACGGCCAGCGGATTGCGCTGCGCAGCGATACGCTGATCATTGCCGATGCCGAGAAGCCGCTGGCCATGGCCGGGGTGATGGGCGGCGAGTGCTCGGGGGTCAGTGATGCCACCCGCGACGTGTTTCTCGAAGCGGCCTTCTTCACGCCGCTGGCGGTGGCCGGGCAGGCGCGCTCCTACGGGCTGCACACCGATGCGTCGCATCGTTTCGAGCGGGGCGTCGATCCGGCACTGACTCGCCAGGCCATCGAGCGCGCCACGCAACTGCTGCTGGCGATTGCCGGCGGCGAGCCGGGTCCGTTGAGCGAGACGGCAAGCCCGGATCATCTGCCCGCTGAGCAGCATATCCTGCTGCGTGCCGCGCGCCTCGAGCAATGCCTGAGCATGCCGCTGCCCGGCGAGGAAGTGATCGATATTCTCACCCGGCTGGGCATGCAGGTGAGTGCACAGGGCGATACGAGCTGGCGGGTCGGCGTGCCCAGCTGGCGCTTCGACGTGGCGATCGAGGAGGACCTGATCGAGGAGCTGGCGCGGATCCACGGTTACAACCGCCTGCCGGTGCGTCGTCCGGCGGCGCGCCTGTCGCTTCAGGCCGATGACGAAGCGCGCCAGCCACTGTCGCGCTTGCGCCGTCAACTGGTGGCGCGAGGCTACCAGGAAGCGATCAGCTACAGCTTCGTCGCGCCTGAGTTGCAAGCTTTGCTGGCGCCTGGTGTCGAGGCCCCGCGCCTGGCCAACCCGATCTCCAGCGACATGGCGGTGATGCGGGCCAGCTTGCTGCCGGGCCTGCTCAAGGCGTTGATGCACAATCTCAACCGCCAGCAGCAGCGGGTCCGGTTGTTCGAGTCGGGGTTGGTGTTCAGAGGCGATCTCGATTCGCTGGAACAGACCGCCATGCTGGGAGGGCTGGTTTGCGGGCCGCGCGATCCCGAGGGCTGGGCCGCGCGCCGCGATGACGTCGATTTCTTCGATCTCAAGGGCGACCTGGAAAGCCTGCTGGCGATGGGTGGCAATCGCGACGCGTGGCGTTTCGAGCCCGCCGAGCATCCGGCGCTGCATCCGGGGCAGACCGCCGCGGTGTTGCATCTGGGCCAGCGTGTCGGCTGGATCGGTGCCCTGCATCCCGCGGTACGTGCCGAGCTGGGCCTGAAGAGCGACCCGCTGGTGTTCGAAATCGAGCTGGATCGTCTGGTGCGTGGCCGGTTGCCGCGTTTCGCTGCGCTGTCGCGCTATCCCGAAGTGCGTCGCGACCTGGCGCTGGTGGTCGACGAGTCGGTGGCCGTGCAGGCGCTTCTCGACACGTTGCGCGATCAAGCCGGCGAATGGCTGACGGATCTGCATCTGTTCGATGTCTATCAGGGCGCCGGTATCGCCGAGGGTTACAAGAGCGTCGCTTTGGGCTTGACCTGGCAGCATCCTTCGCGCACGCTGAATGACGAAGAAATCAATCAGTTAGTCGAGGCGATCGTCGCCGAATCCAGGCAGCGTTTGGGTGCCGAGCTGCGCGGCTGAACGTCGTCATCCAGCACGAGGAGAGACCATGGCTGCATTGACCAAGGCGGAACTGGCTGAACATTTGCATACTGAGCTCGGCGTTTCGAAGCGCGAAGCCAAGACCCTGGTCGAGGCGTTCTTCGAAGAAATCCGCGGCTGCCTGCGCGAGAACGAGCAGGTCAAGCTGTCGGGCTTCGGCAATTTCGACCTGCGCGACAAGCGCGAGCGTCCGGGACGCAATCCCAAGACCGGCGAAGAGATCCCGATTTCAGCCCGCCGCGTGGTTACTTTTCGCCCCGGGCAGAAATTGAAGGCCCGGGTCGAGGCCTTCGACGGACCCGCGCCGCAGTGATGCCAACCGGTAAACGGCTGACATGTGAATGCAAAGGCCCCGCTTGGAAAGCGGGGCCTTTGCATTGTTGCACTCTCTTCGCCGGGGCCGTTGTGGGTGGCTATAGTTGATGACAGCTTGAGTTCGCGATGGCTTGAAGCTCAGGGGAACAGCTGATTCAGCTTGGTCGCCAGCATCAAGTTGCCGCTGGCCTTGAGGCGCCCGGACATGAAGGCCTGCATGCCATTGAGCTCCCCGCTCAGAACGCCCTTGAGCGTATCGCTATCGGTGGAGAGCGACACCGAAGGGTCGTCGTGTTCACCTGACTGAATGTCCAGCGTACCGTCGTCGACGGTCATGAAATAGTCGTCGGCATCGGCGATATGAAACTGAAAGGTCTCGTGCATGCCCTTGGCGGCTTGCGGGTCGAAGCGAGACTTGAGATTGTCGATTACCTGAGTGGTGTCGCTCATGGTGTTTTCTGCAGCCTATGAACCGTGAAGGTTCCGAGCTTATTTTGAACAGGCGTTTGAATCAAGCGTTGCCCTTGGCCGGCCGAACGAAAGGCCCCACGGATTTACAACTCGCATCGAGGAGAAGCAGGGTGAGTCAATGGTTTGCCGAATACGGCTTGTTCCTGGCCCAACTGGTCACGCTGGGCGTGATGATCCTGGCGGTGCTGGCCATCGCCGGTCGTGCCAAGGCCGGCCAGGCGCGCAGCCAGCTGCGCATCGAGGAACTCGACAAGCGCTATCGCGCGCGGCAGCGACAGCTGCGCCTGGTCGGCCTCGACAAGAAGCGTCGCAAGGCGGCACTCAAGGCGTTCAAGCGCGACGACAAGCGTCGCGACAAGCGGGATGGCGCGAAACGACCAACGCTTTGGGTGCTTGATTTCCATGGCGACATCAAGGCGTCGGGGACGGCACGGCTTGCCGAGGAAGTTTCGCTGATCCTCGGCGTCATCGACGAACGCGATGAGGTCGCCATACGCCTGGAGTCGCCCGGCGGGCTGGTGCATGCCTATGGACTGGCCGCCGCCCAGCTCGACCGGCTGCGCGATGCGGGCGTGTCGACGACGGTCTGCATCGACAAGGTGGCGGCCAGCGGCGGCTACATGATGGCGTGTTGCGCCGATCGACTGCGTGCGGCGCCGTTCGCGGTGCTGGGCTCGATCGGCGTGGTCGCGCAGCTGCCCAATATCCACCGTCTGCTCAAGCGCCACGATGTCGATGTCGAGCTGCTTACCGCCGGGCGCTACAAGCGTACGCTGACGGTGCTCGGGGAAAATACCGAGGAGGGACGCGAGAAGTTCATCGAGGAGCTTGAGAGCACCCACGCGCTGTTCAAGCGTTTCGTTGCCGAGCGTCGCCAGGGGCTCGACATCGACGCCATCGCCACCGGCGAGACCTGGTACGGCAGTCAGGCGGTGGACAAGGGGCTGATCGATGCGGTGGGAACCAGCGAGGCTTACCTGCTCGAGCGCATGAACGACGCGCGGGTCGTCACGGTGAGTCTCGAAAAGCGCCGTCGCCTAACCGAACGCCTGGGACGCGCCGTGTCACTGGGCATCGAGGACGGACTGCAGCGAATCTACGAGGCGCTTGAGGCGAGCGGATGGCAACGCCGTTGAGCTAGTCGAGATACAGCGCGCCCAGGGTGTCGATCAGTTTCTCCGCTTCGCGGCCCTGCAGCGAATAGTAGATGGTCTGCGAGGCGCGACGCGTGGTTACCAGCCCTACGCGGCGCAGTATGGCCAGATGCTGGGACAGCGCCGACTGGCTCAGCGACAGGCGCGCATTGAGCTCGGACACCGAGAGTTCTCCGCTGTCGAGCAGGCACAGGATGCGCAGACGATTTTCGTTGGCGACCGCCTTGAGCAGGTTGGTCGACGCTTGGATGGCATCGTTGGGGGCGTTCAGCAGTCGTGAAGCGGGTGGGCGGCTACTCATGTTTCGTCTCCTGTGGCCGGCGCGTCCTGCGCCGTGTCCATTTCCCCGCTGCCGATGGATGCGTGCATCGCAGGCTTTCGAAACCGCCGCGGGTGACGTGAGAGGTAACGCAACAAGTCTGCCTCTCTTACTGATTTAGTGAAACTTCAACAACCACGCAAATTTGCCGTGATAGCGCGGCAAACGCTAATTAAGCGTCACGAGGGTGGGCGACATGATTGCGTGCACCGATTGTCGACAAAGCCCTGTCGGTGGTGCTCAGGAAAAGTCGGCGACAGATTTTCCGGTCGACTAGCCGATGGTATGACGGGAAAACGCGCTTAAATGCTCTAGAGTTGTGTCGACAACTCATCGTGAGCCACCGCGATCGATGAAGCCCTCGATCATCCTTAAATGGCAGGCATTTCATGAGCGCATACCGGACTGAATACCAGCGATCGATCGAGCAGCCCGCAACATTCTGGGCTGAGCAGGCGCAGCGTATTCCCTGGTTCCGCCAGCCCAGTGAAATCCTCGGCTTTGACAGGCAAGGGCATGCGCGCTGGTATGGCGACGGCGAAATGAATACCTGCCATGTGGCGCTCGACCATCACGTCGCCGAGGGGCGCGGCGACCAGCCCGCCATCCACTGGGACTCGCCGGTGACCGGCGGCAAGCGTACGCTGAGCTACCGGGAATTGCGCGACGAAGTGGCGCTGTTCGCCGGCGGGCTGGCCTCGCTGGGTGTGGTCAAGGGCGATCGGGTGGTGATCTACATGCCGATGGTCCCCGAGGCGCTGATCGCCATGTTCGCCTGTGCCCGGCTGGGCGCCGTGCATTCGGTGGTGTTCGGCGGATTCGCGGCGCATGAGCTCGCCGTACGCATCGAGGACGCCGAGCCACGGGTGATCATCGCCGCTTCCTGCGGCGTCGAGGTGGACCGGGTCATCGCCTACAAGCCGATCGTCGACGAGGCGCTGGCGCGTAGCCGCCATCGCCCCGAGGCCTGCGTGATCCTGCAGCGCGATTCGCTGCATGCGCAGCTCAATGACCGCGATCACGACTGGCAGGCGCTGGTGGCGACTGCTTCACCCGCCGATTGCGTCGCCGTCAATGCCTGCGATCCGCTGTACATCCTGTACACCTCGGGAACCACCGGCAAGCCCAAGGGCGTGGTGCGCGATAATGGCGGGCATGCGGTGGCGCTGCACTACTCGATGGAGCGCGTCTATGGCATGACGCCCGGCGAGGTGTTCTTCTCGGCCTCGGACGTCGGCTGGGTCGTCGGCCACTCCTACATCGTCTACGCTCCGCTGATCTACGGCTGCACCACGCTGGTCTACGAGGGCAAGCCGGTACGGACCCCCGATGCCGGGGCTTTCTGGCGCCTGATCGAGGAGTACCGAGCGCGGGCCTTCTTTACCGCGCCGACCGCCTTTCGCGCGATCAAGAAGGAAGATCCCGATGGCCGGCGGTTGGAGGGGCATGACATTTCTTGCCTGAGGACGCTGTTCCTGGCCGGCGAACGGCTCGATCCGCCGACCTTCCATTGGCTGGAGGACCTGTTGTCGGTGCCGATCGTCGATCACTGGTGGCAGACCGAGACCGGCTGGCCGATCGTTGCCAATCTGCAGGGTCTGGAGCCGATGCCGGCCAAGGCCGGCTCGGCGACGCTGCCGGTCCCCGGGTTCGATGTGGCCGTGTTGAACGCCCAGGGCGAGCCGGCCGCCATCGGCGAGCAGGGTAGCGTGGCGATTCGCGAGCCGATGCCGCCGGGCTGTCTGGCGGGGATATGGCGCGATCCGCAGCGCTTTCAGCGTGCCTACATGGCGGCTTTCCCGGGCTACTACCTGAGCGGCGATGGCGGCTATTTCGACGAAGATGGCTATCTGTTCATCATGGGGCGCAGCGATGACGTCATCAATGTCGCCGGGCACCGCCTGTCCACCGGCGAGATGGAGGAGGTCGTCGGCTCGCACGCCGCGGTGGCCGAGTGTGCGGTGATCGGCATCCAGGACGCGTTGAAAGGGCAGGTGCCGATCGCCCTGGTGATCCCCAAGGATGGCTTCGAGGGCGACGTGACCACGCTCGAGCGAGAACTGGTCGCCCTGGTGCGCGAGCGGATCGGGGCCATTGCCAGCCTGCGTCAGGCCTTGGTGGTCTCGCGGTTGCCCAAGACCCGCTCGGGCAAGATCCTGCGCAAGCTATTGCGCAACATCGCCGATGGCGAGTCCTACGGCGTTCCCTCGACCATCGACGACCCGGCCAGCCTGCAGGATGTCCACCAGGCGATGGTCGCGAGCGAGGTGGGCACCGCGCATCGCGCGCAGCAGAGCGGTTAGGCGCCGGAGGGTTTGCAGGGCTATCGCCGTTAGCGTTTCGCTCGGGGCTTATCCCCGGCGCCCCTCGTCAGTTCAACTGCGATTGCCCTGGGTGGGGCTGGCGAGAAACTGCGCGAGCGGCGCTTACGTGCTAATATCCGGGCAAATTTTCCAAGCAAGTCCTGCCCATGCCCACGCTCAAGATCATTGTCGGCACCGTCTACGGCGGCGCCCTGGATGTCGCCGAACAGGTCAAGCCGCTCTTCGAGCAGGCCGGCTATGAGGTTTCGATCCTCGAACAGCCGACGCTCGCCGACATTACCGTTCAAGCCGCCGGCCTGACCCTGTTCTGCGTCTCGACGACCGGCAGCGGCGATTATCCCGGCGGCATTACGCCGTTCGCCCGCGCGATCAACGAGCAGCATCCTATGCTCGGCGAGCTGCGTTACGGACTGATCGCGTTGGGTGACAGCTCCTATGGCGACACCTTCTGTGGCGGCGGGCGCAGTCTCGATGCGCTGCTCGAGGACCACGGCGCTCAGCGCATCGGCGAGCGACTCGAGGTCGATGCCATGGAAACCTTCATGGCCGACGATGCCGCCGTGCCCTGGGTCGAGGCGTGGATCGACGAAAACGGTCTGCGCGGCGAATGACGACGGGGTGCCAGCAATGACGACTCGCGTCATGACCGCCGAACGGGTCAGCATCCTCGTCGGCATCCTGATCGCCATGCTGACGACCTTGCTGCGCTATGTCGCCAACGGCGTGGCGCAAGATCGCTTGATCCTGTTGTGCATCGCCGCCGTGGTGGTCCTGGGGGTCGCCGTGGCCTCCTGGCGATTGCTCGACGCCGGCGCGCGCCAGCGCTTGCCGGCGTTGCTGGGGCGGATGGGCGTGGCCATGCTCTCGAGCCTGCTGGTGGTCGCCGTATGGCAGGGCCTCCAGGGCGGGATGGCCAATCTCGACGGCCTGGCCGTGCTCTCGCACGGCACGGCGCTGGGGCTGCTGATTCATGCCCTGGCGTCGGGCTGGCGCCGCAAGCGTGCCTGATCGCTCGTTGGGTCATTCATCAAGACCGGCCGCTGGCGACCGGTTTTTGCATTGAGGCGACAAAGCGCTCAGAAAAGGCCGCGATTTGCGGCTTCCTAGCAGTCTGTCGGATTTGACCGATCGTCGCGAGAAAAGCGGATTTCGAGACAAGTTGATCGATCTGATGAGGCGAATAGCGCGCTATTTAACGAATCAGAGCGAATGAAATTGGCCGAAAGCCCGGGTTTCGCAGCAGATCAGCGTTAAGTCCGACAGGCTGCTAGCCCAGCGTGTAGCAAGGAACGTAGTGACTGCCGGGCAGCTTCATGCGCCCCTGGGCAACGAACGAGCTGAGCAGGGCATCCAGCCGCGCCATCAATTCGGCCTCGGCGTGCAGCCGGAAAGGACCGTGTGCCTCGATGGCGCGAATGCCGGGTTCCTTGACGTTGCCGGCGACGATGCCCGAAAACGCCCGGCGCAGATTGGCGGCGAGTTCATGGATCGGCTGGTCGTGATGGAGCTGCAGGGCGGCCATGGCCTCGTGGGTGGGCTCGAAGGGCTGCTGGAAGCCGGGTTGTACGTTGAGGCGCCAGTTGTAGTAGAAGGCGTCGTTGTGCGCGCGACGGAATTCGGTGACCTCGTCGATTCCCTCGCGCATGGCGCGAGCCACCTTGGCCGGGTCGTCGATGATGATGCGATAGCGCTGGCAGACCTCATCACCCAGCGTATAGCGCAGGAATTCATCAATGCGCTTGAAGTAGTCGGCGGCGCTCGGCGGGCCGCTGAAGATGACCGGGAACGGCGTGTCGGCGTTCTCCGGGTGCAACAGGATGCCCAGCAGGTAGAGCGCTTCCTCGGCGGTGCCCACGCCGCCGGGAAAGATGATGATGCCATGACCGACGCGCACGAACGCCTCGAGCCGCTTCTCGATGTCGGGCATCACCACCAGTTCGTTGACGATCGGGTTGGGCGACTCGGCGGCGATGATCCCGGGCTCGGAAATGCCCAGGTAGCGGCCATGCCTGCGACGTTGCTTGGCGTGCGCGACGTTGGCGCCCTTCATGGGGCCCTTCATGGCGCCGGGGCCGCAGCCGGTGCAGATATCCAGATCGCGCAGTCCCAGATGATAGCCGACATCCTTGGTGTAGTCGTACTCCTCGCGCGAGATCGAGTGGCCGCCCCAGCACACCACCAGGCTGGGCTCGCGGGACGGCTTGAGCGTGCCGGCGTTGCGCAGGATATGAAAGACCGCGTTGGTGGTGCCGTCGCCGGTCGTCAGGTCGAAGCGCGAGTGCTGCTGGATCTCGTTGAAGACATACACGATGTCGCGCAGGATCGCCGACAGGTGTTCGCGGATACCGCGGATCATGCGGCCGTCGACGAACGCCTCGGCGGGGGCATTGGTGAGCTTGAGGCGGATGCCGCGATCCTGCTGCAGCACCTCGATATCGAAATCGCGATAGGCTTCCATTACCGCCAGCCCATCGTCGGTCGGCGAGCCGCAGTTGAGCACCGCCAGGGCGCAGCGGCGCAACAGATCGTGAAGGCCGTTGGCCGACGTGTCGCGCAGGCGGTTGACCTCCTGCTGAGACAGCACCTCGAGGCTGCCTTCCGGGGAAATCGTGGTTGAAATCGTTTCCGGCATTAGCGGTTCCTTGTCATGCCTGCAATACAGGTCGCGACGCATACGGCGTCGTTCCATGAATGAAAGTTACATACGGGCGCGGTCAGCGACGTCCCGCTCCATTGACCATCGTACTGGCTCGAGCATCTCGGCGAGCGTCGAGATGCGAGCCGGTCGCGACAGCGGTTTTTACCTGAGCGTAGTTCTTGCGTAGTCCTTGCATAGCGCCTGTCGAACGATGCTAACACGCCGCTATCCCGGCCGCAGCGCTGCGCCGTGGGGCCATTCTTTGCTAAGATAGCGCCCGGCATGTCATCTGACGGCAACGAGGCCCGGGGTGCGCCCGTGTCGAGCCGTTGCCTGGCGCGCTGTGGTCAATGAAATTCCAGCGAGTGGTCGCCCGTTCCATGTTCAATGCCCAGTATTTCCGTACGTTCATAACCCTGGTCGAAACCGGCAGCTTCACGCATACGGCACGGCGACTCGAGATGACCCAGCCCGGGGTCAGTCAGCACATTCGCAAGCTGGAGAACTATCTCGACAAGTCGCTGATCAATCGCTATGGGCGTCGCTTTACGCTTACCGAGGCCGGCCGGCGGGCTTACGATTACTCAGTTCGGCTGTTCGCCGAGCACGAACATTTTCGCCACTCGCTGGATGACGAGTCGCTGGATTCGGGCGATTGTCGCGTCGCCTCGCCGGGCAGCATCGGACTGTTGTTCTATCCGTTCATTCTCGGTTATCAGCAGATGCATCCCGGGCTCACCGTCAGCTACAGTTTCGCCTTCAACGACGAGATCATCCAGGACGTGGTGGCCGGCCGCTACGACCTGGGTATCGTCACCGAGGTGTTCAAGCACCCCGACCTGAAATTCGAGCCCTGGCATCAGGAGCCGCTGTGCCTGGTGGTGCCGGCCGATTTTACCGGTACCTCGCTGCAGGAGCTGATGGCGCTGGGCTTCATGAACTACTCGGACGGCATCAACTATGCCGGCCAGCTGCTGCGCGCCAATTTCGCCGGCGAGTTTCGCTCGATGAGTCACTTTCCGCGCCAGGGGCATACCAACGAGGTCGCCATGGTGCTCGACGCCGTCGCGCGCGGGCTGGGTTTCACCGTGGTCTCGCGGCCGGTGCTGGAGACCTCGCCCTGGCAGCGCCAGGTCAAGGCGTTGACGCTGCCGCATCAGGCCTACGAGTCGCTGTACATCGTCACCCAGGCGGGTACCGAGACGCCGAAGCGATACATGCAATTGCTCGACGATTTCCGCGAGGAGCGGCGAAACACGCTGTACGGGCTGGTCGAGGAGCCGGGATTCGATATCTGAAGGACGACGAGCGCAAGCCGGCCTGCAAAAGCCGCTGAAGACCGAACCGAGCTCATCGTATGACAGCCTGTGGCCGGCATTCGGTTTGCGTCTTCAAGACGTTTGTCGGGTAGCTGCCTCGGCGATGTCGGCGAAGATCGTATCCAGCCTGGCGGCGATGTCGGACAGTGACTCGGCCTCGCCGGGGGTCTCCAGGCCCGCGATATAGGGCGAAAAGATCGCACTGGGCTGCTCGCTGTGCGGCGGTCTGGGTGGGGCCCACATCGGTCACGATGCCCATGTTGTTGGCGGCAATCGCGCTCTTCAGCCGGCTCAGCAATGTCGCGTAGCTCTGTTGCGTTGGCATGACCTGCCAGCCGTCCGCCGGCCATCGCGTCTGCGCCATGCCGGGCGAGACCCCATTATCAGCATCAGAGCAAGGGCCCAGCGCAGGGCGCGCTTGTGGATGTCTCTCATGACTGCATCTCATGGAGTGGCGAAAATGTGCGTTGCCAGTGACGCAACGCCGAAGGGTGTACGCCGAACGTGTTCGTAGGGCGCGGCGTATTGGGCGGATGGGAGATTGCCCACGAAGAACGAATGTCGCTGCGCCACGACCAAGACGGTGATCAATCGAGGGAGAGAGGCATGACGTATTCGCGAGGCTTGCTGGTGGCGGTGTTGTCGCTGTTGCCGACCATGGGCCAGGCCTACGAGTTGTCGGATTGGGATTCGGTGACCGCGGCCGCCCGGGGGCAGACCGTGTACTGGAACGCCTGGGGCGGCGATCCGCGCGCCAATGCCTATATCGATTGGGTCGCCGAGCAGGTCGGCGAGCGTTACGGCATCGATCTCGAGCACGTCAAAGTGGGCGATACCGGCGAGGCGGTGACCCGCGTGCTGGCCGAGAAGGCGGCGGATAACGAAGACCGAGGTGCGCTCGACCTGATCTGGCTCAACGGCGAGAACTTCGCCGCCATGAAGGAAAATGACCTGCTCTATGGTCCCTGGGCCGAGCGACTGCCCAATTTCTCGCTGACCGCCCCCGAGCAGAACCCCGAAGTGCGCGAGGACTTCACCTTGCCGGTCGAGGGCTACGAAGCGCCCTGGGGGCGTGCACAGCTCACCTTCTATTACGACAGTGGGCGTGTCGACGCGCCGCCGCGCAGCATTCCCGCATTGCTCGACTGGGCCCAGGCGCACCCGGGGCGCTTCACCTATCCGCAGCCGCCGGCCTTTCTGGGCACGACCTTCCTCAAGCAGGCGTTGCTGGCCTTGACCGAGCAGCGCGAGGCGCTCTATGCGCCGGTCGGCGAAGCCGATTTCGAGGCCGTCACCGCGCCGCTATGGGACTACCTGGACCGCTTGCAGCCTTATCTATGGCGCGAGGGCGAACGCTTCCCCTCGGGCGGGCCTCAGATGCGCCAGTTGATGGGTGACGGGGCGCTGAGCCTGGCGTTCACCTTCACCCCCACGGCGCCGGCTGCCGGGGTGCTCGATTATCAACTACCGCCGACCACGCGCAGCTATATTCTCGACGGCGGCACGCTGGGCAACGTGCATTTCGTCGCCATTCCCTTCAATGCCCAGCACAAGGCCGGCGCGCTGACGATCGCCAACTTCCTGCTCTCGCCGGAGGCCCAGGCCCGCAAGCAGGATCTTGCGCTGTGGGGCGATGCCACGGTGCTGGACATGTCGCGCCTGAGCCCCGATCAGCGTGAGGCGTTCACCCGCGATGGCCGGGCTGCCGAGAGCCTGCCGCCGCCGTCGCTGGGCAAGACGCTGCGCGAACCCCATCCCTCCTGGATCGAGCCCCTCGAGCAGGCCTGGCGGCAGCGTTACGGCGCGCAATGACATCGGCCGTTGCCTACCGGCTCGTCCTCGGGGTGCTGCCCTGGCTGACCATCGCCTTGCTCAGCGTGCCGGTGGCCGCCGGTACGCTGGGCGCGCTGGCGCCAGCCTTCGGCTGGCTGCCGGTACTCGGCGGTGAACACCTGACCCTGGTCCCCTGGCGGCAGCTCTTCGCGGTACCGGGCCTCGCCGACATGGCGCGGCTCAGCCTGGTGACCGGGTTGGCCAGCACGGCGCTGTCGCTGGTCCTGGTGGTGCTATTTTTGGGCAGCTTCCTGGGCACGCCGCTGTATCGGCGCATTCAGCGCTGGCTGTCGCCGTTGCTGGCGGTGCCTCACGCGGCGGCGGCGATCGGCCTGGCGTTCCTGCTGACCCCATCGGGGTGGGTGGTGCGTGGCTTCTCGCCCTGGCTGAGCGGCTGGGCCTACCCACCGGATTATGCGTTTCCCGGCGATGCCTGGGGGCTGTCGCTAATCTTGGGCTTGATCATCAAGGAGGTTCCCTTCCTGCTGCTGATGAGCCTGGCAGCCCTGGTGCAGTGCCAGGCCGGCGAGCGCCTGCGCGTGGCACGCAGTCTGGGCTATCGTCCGCTGACGGCCTTTCTCAAGGGTGTCATGCCCGGGCTCTATCCCTTGCTGCGGTTGCCCGTCTATGCGGTGATCGCCTTTGCCACCTCGACGGTGGACGTGGCCATGATCCTGGGCCCCACGACGCCTTCGACGCTTGCGGTGTCGGTGGTCGGCTGGCTCAACGACCCCGCGCTGTCGATGCGCTTCATGGCCTCGGCGGGGGCGATGCTGCAACTGCTGCTGACGCTGGCTGCCTTGTTGATCTGGTGGTCGTTGGAGCGATTGGTGGCACGCATAAGCCGGGGCTGGTGCCGGGACGGGCGGCGCCACTGCGGCGAGCGCTGGCTGGGCAGCATCGCCTGGCTGGCCATGCGCACGGTGCTGGGCCTGATGATGTCCGCCCTGGCGGGGCTGGCGCTGTGGTCGGTGGCCGGGTACTGGCCGTTCCCGCAGTTCCTGCCCTGGCCGCCGACCGTGCATAACTGGCTGAACGCGGCCGATGACCTGATCGCCCCGGTGTGGCAAACGCTCGGCGTCGCGCTCACCGCGACCCTCGTCTCGGTGGTGATGGTGCTGGGCGCGTTGGAGGCGGAGACCCAGCGCCGTCGGCCGATGCGCCCCTGGGCGCAACGGATTCTGTACCTGCCGCTGCTGGTGCCATCGGTGGCCTTCCTGTTCGGGCTGGTCATGATCCAGGCGCAAGTCGGCGTCCGGCCCGGCTTGGGCGCGGTCATCATCGGGCATGCGGTGTTCGTGCTGCCCTACGTCTTTCTGTCCCTGGCGGAAAGCTATCGGCGCCTGGACCCGCGCTGGAGCCATCAGGCACGCAGCCTCGGTGCCGGGCCATGGCGGGTCTTCTTGCGCGTGCGCCTGCCGTTGTTGCTGGCGCCGATCCTGACCGCGGCGGCGGTGGGCTTCGCGGTGAGCGTCGGCCAGTACCTGCCTACCATTTTGCTGGGCGCCGGGCGCGTGGTTACGGTGACCACCGAGGCGGTCAGCCTGGCCAGCGGCGGGGACCGGCGGCTGACCGCCATCTACGCCCTGGTCCAGTTGTTGCTGCCGGCCTTGGGGTTTTTGCTGGCGATGCGGGTGCCGCGCTATGTGTTTCGACGGCGGCGCGGTCTGCTGCCAGGTGCCGATTGATGAAAGGATGCATGCCATGGCGTCATTGATGCTCGACGACATCGTCATCGAACAGGGCCAGCAGCGCCTGCTGAGTCTGGACACCACGGTCGCCCCCGGTGAGGTGCTGACCGTCATGGGGCCCTCCGGTGTGGGCAAGTCCACCTTGCTGGCGTTCATCGCGGGATTCCTGAACCCGGCCTTCCAGGCGCGGGGACGCGTGATGCTCGATGAGACACGCATCGATACGCTGCCCGCCGAGCGGCGTCGTGTGGGGGTGCTGTTTCAGGATCCGCTGCTGTTTCCGCATCTCGACGTCGGGGGCAACCTGGCCTTCGGCATGGCGCGCGAAGGCACGCGTCGGCAACGCCGTGAGCGCATTCATGAGGCCTTGTTGTCGGTGGGTCTGGAGGCGTTCGCAGGGCGCGACCCGGCGACGCTGTCCGGCGGGCAGAAGGCGCGGGTCGCGCTGTTGCGGGTGCTGTTGTCGCAGCCGCGCGCGATCCTGCTCGACGAGCCGTTCTCCAAGCTGGACGCCGAGCGGCGCGGCGAGATTCGTCACTGGGTCTTCGAGCGCGTGCGCGATCACCGGCTCCCCACGCTGATGGTGACCCACGACGAGGCCGACGCCCGGGCGGCCGACGGGCGTATCGTGAGGTTGACCGAATGAGGTGTCGCAATGGGACGTATCGACCAGGAGGGACGCACATGATGACGTATCACTGGGTTTTTCGGGCGCTTGTCCTGGGGAGCATGACGCTCTCGACAAGCGCCGTGGCCGCTGAAATCGATTTCTCCGCCCGGGACATGGTGTCCTGGTCGACGCGCTCCTTCGAGGGGCAGACGCGTTACGCGGTGGTTCGCGACGGCGGCGTCGAGGTGCTCGAGGCAAACGCGCGGGGCCAGGCCTCCGCCAAGTACCTGGAGCGCGAGATCGACCTGAGCGAGACCCCTTACCTGCGCTGGTGCTGGAAGGTGAATGCCCGTTATGCGGGGCTCGACGAGCGTACCCGGGCCGGTGACGACTACCCCGCCCGGCTCTACGTGGCGCGCAAGACGGGGCTGCTGCCGTGGCAGGTGCAATCGGTGAACTACGTATGGTCCTCCAATCAGGCCGCCGGGGCACGCTGGCCGAATGCCTTCACCGACCGGGCGATGCTGCTGGCCCTTCAGGGAAAACGCTCGCCGCTCGGCGAGTGGCGGGCGGAAGTGCGCGACGTGAGCGCCGATTTCAAGACGCTGTTCGGCGATGCCGCGAACACGATCGACGGCGTGGCGCTGATGAGCGATGGCGACAACGCGGGCGGCGACGCCACCGCCTGGTATTACGGCGTCGGCTTCTCCGACTCGCCGGCGCCCCCGGATTGTCCGGGGTGAATCAGAGCAGAGATAGCGTCATGCTGACACGGGATGTCGACACGCCACGCGATCTCGAACGCTGGCGCATGCTGGACGCTAGGGTATCGATGCGGGTTTGGGCGGATGGTGGATGACACGTTTTATTGCCATGATGGGCGATGCTCATCGAAGGGGAAGCGCATCATGGCAGCAAGACCCGATTCGTCATCTGACGCGGGATCTCTCGGCGAGCGTCAACGTCGCCTGGCGGCGGTACGGCCGCGGCTACTGGCTTTCGCGCGTCTGCAATTGCGCGATGCCTCCGAGGCAGACGATGTCGTGCAGGAGGCTCTGATCACCGCCGTCGAGAAAAATGACAGTTTCGAAGGAAAATCCGGTTACGAGACCTGGGTCTTTGGGATTCTGAAACACAAGATTCTCGATGCACTGCGTGCCCAGAAGCGCCGGGGACAATGGCAGTCCTGGGACGATGACGGCGTCGAGGAGGCCATCGAACGGCAATTTCAGGACACCGGCAGGTGGACGAGAATGGCGCGCCCCAGGTCCTGGGGCGATCCCGAGAGCACGCTTGCCAGCGAGCGGTTCTGGCAGGTGTTCGATAGCTGCATGATCGCGCTGCCCGATAATATTGCCAGGGTCTTCACGCTGCGCGAACTCATGGGGCTCTCCACGCGTCAGATTTGCGAAGAGGTCGGTATCCAGGAAAACAACTGCTGGGTCGTCCTGCATCGCGGCCGCCTGTTGTTGCGCGCGTGTCTGGAAAAGGGCTGGCTGGCGGAGGCCGACTCATGAAAATGCTGATGTGCCGAGAGGCCACGCGGCTGATGTCGAAGCGTTTGGATGTGCCGTTGGGCATTCAGGAAAAAATGGCGCTGAAATTTCACCTAGCCATGTGCGGGGCCTGCAAGCAATGCAATAAGCAGTTTCAATTGATGCACGATGCAGGACGCGTCCTGGAACATCAGACCCCGACAACGCCCTTCGATCTGGGTGGCGATTCTCGATGACACACCGCGAAACACGAGAAGACGTTGCCCGGGATCCACTGACGGCACTCCTGAAACCCATCTTCATGGGGAGTGATTTTTACCATGTCGCCAAGCAATGCGGCGATTGGCTGCTGTCGCATGAACATGCCGTCGCCCCGAGCTTTCATCTGGTGACCGAGGGGCAGTGTCGTCTTGCCTGGCATGACGGGGGCGAGGAGCATTTGCAGGCCGGCGACTTGGCGTTCTTTCCCGGTGATACGCCGCACCAACTTACACCCCAGGGCGTGCCCGCCGATACGCCGACGCAGGTGGTAACGCTACGCAGTTCACGACCGGGCGTGGGATTGATCTGCGGCCATTTTCGCTTCGTGCATGACGTCCCCCCGGCCTGGTTCGGCGCGTTGCCGCGTATCGTGCGTATTCCCCGGCAGGCGCGTGGGCAAACGTTTCAACATGCGGTCGAGGCCTTTGCCCAGGAGTTGTCCAACGGCAATGCGCCCGGACACGCCCCGGTGACGAATGCCTTGGCCAATGCCCTGTTGATCCTGATGCTGCGCCACTGTCTGGAGACGCAGCTGCTCGATCACCGTCACCTGATGGCGTTTCTGGACGCCCCTATTAGCCGTGCACTCAAGTTGTTGCATGAAGATCCGAGACGCGACTGGACGCTGCACGAACTGGCCCGTGCCGTGGGGCTTTCCCGTTCGAGTTTCAGTGAACGTTTCCATCGCGTCGTGGGGATGACCGTGGTGCGCTATCAAGGACGGCTGCGCATGATATTGGCGGACCAGGCCCTCGCCAACGGCGAGAGCATCGTGGGAGCCATGCTGGCCAGCGGCTATCGCTCGGAATCCACCTTTCGCAAGGCCTACAAGCGGATCAGGGGCGAGCCGCCCTCACGTCTTAAAACGCACGCTACGGAGTGACCACCTCGCTGACCTGCAACACCGGTTCCACATTGGTGAAGTGGGGAACGTCGTCCATGAGCTGCTGCCCCACGGCGTCAAAAGCCGACTCGAAAGCCTCCGCCGAATCGAATCCCAGATGAGCCATCAAGTGGTAGGGAGACGCGGCATCGGTACCGCGATGAATTCTCGCATAACGCAGGACGTGTTCGCCTAGTTTTTCCTCGACAAGAGGAACATGTTTTTCCAGGTAGTACTGATCATCGAAGGTAAGATCATTCTGGTTGGGATACGCTACCATGACGTCGATCATTGTCGTCTCCAGGGAATAGACAAGAATTGAGGGAGTGTTCTCGTTCAGTCGTGTGGTGACTCTACACCTTACATGTCGCTTCACTCTTTCAGTCACGGCTTTACGTTTTAACGTCTGCCATCAGTTGCTGGCTCAGCGTCGTGAGTGAATCGGCTTGCCAGTCCGGCTCGAAGAGTTGTGTGTCGATTACTTTTCCGGGGCGAGCGATGAACCCGGTCCTATATCCCGCGCTGGCGGCGCCGATAAGGTCCCAGCCATGAGCCGCGATCATGACCAGCTCACGCGGTGATACCTGCCAGTGATCGGCAACATATTGGTACGCGATTGGGCTTGGCTTGTAGGTCTCTACGGAATCGACGCTTAGCACGGCGTCGAAAAGGTCTCTCAATCCGGCGTTTTCCAACTGACACTGCACGGCGTCGAGGGTGCCGTTGGTCAGAGCGGTCAATTGATAGCCTGCAGTGCGAAGCTTGGTGAGGGCAGGCGCTGCATCGGGGTGCGGTGGCAAGGTGACCAGTATGTCAATGAGCTGGCGCTGGTGGTCGTCGCTAATGTCGACACCATGACGCAAACCGGTTTGCCGCAAGGCACTTTTCGCGAGCAATCCGAAGGGAAAGTAGCGACCGGAAAGGGTGGTCGTCATCCATGCCCCTTCCAGGGTCAGGAACCACTCGCCACGCACGGCCGCATTGCCAAACATCTTCTCGAAAAGTGGCGTCAATGCTGCGGTATCGAGCAACGTCTCATTGATATCGAATACCAGGATCATGTGTGTTTTCCGCTATCAGGTAAAAGGCCCATCACTCAAGCATGCGTGGCCGTGCTCCGCAGCGATTTTGGCTTGATAGTGTACGCTGCGACATGAATTGGAGACGTGGAGTAGCATTCTTTGCGCCCGAGGGGGGCTACGCTGGTGGCTGACATACGTCATCACGAGGAGAGTTACATGACGGACTTCACACTGCATACGGTCGACAGCGCGCCCCAGGAAGCCAAGGAACGCCTGGAAAGCACGCAAAAACAGATGGGGTTTTTGCCCAACCTGTTCGCCAAGATGGCCGAGGCTCCGGCGCTGCTGGAGGCCTACCAGACGCTCGACGAGATCTACTCACGGACCAGTCTGACGGCGGCGCAGCAGCAGGTCGCGCTACTCGCCATCAGTTCCGTCAATGGCTGCAGCTTCTGCGTGGCCGCTCATACCGGTGGGGCGAAAGCGGCCAAGGTGCCGCAGGGCGACATTGCCAAGCTGCGCGAGCTGCAAAACCCCGATGACCCGAGACTCAACGCCGTGTCGCGCTTTGCCAAGCATCTCGTCGAGGCACGGGGCTGGGCCAAGGATGCCGAGATTCAGGCGTTTCTGGAGGCCGGTTTCGAAAAACAGCAGTTGCTCGAGCTGGTGATTGCCGTCAGCCTCAAGACGCTATCCAACTACACCAATCATATCGCCGGCACGCCGCTCAACGACGAGTTAAAGCCTCTCGAATGGCAGGATCCGCGTACTTGAGAGATGTGAACGTGCGACACTAGCGGTCGCGCAAGAGAAGGTGGGCGATATACCGGCGTCGGTGTATCGCTTTTTTCATGGTGGCGACGGCGGTGGCCTGCAAGGATATTGGTCGGGTAGCGACTCAACATATGAACGCGTCGCCATCCGGGCTGCTTGGCCGAGTGACTGAAGCATGCGGGTATCGCGTCACCGGCGACGTCGATACCCATCGACCAGCGTGGGCACAGGGGAAATGGATTGAAACGTTATCGCGTGGTGATTCTGGGCATGGTGCTGGTGGCGATCATGGCCTTCTTCGCGGGAGGCTTCGACGATTACCTGACGCTCGAGTCCATCAAGTCGCTGCAAGGGCGGTTCGATCAATGGTTCGCCGATGCGCCCTGGCTGGTCGCCGGCGGCTTCTTCCTCGTCTATGTGCTGATCGCCGCGTTTTCGCTGCCCGGTGCTACGCTGCTGACGCTGCTGGGTGGGGCATTGTTCGGCCTGGGCTGGGGGTTTTTGATCATCTCCTTCGCCAGCACGATCGGCGCCACCTTGGCCTTCCTGGTTTCCCGTACGCTGTTCAGGGAAACCGTGGAGCGTCGTTTTTCGCGCCATCTGAAGACGATCAACCGCGGTGTCGAACGCGACGGCGCGCTGTATCTGTTCAGCCTGCGGCTGGTACCGATCTTCCCGTTCTTCGTCGTCAACCTGGCGATGGGCCTGACTCGGCTGCGTACCTCGGTGTTCTATGTCGCCAGCCAGATCGGCATGATTCCCGGCACGCTGGTCTACGTGAACGCCGGCCAGCAACTCGGCGAACTGCAATCGCTGGGTGGCGTCGTGTCGCCGTCGTTGCTGCTGTCATTCGCCCTGTTGGGCGTCTTCCCGCTGATCGCGCGTAGGCTCGTCGACGGGCTGCAACGCCGCAAGCGTTACCGGGGACATACCAAGCCTCGGCGCTTCGATTACGACATTCTGGTGATCGGCGGCGGCTCGGCGGGGCTGGTGACCAGTTACATCGCCAGCGCAGTGCGAGCCAAGGTCGCGCTCGTCGAACGCGACGCCATGGGAGGCGACTGTCTCAATACCGGCTGCGTGCCCTCCAAGGCGCTGATTCGCGCCGCGCGGGCTGCCCAGAACGTGCGCGACGCCGAGCGAATGGGCGTTCACGCGGGGCCTTCGCGTATCGACTTCGGCGAGGTCATGAATCACGTGCGGCGCGTCATCGAGGAGGTGGCGCCCCATGACAGCGAGGAGCGCTATAGCGGGCTGGGCGTCGAGGTGAAGCGCGGCACGGCGCGGCTGCGTTCGCCGTGGACGGTCGATGTCGACGGCCAGCCGCTGACGGCTCGGCATATCGTCATCGCCACTGGCGCCACGCCCATGGTGCCGCCGATTCCAGGCATCGAGCAGGTCGACGTGCTGACCTCCGAGAACCTGTGGACGCTGACCGAGCAGCCGCGTCGTCTGGTGGTGCTGGGCGGTGGCGCGATCGGCTGCGAGCTCGGCCAGAGCTTCGCCCGCCTGGGCAGCCAGGTCACGCTGGTCGAGGGCGCCGAGCAGCTGCTGGGGCGCGAGGACGACGAGGTCGGCGAATTCGTCGCCGGCCTGCTCACCGAGGAGGGCCTCGAGGTCATGACCGGCACCCGGGCGCTGGCGGTGACGGTCGAGAACGGCGAGCACCGGCTCCTCGTCGAGGCGGCCGACGGTGGCCAGGCGCGTATCCCCTTCGACCGCCTGCTGGTCAGCGTCGGTCGTCAGGCCAACGTCGACGGGCTCGGGCTGGAAGCGCTGGGGGTCGCCACTCGCGACAACGGCACTCTGGAGGTCAACGAGCAGCTACAGACCAAGCTGCCCAACATCTGGGCCTGCGGCGATGTCGCCGGCCCCTATCAGTTGACCCACGCCGCCGCGCACCAGGCCTGGCATGTCGCCGTCAACGCCCTGTTCGGCGAGTTCAAGCGCTTCAAGGTCGACTACCGCATCATGCCCGCGGTGACCTACCTGCAACCCGAAGTGGCGCGGGTGGGGCTCAACGAGCGCGAGGCCAAGGTGCAGGGCATCGCTTACGAGGTCACCCGCTATGCCATGGCCGAGAGCGACCGGGCGATCGCCGAGCGCGCCACCGCCGGTTTCGTCAAGATCCTCACCGTGCCCGGCAAGGATCGCATCCTCGGCGCCACCCTGGTCGGCGAAAACGCCGGGGAATGGCTGGCGGAGCTGACGCTGGCGATGAAGCACAACCTCGGGCTCAACAAGCTGCTCGGCACGATTCACCCTTACCCGACCCTCTCGGAAGCCGTCAAAGGCACTGCCGGCGTGTGGAAGAACGCCCACAAGCCCGAGCGCCTGCTCGGCTGGCTGGCGCGCTATTTCCGCTGGCGACGGGGAGGGCGTCGCTGACATCGCCCTGGCACCGGTTCGTTGAGTCAGATGCCGTCAGTCGCGGTATTCGTCGATGCTCGGGCACGAGCAGATCAGGTTGCGATCACCGAACACGTTGTCGACGCGATTGACCGCCGGCCAGATTTTTCCGGTCTTGGTGGCCTGCGACGGGAACGCCGCCAGCTCGCGGGAATAGGCATGCGGCCACTCGGCGTCGCGCAGATCGGCCATGGTGTGCGGGGCATTGACCAGCGGGTTGTCCGCGAGGCTCCATTCGCCGTCCTCGACTCGTCTTATTTCCTCGCGAATCGCGATCATCGCCTCGCAGAAGCGCTCGATTTCGTAGCGCGATTCCGACTCGGTGGGCTCGATCATCAACGTGCCGGGCACCGGGAACGACATGGTCGGCGCATGGAAGCCGTAGTCCATCAGGCGCTTGGCGATGTCTTCCTCGCTGATCCCCGAACTCGTCTTGAGCGGGCGAGTGTCGATGATGCACTCGTGGGCCACCATGCCGTTGGCGCCGCGATAGAGCACCGGATAGTGCTCGGCGAGACGCCGGGCGATGTAGTTGGCATTGAGGATCGCCAGCTCGGTCGCCTCGCGCAGCCCGCGTGCGCCCATCATCTTGATGTAGGCCCACGAGATCGGCAGGATCGAGGCGCTGCCGTAGGCCGCCGCCGAGACCGCGCCGCACGCCTCGCGCACCCCGGCGATCGGCGTGACCACGTGGTTGGACACGAATGGCGCAAGATGCGCCTTGACGCCGATCGGTCCCATGCCCGGGCCGCCGCCGCCGTGCGGGATGCAGAACGTCTTGTGCAGGTTAAGGTGCGAGACATCGCCGCCGAAATCGCCGGGGCGGCACAGCCCCACCTGGGCGTTCATGTTGGCGCCGTCGATATATACCTGGCCGCCATGCTCGTGCACGATCCGGCACACCTCGCGCACCGTCTCCTCAAACACGCCGTGGGTGGAGGGGTAGGTGATCATGATCGCCGAGAGCGTGTCGCTGTGCTGTTCGGCCTTGGCGCGCAGGTCAACGACGTCGATGTTGCCGCTGTCGTCGCACTCGACCACCACCACTTTCATCTGCGCCATCGCCGCCGAGGCGGGATTGGTGCCGTGCGCCGAGCTCGGGATCAGGCAGATATCGCGATGGCCCTCGCCGATGTCGGCCTGGTAGCGGCGGATCGCCACCAGCCCCGCGTATTCGCCCTGGGCGCCGGAGTTGGGCTGCATGGAGATGTGATCGTAACCGGTGATCTCGACCAGAAACGCCGCCAGTTCATCGATCATCTGCTTGTAGCCGACGGTCTGATCGTTGGGCGCGAAGGGGTGGGTCTGAGCGAACTCCGGCCAGGTGATCGGGATCATCTCGCTGGTGGCGTTGAGCTTCATGGTGCACGAGCCCAGCGGAATCATCGCGTGGGTCAGCGACAGGTCGCGATTCTCCAGGCGCTTGAGATAGCGCAGCATCTCGGTCTCGCTGCGGTAGCGATTGAAGTTGGGGTGCGTAAGATATTCGCTCTCGCGGTGATAGCCCGTCGGAATGCCGTCGCGGCCCTCGGCGACGAGCGCCTCGTCGAGTGCGCTGACCGACAGTTCGTGCTCCTCGCCGAGCAGCACGTCGAACAGCACCGCGACATCGGCAGGGGTGGTGGTCTCGTCGAGGCTGACGCCGACCCGGCCGTCGTCATGCAGGCGCAGGTTGATCTCGTGAGTCAGCGCGCGGCCGTGGATCTTGCCGACATCGACGCCGGTGAGCGTCAGGGTGTCGAACCAGCTGTCGTGTTCGAGGCTCACGCCCTTGCGCGCGAGGCCCTCGGCGAGAATACAGGTCAGCCGATGGATGCGCGTGGCGATGGTGCGCAGGCCCTCGGCGCCGTGATAGACGGCGTAGAAGCCGGCGATGTTGGCCAGCAGGGCCTGGGCGGTGCAGATGTTGGAGGTCGCCTTCTCGCGGCGGATATGCTGCTCGCGGGTCTGCATGGCCATGCGCAGGGCGGTATTGCCGCGGCTGTCCTTGGACACGCCGATGATGCGTCCCGGGATCGAGCGCTTGTGCTTGTCGGTGGTGGCGAAGAAGGCCGCATGCGGGCCGCCGAAACCCATCGGCACGCCGAAGCGCTGCGAGTTGCCGAGCACGATATCGGCGCCCAGCGCGCCGGGTTCCTTGAGCAGCGCCAGGCTCATCAGGTCGGCGGCCACGCAGGCCATCGCCTGGTTGTCCTTGGCGGCACCGATCAGCGTCGCCAGGTCGTGTACGCGGCCGCCATCGCCGGGATACTGGAACAGCGCGCCGAAGACCTCATGCTCGGCGACCGCCTCGGCACGATCGACGATGAGTTCGATGCCCAGGTAGGTGGCGCGGGTGCGCAACACGTCGAGCGTTTGCGCAAAGACGTCGTCGGCGACGAAGAAGCGCTCGCTCTTGACCTTCCTGTTGGCCCGCCGGCACAGCGCCATGGCCTCGGCGGCGGCGGTGGCCTCATCGAGCAGCGAAGCGTTGGCCAGGTCCATGCCGGTGAGATCCATGACCATCTGCTGGAAATTGAGCAGTCCCTCCAGACGACCCTGGGCGATCTCCGGCTGGTAGGGCGTATAGGCGGTATACCAGCCCGGGTTCTCGAGCACGTTGCGCACGATCACCGCCGGGGTGTGGGTGTTGTAATAGCCCTGGCCGATGTAGGTCTTGAAGACCTTGTTCTGGCGGGCCAGGCGCTTCAGGTAATCCAGCGCTTCCGCCTCGCCGCGCGGGGCTTCGAGGGCGAGTTCGCGGTCGAGCCGAATGCCCGCGGGAATGGTCTTGTCGATCAGCGCGGCCATGTCGGCGACATCGAGCGCGGCGAGCATGGCATGCGCATCGTCGGCATCGGGGCCGTTGTGACGTTGAACGAAGGCATCATGACTGACCAGCTCGGCCAGGCGACGGTTGTCTGTAGACATGCAGCACCCTGAAGGAAAGAGGGGCGGTCAGGCCCGGGAAAAGACGTCATCAAACGAATGATGGAAGGGCGGGCGCGCTGCCCGCCCCGTCGAATTCACGCTTCTGCGTCGACGATGGCGGCATAGGCGTCGGCATCGAGCAAGTCATCGAGCAAGTCATCGAGCGCGTCGCTGTCGCCGGTTTTGAGGGTAAGCAGCCAGCCATCCTCGTAGGGCGAGCTATTGACCGTTTCCGGCGCGTCCTCGAGCGCTTCGTTGATGGCGACGATTTCTCCATCCAGCGGCGCGTACAGATCCGAGGCGGCCTTGACCGACTCGATCACGCCAAACTCCTCGCCCTTGTCGAGCGCGCGCCCCACTTCGGGCAGCTCGACGAAGACCACGTCGCCCAGCGCCTCCTGGGCATGGTCGGTGATCCCGATGGTCAACGTGCCGTCGCCATTGTCGAGGACCCACTCGTGGCTTTCGGTGTAGCGCAGGTTTGCGGGAATGTTGCTCATGAGGTTTTCCTATACGAAAAGAAGTTTTCTTATCGGGGAATCGTATCGCGAAAAGCATCGGTTGGCGAGCCTTTGGCCGCCAACGCAGGGCCTGGCAAGACGCTTCCGAGAGGCTATGACCTGACCGTCAGAGTAAGGGTGGGCAGATTTGCCGGGCAAGTCCAGTCAGTGTGCAGCAGACCTTGCCGCATCCAGGCCCCATGGGTGCGTACGCAGCGTGAAAAGGGCATGTTCGGAGCGTGGCGCTCGCAACGGCGACGCGGGTGAAGTCGAGTCCTTGTGATTCGCGCTGACGCTCGGTAATGTTGTCGCGTTTCCTAAAAGAAACAATTATCCGGATCCCACGTGCCACCTTTGCTCCGTGGGACTCTGCATTATTGATGCAAACCAGCAGAAAGTCGGGTTTTCCAACTTGAATTTGGCGTCATAATAGCGAATTCCGCCGGGTGCTTGCTTGCTTACGCTCGTCGCGAGCCCACACTCGGCTTGATAATTGCCAAGACAACAACCGCTAGGGGAGAACGGACGTGGATGCATTGACCAACTTTTTTTCAGCCGTCGAGGGCGTGGTATGGGGGCCTTTGATGCTGGTCCTGCTGCTGGGGGTAGGCCTCTATCTGCAGTTGGGCCTGAAGATCATGCCCCTTCGCAAGCTGGGGACGGGCTTCAAGCTGCTCTGGCAGGGGCGGACCACCGCCGAGGGCGACGAGAAGGAGGGGGAGGTCTCGCCCTTCAACGCCTTGATGACCTCGCTGTCGGCGACCATCGGCACCGGCAATATCGCCGGCGTGGCCACCGCGATCTTCCTGGGTGGCCCGGGCGCGGTGTTCTGGATGTGGATCACCGCCCTGGTGGGCATGGCCACCAAGTTCTCCGAGGCGGTCCTGGCGGTGCGCTATCGCGAGGTCGACGAGGCGGGCGATCATGTCGGCGGCCCGATGTACTACATCCGCAATGGCCTGGGCAGAAAGTGGGCCTGGCTGGGCGGGCTGTTTGCATTTTTCGGCGCGGTGGCGGCCTTCGGTATCGGTAACACCGTGCAGTCGAACTCGGTTGCCGATGGCCTCAGCGAATCGCTGGGCATGCCGCACTGGCTGACCGGGGTAGTGATCATGGTGCTGGCCGGCGCGGTGATCCTCGGCGGCATCAAGCGCATCGCCAAGGTCGCCGGCAAGCTGGTACCGATCATGGCCATCGCCTATATCGTCTGTGGCCTGCTGGTGGTGATCATCAACGCCGATCAGATTGGCGCGGCGCTGGGGCTGATCTTCAAGTATGCCTTCACGCCGGTGTCCGCTGCCGGTGGCTTTGCCGGCGCCGCGGTGGCCAAGGCGATCCAGTATGGCGTGGCGCGGGGAGTATTCTCCAACGAGGCGGGGCTCGGCAGCGCGCCGATCGCCCATGCCGCGGCGCAGACCAAGAATCCGGTTCGCCAGGGCCTGGTGGCGATGCTCGGCACCTTCATCGATACCATCGTGGTGTGTTCGGTGACGGCGCTGGCGATCCTGACCAGCGCCGAGTGGACTTCCGGCGAGACCGGCGCCGCGCTGACGGGCATCGCGTTCGACGGCTCGCTGCCGGGGGTCGGCCAATACGTGGTGTCCTTCGCGCTGGCGGTGTTCGCCTTCACGACTATCCTCGGCTGGGCCTTCTATGGCGAGAAATGCTGTGAATACCTGTTCGGCGTCGCCTCGATCAAGGTCTATCGGGTGATCTACATTCTGGCGATTTTCGCCGGCGCCGTCGCCCCGCTCGAGTTCGTGTGGCTGATGGCGAGTGTCTTCAACGCGCTGATGGCGATACCCAACCTGATCGCTCTGGCGCTGCTGTCTCCGGTGGTCTTCAAGCTGTCGCGGGACTACTTTGCCGGCAAGACGGTGCTGCCCGGCGAAGACCTCGGTCGCTGAGACCGCCCAACAACCTGACCCTGGAGCAATCATGACCGATCTGCGCACGACCCCGCTATACGACCTGCACCTCGAACTGGGTGGCAAGATGGTGGAATTCGCCGGCTACCGGATGCCGGTGCAATATCCCTTGGGGGTCAAGAAGGAGCACGAGCACACCCGCGCGGCCTGTGGGCTGTTCGATGTGTCGCACATGGGTCAGGTTGTGGTGCACGGGCCGCATCCGGCGCAGGCCCTGGAGAGCCTGGTCTGTGCGGATATCGTCGGGCTGGCACAAGGCACTCAGCGCTATGCGCTGTTCACGGGGACCGGGGGCGGCATCCTCGACGACCTGATGGTGGTCAACGCCGGCGACGGCCAGCTTTACCTGGTGGTCAACGCCGCCTGCAAGGCCCAGGACATCGCCCACCTGCGCACCGGCCTGGGTGGCGACTATCGGATCGAGGAGCTCGACCGCGGCCTGCTCGCCCTTCAGGGGCCGCAGGCCGCCGCCGTGATGCGCAGGCTTTGCCCCGCGGCTTGCGAACTGACATTCATGCAGCACGAGCGTTTCGCGATCGACGCCATCCCGGTATGGATCAGCCGCAGTGGCTATACCGGCGAGGACGGCTTCGAAATCTCGGTGCCCACCGAGGACGCCGAGCGTCTGGCGCGGATGTTGCTGGCGCAACCCGAGGTCGAGGTGATCGGCCTGGGCGCGCGCGACTCGCTGCGCCTCGAGGCGGGGCTGTGTCTGTACGGCCACGATATCGATCAGACCACCACGCCGATCGAGGCCAACCTGATCTGGGCGGTCGGCAAGCCCCGGCGTATCGGCGGCGAGCGCGAGGCGGGCTTTCTGGGCGCGGACGTGATTCTGCATCAATTGCAGGCCCGCGATCACCGGCGCAAGCGTGTCGGCCTGCTCGGTGAAGGGCGGGCACCGGTCCGCGAGGGTGCGGAGCTGTTCGACGCCGATGGCCACTCGATCGGTCAAGTGACCTCGGGCGGTTTCGGCCCGACGCTGGGCAGGCCGGTGGCGATGGGCTATGTCGCCAGCGAATCCGCCGAGATCGATAACGTGGTCTATGCCGAAGTGCGCGGCAAGCGCCTGGCGATGACGATCAGCAAGATGCCCTTCGTCACGCCGGGCTATCATCGCGGCTGAAAGGCGTTATAGTAGACTTCTTATACCGTTATCTTGTTCAAAGGCCCCCCAATCGGGTGGCCTTTTTTTTCCAGTCGTTCAAGTCGACGGCGGGGTGCCGGGTCCATGTACCTGACGAAAGGTCAGGCTGAGACGGACCCCGGGAATCGCCCGCGGCAGCAGCGCATGCTGGAGAACGCGCTGACAGCCGCGCCCCATGAGCAGCAGGCTGGCGTGGGGAAGCCAGACATTGAAGGCCTGGCGCGGTTCATGGCGATGGCGAAAGCGCAGCGGCCGTTCGGCGCCCAGGCTCAGCGCGGCGACCAGCGGCGCTGAGCCGAGTTCGGGTTCGTCGTCGCTGTGCCAGCCCATGCGCTCGTCACCGCTGGCGTAGCGGTTGATCAGCACGCTGTTGAAGCGCACGTCGGGGTCGTGTTCGGCGACCCGCGACTGGACGCGATCGCCCAGCTCGCGCACCGCCGGATGCCAGGCCTCGGGTTGGAAATCCCGCTGTGAATAGCGGTAGCTGGCCTCGGGATCGCCCATCCACACCTGGCTGCGCGGTATGGGACGGCGCCGCCCGTAGAGCGTCAGCTCGGGGCGCTGCCACTCAAGCTCGCGCTCGAGGCGTGCCAGCAGGGCATCGGCCCGCTCGGCATCCAGGCAGTGGCGATAAAGCAGTAGCGGAGGCCGGGATAGCAAGACTTCCCAGCCTGACGTGGCGATGAACGGCATGCTTTAAGCGTGTCACGCGCATTCGGCGTTGGCTAGCCGAAAGCGGGCCTGTCTACAGAGGCGTCGCCGGCCACAGCCACAGGCTGGTCTCGGCGATCAGGTAGCCGAGCAGGGCGCCGGCCGCGACATCGCTGAGATAGTGCAACCCCAGCACCACCCGCGACATTGCGATCAGCACCGCCAAGGGCGCGATCACCGCGAGTAGCCAGGGCGCGCTATCGGCGGTCAGCGTGGTGAACGCCACCGCGTGCATGGTATGCCCGCTGGGGAAGCTGTATCTATCCATCGGCGGCATGGTGCAGGCGATCTGCTTGAAGGTGATAAACGGTCTTTCGCGACACAGCCGGGTCTTGACCAGCCGATAGATCAGCGCCGCGACGCCGGCGGTCAGCGCGAATTGCAGGGTTAGCCACCAACCGCGGATACCGTGGAGCAGCGCCTGAGAGGCGATCAGCACGGCCCAGATCGGCCAGTCGCCCAGTCGGCTGGCGATGCGCATCGTCAGCAGCAGCGGCCAGTGGCGGCTATAGCCGGCCAGGCGGTGGCAAGTCTGCCATTCGAGCAGATCGAGTCGTTCAAATGCCTGCAGAGTACGGTTTTCCATGTGCCGTCTCCTGAACCTGTAGCAGGGTGGCGAGAAAGTCATCGGCAACCCGTGACCAGGCCTGCCGCTCGACCCGTTGGCGAGCGGCGCGTCCCAGCCACGCGGTCTGGGCGGAATTGCGACACAGCGCCGCGGCATGGGCGACGAAGGCGGCGCTATCGTGGAAGTCGGCCTTGAGGCCATTGCGATCGTGGTCGATCAGCATGGCGGCGGCCGCGTAATCGAAGGCTACGATGCCCAGGCCGCTGGCCATGGCTTCGGCGACCACGTTGCCGTAGGTCTCCGAGCGCGAGGGGAAGACGAACAGATCGGCGCTGGCGTAATGGCGAGCCAGCGACTCGTTGTCGATGAAACCGGTGAAGATTGTGCCGGGCAGGCGCTTCTCAAGTGCTGCCCGCTGAGGCCCATCGCCGACCACCAGCGGTTGAAGATCGGGCTGCACGGCCTGCATCGCCGTGAAGGTCTCGACCAGCAGATCGAGGTTCTTTTCCTGGGCGATCCGGCCGACATGCAACGCCACCGGCTGGTGCGCGCCGACGCCCCAGCGTCGGCGCAACTCAATGTCGCGCTTGTGCGGGCCGAAGTGCTCGGCATCGATGCCGCGGCCCATGACTCGCACGCGCTTGAAGCCGGCCTCGCGGAGCTCCGCGGCGCGTTGTTCGGTCGGCACCAGCGTGGCCTGGCTGCGGTTGTGAAAATAGCGCAGCGTGGCGCGTATCGGCGCTTCGAGCCAGCACAGGCCATAGTCGCCGGCGTAGTGATCGAAGTTGGTGTGAAAGCCGCTGACGGCGGGGATGCCCAGCCGCCTGGCGAGGTTGAGTGCCGCCCAGCCCAGCGGGCCTTCGGTGGCGATATAAATGGCGTCGGGAGGGGCTTCTCGCCACAGCCGGGTCAGCGCCTTGCGCGCCGGCATGCCGAGGCGCACGTCGGGGTAGGTCGGGGCGCGAAATCCGGTGACCTGCAGCTCGTGCTCCATGCCCGCCGCATTGCCGGGTTGGAAGGGGCGGGGGCGGATCAGTTGCAGCGTCACACCGCGCTGGATCAGTGCCTGGCTGAGTTGATGGAGTGTATGAGCGACCCCATTGATGTCGGGGGCCCAGGTTTCGCTGACCATGGCGAGGCGCATGCGGTATCCCTCGTCGTGCTGAACGTCGTCAGCATCGCAAACGGCAATGACAGCCGTGCGACAAGGGCGTTAAGAGTCAGTGACGCGGCTCAGCGCAGCACCTTGCGAGGGTCGATGGGCTTGCCGCCGTAACGCACGTCGAACAGCAGATCGTAGCGGCCGGTGGTGGCGTTGCGGCTGACCGTGCACAGCGGCGTGCCGGCCTTGACCGACTGGCCTTCCTTGACCTTGAGTTCGCCGCACAGGGCGTAGACGCTCTGCAGATTGCCGGGGTGATGTACGATCACCACCCGGCCGAGCTGGCGCATGGAGTTGGCGAAGCTGACCTCGCCATCGGCGACCGCCTGCGCCTGCTTGCCCTGCTGGGTGGCCAGCAGCATGGGCTGAAGGGTGCCGCGCGAATCGGGTCCGAAACCGCGCACCAGGCGATAATCGTCGAGCGGCCAGGGCCAGTTCTTTTGCTGCTTGGGCAACGGGCCGGGGTCGGGCAGGCTGGCGGTGCGGGTCGAGGCGGGTTTCGCGGGCCGGGGGCGACTGGCGGTGCTCCCGGCGGACGGGCCCGACAGGGGAACCTTGATGAGTTGGCCAACCCTGAGCTGGCCAGGGGACAGTCGTGGGTTGGCGGCCTGAATGCGCGCCGCTGTCGTGTCGAAAAGCCGCGCCACTTCGGTATACGTATCGCCGGGCCGTATCTGATAGCGATACGGCCCGCCACCCGGGGCGCGCTCGCGTTGCGTGGGGATCAGGATGCGCTGGCCGACCCGCAACTGGCGGGCCTTGACGCCGGGATTGAAGCGTTGCAGGCGCAACAGCGGGACATCGGCGCGGCGCGCCAGTTCGCCGAGCGTATCGCCGGGGCGAATGCTCACCCAGTTACCGGCGAGCGGCCCGCCGTTGACCGCGGGCCGCGACTGCGAGGCGCAACCGCTCAGCACAAGCAGAAGCAGGATCAGCGCAGCGAGTCGAGTCTGGCGTCCTTTTCCTGCCACAGAGCGTTGAGCCATTGCTGAAAGCGTTCCTTGTAGTGCGGGTCCTGATGGTAATCGCCACCGAGCATCCATGTCGGCAACTCGATATGACGGGCGTAAAGCGTCATCGGTCCTTCGCGACCGCAGAGAAAGTCCCAGAAGTTGGGGCGCTTCCGGGCATAGCTCAGGGTCACGTCGAGGACCCCGTTGAGTCGCGTACCTAGCAGGTTGATGACCTGGGCGCTACCGCCGGCCTTGGGGCGCAGCAGGTGGCGATAGGGGCTATCCTGCGCGCGTTGCTTGGCGGACGTGAAGCGCGTGCCTTCGACGAAGTTGTAGATGGCCACCGGCATCTGCTGGGCGTGTTCGCAGAGCCGCTTGGTAGCCCGCCGGTCTCGTTCGGCCAGAGCCGGGTTGCGGGCCAGCTGGTGGCGCTTGTAGCGGCGCATGAAGGGGAATTCCAGTGCCCAGAAGGCGATGCCGACGATCGGCACCCAGATCAGCTCGCGCTTGATGAAGAAGCGCGGCATGGGAATCCGCCGATGCAGCGCCATCTGCAGCACGAAGATATCGGTCCAGCTGCGGTGATTGGCGATCACCAGCCACCATTGGTGAGGAGACAGCCCCTCGGGAACGTGGATGTCGAGGAGCGGACGAATCCAGCGTCGCATCCACCACAGGTTGGTGCCCAGCCAGGCCAGCGCAACCTGATTGAGCCCGCCGAGCACGTGCAGGCGCAGGCGGCGGGTCGGGGTGATCAGCTTGAGCGTTGTCAGGATTAGCAGTGGAACGCCCCAGAACAGCGTGCAGAAAATCAGCAGTAGCAGGCTGACGAGCCCCTTCAGGGTCGACATGCCATTCTCCATCAGTGACTTGGCGGTCATGCTACTGCAAGCGCGAGAAGCTGCCCAGCCTTGCGCCACTCACGCTGGCCAATGCTTGGCGCCGGCGTGAGTGGCATATTGCCCAGCCAACGGACGTCGCCGTTCAGTGCTGCAGCTCGGGCAAGTCCTTATACAGCGTCAGCGCCTCGGGGTTGGCCAGCGCGTCCTGATTCTTGACCGGTCGACCATGCACGACATTGCGCACCGCAAGCTCGACGATCTTGCCCGACAGCGTGCGGGGAATGTCGGCGACCTGGATGATGCGCGCCGGCACGTGCCGCGGTGTGGTATTGGCGCGGATGGTGCGCTTGATCTCGTCGCGCAGTGCGTCGTCGAGGGTGACGCCTTCCTTCAGCCGCACGAACAGGATCACGCGCACGTCATCCTGCCATTCCTGGCCGATGCACAACGATTCCAGCACGCCCTCGACCTTTTCCACCTGGCGGTAGATCTCGGCGGTGCCGATGCGCACGCCGCCGGGATTGAGTACCGCATCGGAGCGGCCATGGATGATCAGGCCGTCCTCGGCGGTGATCTCGGCGTAGTCGCCGTGCGCCCAGATGCCCGGGAAGGTCGAGAAGTACGCCTCGCGGTAGCGCTCGCCGTCGGGGTCGTTCCAGAAGCCCACCGGCATCGACGGAAAGGGCCGGGTGCACACCAGCTCGCCTTTCTCGCCGCGCAGCGGATTGCCGTCGTCATCGAATACGTCGACCGCCATGCCCAGCCCGCGGCACTGCAACTGGCCGCGGTAGACCGGGCGGATCGGACAGCCCAGCGCGAAGCACGAGACGATGTCGGTGCCGCCGGAGATCGAGGCCAGCAGCAGCTCGCGCTTGATGTCGCGGTAGACGTAGTCGAACGATTCGTGGGCCAGCGCCGAGCCGGTGGAGAGCACCGCGCGCAGCGCCGACAGGTCGTGGTCCTGCCCGGGCGCCAGGCCCTGCTTCTCGCAGGCGGCGATGTACTTGGCGCTGGTGCCGAACACGCTGATGCGCTCGCGCGCGGCGATCTCCCAGAGCACCTGCGGGTTCGGCGCGAACGGGGAGCCGTCGAACAGCACCAGGGTCGCCTCGCAGGCCAGGCCCGAGACCAGCCAGTTCCACATCATCCAGCCGCAGGTGGTGTAGTAGAACAGCACGTCGTCGGCGTCGAGGTCGGTATGCAGGCGTTGCTCCTTGAGATGCTGGAGCAGGCTGCCACCGGCGGAATGGACGATGCACTTGGGCGCGCCGGTGGTGCCGGAGGAGTAGAGGATGTACAGCGGGTGGTCGAAGGGTTGCGCCTCGAAGGCGATCTCGCGGGCCGAATTGTCGAGATAATCGTCCCAGGCGACGGCCTTGTCGATATCCCCGATGTCGGGTTCGTCGTGGAGGAAGGGAAACACCACGACCTGGTTGAGCGAATCGATCGCCTGGCTGATCCGGGCGAGGCGATCGCGGGTATCGATCGACTTGCCGTTCCAGGTGTAGCCATCGGTGGCGATCAGCACCTTGGGCTGGATCTGGCCGAAGCGGTCGAGTACGCCATTGAAGCCGAAATCCGGCGAGCAGGACGACCACACCGCACCGATGCTGGCCGTGGCGAGCATGCCGATGATCGCGTGCTCGCTGTTGGGCACGAAACCGGCGACGCGATCGCCGGGAGTGACGCCGCTGTCACGCAGCGCCTGGCTGAGCCTGGCGACCCGCTCGTAGAGCTGGCCATGGCTCAGCTCGCGGCGGCGGCCGCGCTCGTCGCAGGCGATCAACGCCGGCTTGGCGTCGCGTCGGCGCAGCAGGTTCTCGGCGAAGTTGAGTCGTGCTTCGGGAAACCAGCGCGCACCGGGCATGGCATCGGGGCGCGCCAGCACGCTGTCGCCGCGCTGCTCGGCGATCACCCCGCCCAATTCCCAGACCAGCGGCCAGAAGTGCTCGAGGTTGTCGATGCTCCACGCATGCAGGTCGGCGTAATCGGCGAGGGATTGACCATGCTCGCGGTTGATGCGCTGCATCAGCGCATGCATCTGGGTGGCTTCGAGGCTCGCCTGGGAAGGCTGCCAGAGTGGCGTGGTCATCTTTCCGCTCCTTTTTCTTGTCCGGGATGGTTATGATTGGCGCGCGCCGGGGTTGGTCCTGGGTGCCTGATCGGCCGGTGAGCGATGACGGGCGCTTGTGACGACCCGGAGGCACGGCTTGTGCAGCGCAAGACACCATCATTGAAAAACGGCTGCCGGAGAATTGTCACGATTGCTCGGCGGCTCGACAAGGAGCCTTTCGGATGACAGGGTTGTCGTGGTTGCTGGTCGCGCAGGCAGATGTCATCCAACAAGGTACGCCACTAAAGGCTCGGGGCCGATTGCCCAGCCATTGCCCACACGGTTTATACAGTTGCCGTGCATAACCACCGGCCGATAGAACGGGCTTGGTGGGAGTAATGGTCGCGGGCTACAATCTATCATCGCTAGCGCATTCCAGCCGCCGGACGGGTTTTCACCCGCTCCGGCGGTCTCGTTTTTCGCCATCGCACTGGAGGTGACGCCCTTGCGCGGCTTGCCGTCAACCCTGCCGATTCTTTTCGTCTGCGAAATAAGCTTCCTGCTCGGCCACGGACTGATCATGACCCTGCTCGGGGTGCGCATGTCCCTGGAGGGCTTCCCGTCGCAAATGGCGGGCCTGTTGATGTCGAGCTTCTCGCTGGGCTTCGTGCTGGGTAGCTACTTTCTCGAAAAACGCATCCGTTCGGTGGGGCACATCCGGGTATTCGCCGCCTGTGCGGCGATGCTCGCGGTTACCGCAATGCTGCATGGCATCTGGATCAACCCCTGGGCCTGGTTGGTCTGGCGGGTCGCCGGGGGCGCGGCCACCGCTGGCCTGCTGATGGTGATGGAGTCGTGGGTTTCGGGCGAATCGAACAACGAGAACCGCGGCAAGGTGCTGGGCTGGTACTTGGTGATCTCGACCCTGTCGCTGGCGGGGGGGGCAGTGGATGCTCAACATCGCCGACCCGGCTTCCTACGTGCTGTTCTCGGTGGCCGGCATGCTGTTCGCGCTGTCGCTGGTGCCGTTGTCGATCCATCGTATCCACGGGCCTTCGCAGTCGAGCCATGACGTGGCCCACAAGATCAGGCTCAAGGAGCTGTACAAGCGGGCCCCGGTGGGGCTGGTGGGGGCTTTCACCGCGGGCCTGATGGCTCAGGCATACTTCGCCATGACGCCGTTCTTCGGTCAGGAGATCGGGCTGTCAACGAGCCAGACCGCCCAGTTCATGGCCACCACCACGCTGGTCGCGCTGGTTGCGCAATGGTCATTGGGGCGGATTTCCGATCGTCTCGACCGGCGCAAGGTAATCCTGTGCATGGCCGCGGTGATGGCGGTGACCGGGGCCTTCATCTCGTTGGCCGCCAACTACAGCTATCTGGCGCTGCTGATCGTGGCCTGCCTGCATACGGCGATGCTGCTCACGCTGTACTCGCTGAGCCTGGCGCACACCAACGACTGGCTCGGGCCTTCCGAAATCATCGCCGCCAACGCCAAGCTGATGATCTGGTATGGCATCGGTTCGATCATCGGTCCGTTCAGCGCCTCGCTGGTCATGCAGGTGCTGGGGCCGGAAGGACTGTGGCTGTTCCTCGGCGCCGCCGCGCTGGCGCTGGCGATATTCGTGATGGTGCGCCTGTACAATGCGCCGAGCGTCACCGAAGAGCCGATCGCCCAGGAGCCCTATGCGCCCATGCCGATTCTGGAGACGCCGCACTATCATAGCGAGCTCGATCCCCGCCACGAGCCGCATCAGCTGGAACTCGACTTCAGCCATCATGACTACGAAAACGCCGCTTTCAACGAGGCGCCGACCGGGGGCGAGGCATTGGCCGAGCAGCAGATGGACCCCGCCGAGCGGCGTGGGCGGGCGGCGCTCGGCGCGGCCGGCAGGCATATCTACCCCGATCGGGCCGACTGAGCCGTTTCAGGCGATCGCACAGCGGGTATGTTCGGGCAGCAGCAATTCGGCGGCACGCTCATGGTTGTTGCTCAGGCGCTTCTGGACCATGGCGATGCCGCCCAGCGCGATGCGATGTTCGTCGCCGTCGGCGAAGGCCAGGCGACGGGTGCAGGCGGGATAGAAGCGATAATCGAGCAATGCCGACACCGGGAAGACCCCTGATTGACGATCGCTGGAGCGGATCAGGCCCGCCTGTTGCAATCGCTGGTCGAGCGCCTCGAGGGGATGGCCGAGGCTGTCGCAATCGAAGCCGGCATGGTGCAGCCGTGGGCCCAGCGCCGCCAGCCAGGCGGCCAGCGGGTGGGCCTGGCGCAACTGTTGATACGTCGTCCAGTCGGGCATCGGCCAAGGGCGGCCGCGGCACAGCAGGTTCTGACCGCGGGTATCGCAATGCTGCGCCTGGTTGACCAGTGCTTCCAGTTGCCGACGCGGTTCACGCGTCAGGGTGCCGGGCTGGAGTTCGCCGAGCACCAGCCACGGCCCGGGAGTGGCGGGCGAGAGCAGCGTTATCAGCACGCCACGATCGGCCATCGCGTACTGCCCGGCGCAGCGGTAGCCGAAGTGCCGGAGCGTCGGCAGCAAGGCTTCGGCGCTGAACGGACCGTGGTTGAGGGTGACGATGACCAGATATTCGGCGTTTTTCGGCGATGGCTTGAAATCCAGCGACCCCAGATCGGGGTGCAAGTGAACGTAATCCAGCCATAATTGCTGCAGGAATTCTTCGCATTGCATGCGTTGGCGCTCCATGCCTGTGCCTTGAGTAGCCAGAGTCCGTGGGATTTGGCCGATCGTCGCGAGAAGCGCGGGTTTCGCATCAAATTGATCGATCGAGGCGAACGGCGCCCTATTGGACGCAATGGATCGATGGCGTTGGCCGAAAGTCCGGGCCTTGCAGCAGCTCAGCGCCAAGTCCCACTGATTCCTAGTATAGGGGCTTGACATGGATGAGCTTTCAACTGCTCGCCGGGTTATTCAACGCTGAAGAATTCGTGCATGTTCAGTCGCCGGCAATGGCCAGGCACTCGCTGACCGAGTGGTGGATCTCGGCTTCCTCGTCGGCCGTCACCACGCAGACCCGCGGCCCGCGCCCGGTATCCAGGCGCCGGGCGTGATGGGCGTTGGCGGTATCGTCGAGCGCGATGCCCAGCCAGCCTAGCTCGGCACAGATGGCGCGCCGGACCGCCGCGGCTTTTTCGCCGATGCCTGCCGTGAAGACGAGGGCATCGAGTCCGCCGAGCAGCGCGATCAGCGCCCCCGCTTCACGGACTGCGCGACGCACGAACAGGGCGACCGCCTCCTGGGCCTGTGCATCCGGACTGTCGAGCAGATCGCGCATGTCGTCGGAAATCCCGCCCGAGACGCCGTAGAGGCCGCTATCGTGATAAAGCATCCGCTCGATTTGCTCGGCATTCCATCTCTTGCCCTGTAGCAGGTAGAGCACCACGCCGGGGTCGAGGCTGCCGGCGCGACGTCCCATCATCAGACCCTCGAGCGCCGTGAAACCCATCGAAGTGGCTAGGCTCCGACCATCGCGAATCGCGCACATGCTGCAACCGTGGCCGAGATGGGCGACCAGCACACGACCCTGGGCCCGCTCGCCCAGCAGGTCGGGTAGCTGGCGGGCGACATGCGCATAGGACAGGCCGTGAAAGCCATAGCGCTGGATGCCTTCGTCGGTCAGCTGGCGCGGTAGCGCGTAGCACTGATTGAGCCATGGCTGTGTGCGATGGAAAGCGGTATCGAAGCAGGCGACCTGAGGCAGATCCGGCCAGTGTTCGTGGATCTGCCGGATAATCGCCAGTGCCTGTGGCTGATGCAATGGAGCCAGCGGGACCAGCTCGTCGAGCTCGTCCAGCAGGGCAGCGTCGACGCGCCGGGCCTGGTCATGGGTGCGACCGCCATGTACGACGCGATGGCCGACGGCGGCGAACGACGCCTGGCCGACGTGGCCCTCCAGCCAATCCAGCAGGGCATGCGCGACTGCGGCGTGGCCGGTGCCTTCGACCGTGAATCCCTCGGTTCCGGCAGCCTCCTCGTGAAGGCTGAGGCGTGGCGCCTCGTGAATACGCTCGACGAGCCCGCGAAGCCGCTGCCGTCCCTGGTCGTAGAGCGCGAACTTGAGCGACGACGACCCGGCGTTGATGGTCAGGATCGGGCTGCTCATGGCTGGCTGTCGCTGTGCAGTACCACCAGGCAGGCCAGCGCCGCCGATGCGAGACGGGTGGCGATATCGTCGCTGCGGCTGGTCAGCATGATCGGCACCTGGGCCCCCATCACCAGCCCGGCGGCCTGGGCGCCTGCGAGATGGATCAACAGTTTGGCGATCATGTTGGCCGCTTCCAGATCGGGCGCCACCAGAACGTCGGCGCGGCCGGCGACCGCCGAGTCGAGACCCTTGGCGCGGGCCGCCGCTACCGAAACCGCGTTGTCGATGGCCAGCGGGCCGTCGAGATCGCCGCCGGCGATCTGGCTGCGCTGACTCATCTTGCACAGCGCCGCGGCATCGAGCGTCGAGGGGATGCGTGGGTTGACGGTCTCGACCGCCGAGAGGATCGCCACTCTGGGACGCTCCAGGCCCAGCGCGTGGGCGAGATCGATGGCGTTCTGGACGATGTCGCGCTTGGCGGACAGGTCGGGCTGGATATGCAGGGCGCCATCGGTAATCAGCAGCGGCCGTGGGTAGCTGGCGACATCCAGCGCATAGATATGGCTCATCTGGCGTTCGCTGCGTAGGCCGGCCTCGCGGGCGAGCACCACGCTCATCAGCTCATCGGTATGCAGGGCGCCTTTCATCAGCGCCCGCGCCTCGCCGCTGGCTGCGATCCTGACGGCGGCTTCCGCCGAGGCATGGCTATGCGGGGTATCGACGATCCTCAATTCGTCGAGATCGGCATCGAGCTTCTCGGCGGTCGCCTCGATGCGGGCTCGCGGGCCGACCAGCAGCGGCTCGATCACTCCCTGGCGCCAGGCGGCCAGCGCTCCGCCCAGGGACAGCTCGTCACACGGGTGGACCACGGCGGTGCGGATGGGCGGGTAGCCGCGGGTCGCATCGATCAGTTGCCGGTGGCGATCGCCGACCGGGTGATCGTGGGGCAGGGTGTCTTGAGCCGCCATGCTGAAGTCTCCGTCATGCCGGGCATCGCCCGGGAATGCCACGACTATAGACGGGAATCGTCAGGCTGGCCAGCGAGGGTGTCGCCGGGTTGATCTGCGTCACGTCCGTCGGCACCTCGAAATGAAAACACCGGCCATGAGGCCGGCGTTCGAGGTCAGCGCTGCGTCGCTCAACTGACGCTTTCGGGCATCAACTCGTTTTCACGTACGTACTGGTCGAACTCGGTGAACCCGCCGATGTGCGTCTGATCGACGAAGATCTGCGGCACGGTCTCGACCGGCTTGCCGATGGTCTTTTCCATGTCGGCCTTGGTGATGCCTTCCTCGTGGATGTCGATGTACCGGTACTCGAAGTCATCGCGTGCGGTGCTGAGCCGCTCGGCAAGGTCCTTGGCACGTACACAGAAAGGGCAACCGGAACGTCCGAAGATAACGGTGATCATGGGCTCTCCTGAGCGTTGATGAATCTTGACTAGAACGTTGACGCCGATTGTCAGGCATCGTGGCCGCGTATGCCAATAGGGCGCCACTACCCAGGTCATTGCATGGCGCTATGAAGCTGCGTCATCGCCAGCGTGGCGGGCCTCGTCGGCATCTTTCAGCAGCTTGCGCAGGCTCGAGTAGATATCGGGTGCGGCAACCACGATATTTTCACCGTAGAGATCCTCGGTTATGCCCTCGGGACAGGCGTAGACGTGACCGGTGCGGGCGCCGGCCTCGCGAGCGATCAGTAGGCCGGCGGCGAAGTCCCAGGGCGAGACGCTCTCGTAGTAGGCGTCCAGTCGCCCGCAAGCGACATTGCACAGGTCGAGCGCAGCGGAGCCGCAGCGGCGTATATCCTGGCAATTCTGCATGACCGCCGAGAAACGCCTAAGTAGCGGCGCGCGGCCGTCGCGGCGATAGGGGAAGCCGGTGGCGATCAGGCTGCGCTCGAGTCTGGAGGCGAGACTGGCGCGAATCTGCCGATCGTCGCGCTTGGCGCCCTGGCCGCGAATCGCGGTAAAGGTTTCGCCGAGGATCGGTGCGTGTACCACGCCGACCTGGATCTTGCCGTCGAGCGCCCAGCCGATCGATACCGCCACATGCGGCAGGCCTTGGGCGAAGTTGACCGTGCCGTCGATGGGGTCGACGACCCACAGCGGTCCGCGTTGATCGAGGGTTTCCCGGTCCGGGGTAAGCTCCTCGCTGAGCCGGGGCTCGCCGGGAAAGTGCTGTTCGAGGCGCTGGCTGATCATTCGATCGATGGCGACGTCGACATCGGTGACCAGCTCGCTGCCCTTTTTATAGCGCTTCTCGTAGGAGGGATTCGCGCGGGCTGCGAGAATCTCCCGGCCGGCTTCTTCGGCGATGTCGGTGGCGATGGCGAGCCGCTCGGCAAGCTGCATGATTCCTCCTGGTCGATGTGTGCGCTGGCGTCAGTCTAGCACCGCCCCGGGCGAGGGCCGATACGAGGACCATCGCTTGGCTAGCGCTTGACCGGGCGCTTTTGCAGCTTGCGCTGCAGGGTCCGGCGGTGCATGCCCAGCGCGCGGGCGGTCGCCGAGATGTTGCCGTCGTGCTCCTGGAGGACTTTCTGGATATGTTCCCAGGTGACGCGGTTGATCGATGGCGGGTGGTCGGCGATGTCGATGTCCGGGTCGCCGTCGTCGCGCTCGAAGGCGGCAAGCACTTCGTCGGCATCGACCGGCTTGCACAGGTAGTTGACCGCGCCCAGCTTGATCGCCTCGACGGCGGTGGCGATGCTCGAATAGCCGGTCAATACCACGATGCGGCACTCCGGCACGATTTCCAGCAGCTCGGGCAGCAGCTTGAGCCCCGACGAGTGTTCGAGCTTGAGATCCAGCGTGGCCAGCTGGGGTGGCGCTTGCTGAGCCAGGCTCAGCGCCTGATCGGCGTCCACCGCGGTCATCACCTCGTAACCGCGGCGGCTCAGCGCGCGCTCCATGACGCGGCAGAATATCTCGTCGTCGTCGACGATCAGCAGGCGTTCAGGGGTTGGCATGGCGATATTCCCTACTGCGATGGGTGTGGCGGCCGCTCATTGGCCGGCAAGCAGGCGAGGCAGCTTGACCTCGGTCAGCGTGCCGCCCTCTTCGTGATTGTACAGGCTCACCCCGCCGGCGAAGCGGTTGATGGTGGCGTGGGTGAGAAACAGCCCGATGCCCATGCCCTTGCTCTTGGTCTTGGTCGATACGAAGGTGTCGCCGAGCTGGTCGGCGATCGACATGGCCACTCCGGGGCCGTGATCGCGGATATCGATGATCACCTCGTCGGCGTTCCAGTCGAGACTGATGACGATATCCTCGGGGTTGGCGTCGGCGGCATTGTTGAGCAGGTTCATCAGCGCCTGCTCCAGCGTCGCGTCGATCGCCAGCAGCGGCGTGCCGCGCTTGCCGAGGATCTCGACCCGGTGGGTGACATCCGGGCGCAGCACCAGCCAGCGCTGGATCACCTGCTCGAGCCAGGCGACGGCGGGGCGCGAATCGGGCTCGGCGAGGCGTCGCCGGTCGGCGTTGGCGACCAGTTGCTGAAGGCGCGCCTTGCAGGTATCGACCTGCTGGCGCAACAGGTCGATATCGGCCGTCAGCGTTGGCTGGTCGACGGTGTCGCGGCGCATCTCGGTGAGCAGTACCGCCATGGTCGACAGCGGCGTGCCCAGTTCATGGGCGGTACCCGCGGCCTGGGTGGCCACCGCGAGCACCTGTTCGTTGCGCAGTGCCGCCTCGCGGGTCCGCGACAGCGCCCTGTCGCGACGCCGCAGGGCATGCGCCATCTTGTAGATGAAAAAGGTTACCAGGCTTGCCGACAGGCCGAAATTCAGCCACATGCCAAGCACGTGCAGGCTGATACCGAGGCCGACCACGGCGGGGCTGAGCTGCGGGACCGGCTCGTAGAACAGCATCAGGAAGGTGTAGCCGGTCAGCGCGGCGCTGGCGATGATCCAGGCGTGGCGCCAGGGCAGCGTGGCGGCGGCGATGGTCACCGGCACCAGGTAATAGGAAATGAACGGATTGGTCGCTCCGCCGGTGTAGTAGAACAGCAGCGTCAACCCGGCGATGTCGGCGAGCAGATGCAGCAGATATTCCAGATCGGTAACCGAGCGGGGCCGGCCGAGCCGCCACCAACTGGCGATATTGATCAGCCCCATGGCGCCGATCACGCCGATCACCGGGGTGACGCTCAACTGGAAGTCGAAGATCTCGATGCCGATGATGATCGCCGCGAGAAAGCCGGTCCAGGTGATGCCGCGCACGAAGGTCAGCCGGACCAGGTTGCGGTTGGGGGTCGACAAGGGCAGGGGGGGCGGCTGTTGCATGGGCTCTCCGGTGGGCTGATTCGCGCATGATAACCGAACTCGCCCGGCGTCAGGCTACAACTCGGATCGTGTAGCCCGTAGAATTGATCGCCAGCCCATTCACGTCAGCCGGGCGCGGCGATGTGCGCCGCGACGGATGTACCCAGACCAGCGATCCCACGAATGACAGCCAGCCAGATAGCCCAAGAAGCCGGGCTTAGAAGAACTTTTGCCATTATTTCCCACCCCGACGCGGGCAAGACCACTATCACCGAGAAGATGCTGCTGTTCGGCAACGCCATCCAGCTGGCCGGCTCGGTGAAGAGCAAGCGCAACGACCGGCATGCCACTTCCGACTGGATGAAGATGGAGCAGGAGCGCGGCATCTCGGTGACCACCTCGGTGATGCAGTTCCCGTACAACGGGCGGATCGTCAATCTGCTCGACACGCCCGGGCACGAGGACTTCTCCGAGGACACCTACCGCACCCTGACCGCGGTGGACTCGGCGCTGATGGTGATCGACGGCGCCAAGGGCGTCGAGGCCCGCACCATCAAGCTGATGGAGGTCTGCCGGCTGCGCACCACGCCGATTCTGACCTTCATCAACAAGATGGACCGCGACACCCGCGATCCGGTCGAGGTGATGGACGAGGTCGAGACCGTCCTGAACATCCAGTGCGCGCCGATGACCTGGCCGATCGGCATGGGGCGGCATTTCCGCGGCGTCTACCATCTCTACAACGACGTCATCCATCTCTACAAGCAGGGCCAGGGCAGCCGCATCCCCGATGACGTGCGCATCGAGGGGCTCGCCAACCCCGAGGTCGACGAGGTGCTGGGCGCCGATCAGGCCGAGGAGCTGCGCATGGAGGTCGAGCTGGTGCGCGGGGCATCGCACGAATTCGACCTCGAGGCGTATCGCCGCGGCGAGCTGACGCCGGTCTACTTCGGCACCGCGATGGGCAACTTCGGCGTGCGCGAGATGCTCGACGGCTTCGTCGAGTACGCGCCGATGCCGCAGGCCCGCGAGACCGATACCCGCGACGTCAGCGCCGACGACGAGCGCTTTTCCGGCTTCGTATTCAAGATCCAGGCCAACATGGACCCCAAGCACCGCGACCGGGTGGCCTTCCTGCGGGTCTGCTCGGGCAAGTACGAGAAGAACATGAAGATGCGCCATGTACGGATCGGCAAGGACGTCAAGATTGCCGACGCGCTGACCTTCATGGCCTCCGACCGGGCGCAGGTCGAACAGGCCTGGCCGGGCGACATCATTGGCCTGCACAACCACGGCACCATCCAGATCGGCGACACCTTCACCGTCGGCGAGGAGATGCGCTTCACCGGCATCCCGCACTTCGCCCCGGAGCTCTTCAAGCGCGTGCGGCTACGCGATCCGCTCAAGACCAAGGCGCTGCAGAAGGGGCTTCAGCAGCTCTCCGAGGAGGGCGCGACCCAGGTCTTCATGCCGCTCGACAACAACGACCTGATCCTCGGCGCGGTGGGCTCGCTGCAGTTCGACGTGGTCGCCCACCGGCTCAGGGAGGAGTACAAGGTCGACTGCATCTACGAGGCGGTCAATGTGCAGACCGCGCGCTGGGTGTACTGCGACGACGCCAGGAAACTCGACGAGTTCCGGCGCAAGGCCAGCAGCAACCTGGCCCTGGATGGTGGCGGCTACCTTACCTATATTGCGCCGACCCGCGTCAATCTGCAGATGACCCAGGAGCGCTGGCCCGAGGTGCGCTTCAACGCCACCCGCGAGCACTGAGCGGGCTGCGCCCGGAGCTGTAAGCTATAAGCTGTAAGCTGTAAGCTGTAAGAAAAACCGTTGCCACTGGCTCGACTAGTGGCAACTTCCTGGCTTACGGCTTACGGCTTACGGCTTACGGCTTACGCTTATGCTCATCGACGCTCACTGCCATCTCGATTTCGCGGCATTCGACGCCGATCGCCAGGCGATGTTCGAGCGCGCCCACGCCGCGGGCGTCGGCCATTTCGTGGTGCCTGGGACGACCCGGGACAGTTGGCCGCGGGTCGTCGCGCTGGGCGGGCGCGACGACGTCAGCATTGCGTTGGGCCTGCATCCCGCCTTCATGGATCGCCACGCCGAGGAAAATGACCTCGAGGCGCTGGCGCAGGCGCTGGACGCGCATCCCGAAGTCGTGGCGCTGGGCGAGTGCGGCATCGATACGCGCTTTAAGGACACCCTCGATGCCCAATGGCGACTGCTCGACGGCCAGTTGAAGTTGGCCAAGGCGCGTCGCCTGCCGGTGATCCTGCACTGCGTGCACGCCAACGACAAGCTCGGCAAGCGACTGCGTCAGCTCGAACTGCCGGCCGGCGGCTTGATCCACGCGTTCGCCGGCAGCGCCGACCAGGCGCAGCGCTTCATCGACCTGGGATTCGTGGTGGGCCTGGGCGGGGCGACCACCTATCCGCGTGCCCAGCGGTTGCAGCGCGCCGTGGCGGCGCTGCCCGACGACGGTTACGTGCTGGAAACGGACAGCCCCGACATGCCGCTGTGCGGCTTTCAGGGTCAGCGCAACGAGCCGGCCCGGATCGCGCGGGTGGCCGAGCAGGTCGCCAAGGTGCGCGGTCAGAGCGTCGCCGAGGTGACGGCTCACAGTGCCACCAATACCCGGCGGCTGTTCGGCATCGCCGCTTGACGGGCGTCAGCCTCCGCTGGTGGCCAGCATCTCGGGGTCGAGGCGTTCGAGCGGGTAGGGCAGTTCGAGCCATTCGAGGCGCTGCCCGCCGACCGTCAGCGGCTCGCTGACCTCGCGGGTGGTCATCACCGCGAGGATTTCCACACGCCCGTCGCCATCGCTCGCCGCGGCAACCACATCGCCACGTGACTTGCCGTCGGCGTCGCTGACGGCGCTGCCCGGCTCGGGTAGCGTATCGCCCTCGAATCGCCCGCGTGCCAGGCGCTTCTTGACCTGGCCGCGGAAATGCGCGCGGGCGACCACCTCCTGACCGGTGTAGCAGCCCTTCTTGAAACTGATGCCGCCCAGCGCTTCCCAGTTGAACATCTGCGGCAGGTAGCTGTCCTGCAGGCTCACTTCGAGCCACGCCAGGCCAGCCCGGATATCGTGCAACTGCCATACGCCATTGCCAATCGGCAGCGTCTCGTGGGCCAGGTTCTGCCAGGCGCCGATGGCCTCGTCGTGTGGCAGGCACAATACCAGACGCGGCAGGTCGCCGGGGTGGCGCAGCACCACGCCGCCACCGAGCGCAATCTGTTGCCAGGTGGTCGGCGCCGTCGCATCGAGCCGGCGTTCGACCAGCGGCGGGCCGTCGTGTCCGATCAGCCCGAGTACCGCGAGGTCGTCGCGCGGCGTCAGCTCGACCTTGTAGAACACCGCGAACTTGGCCAGATGGCTGCGCAGCGGCTCGAGCAGGCTGGCATCCAGCAATAGCCAGAAGCGCGCCTCGTCGACACGCATCAATTGGCCGTTGGCGAGCATGCGACCCTTGGCCGTGCAGAAGCTGGTGGGGGCGGCGAAACTGCCGTCGGCGAGCTTCAATTGCGCGCTGGTCTGGCCCTGCAGGAAACGTTCGGCATCCGCCCCGGCGATCTCGAGTACCGCGAAGTGGATCAGCGGCGCGAGTAGACTCTGCTGCCGTGCGCTCGCTGCGGATTCCTGCGCGCCGAACTCGATATGCCGCTCGTCGACGAGGCGGGCACCGTGCTGTTCAAGGTGGGCGGTCCAGTCGCTCATGCAGTCTCCTACGCTTATAGCGCCCCGGGAGGCAAGGCGTTAATTGATATCAAGGTCTGAGTAATGGGGATGTGGCGCGCTGAATGCAAGGTGTTCGTCGACTGGCGTCTGCCACCGTCGAACACGGGACCGCCAGGCGTAAGCTATTATTCTTACAATTCATTGAGGGCCGGCGGGTGTTGGCCACTGGTCCACCGTACACTGCCGGCCGCCAGCGTGCGCTGGCTTGCGAAGGGAGACACCATGGACGATCGCGATGTATCCGGTAGCGACCCTCACGCTCGGGTCAGCCAGGTCGCGCCGGCCGATCCATTGACGCCGGCCGATCGCTACGCCGAATTGTTCATCGCCGTGCAGTGCGGCCGGATCTTCGACGACAGCAAAACATTCGTCGATTGCATCCCGCGTCAGGACCCCGAGGCGATTCTGGCGGCTTACCGGGCACGCAAGGATACGCCGGGCTTCGATCTCGCCAGTTTCGTCGACGAGCACTTCATCCCAGAGCGCGAGCCGTTCAGCAATTACGTCTCGCCACCCGAACAGCCACTGCGGGTGCATATCGACGGTCTGTGGGACGTACTCACGCGCCGTCCCCAGCAACACCCCAGGTACTCGTCGCTGTTGCCGTTACCCTATGCCTACGTGGTGCCGGGAGGGCGCTTTCGCGAACTGTACTATTGGGATTCGCACTTCACGATGCTGGGTCTTGCCGAGAGCGGCCGCCCGCACCTGATGCGCGCCATGGCCGGCAACTTCGCCTATCTGATCGATACCTACGGGCACGTTCCCAACGGCAATCGCACCTATTACCTCAGCCGCTCGCAGCCGCCGGTATTCGCCATGATGGTCGATCTGTTCGCCCGCTACGGGGTCATCAGGCGTTCGCTCGACTACCTGCCGCAGCTGCGCAAGGAGTACGCCTACTGGATGGCCGGCGCCGACACCCTGCGCCCCGGCGAGGCTCACCGCAGTTGCGTCCACCTGGGCGACGGCACCCTGCTCAACCGCTATTGGGACGAGCGCGACACGCCCCGCGAGGAGGCGTATCTCGAGGACGTACTGACGGCTCGGCAATCGACGCGCCCGGCCCGAGAGGTCTATCGCGATCTACGCGCCGGGGCGGCCTCGGGGTGGGATTTCAGCTCGCGATGGCTCGACGATGCGCAGCAGCTGGCAAGCATACGCACCACGGCCCTGCTGCCGGTCGATCTCAACAGCTTCCTGTTCAAACTCGAAACCCAGATCGCACGGCTCAGCGCGATGGGTGGCGATATCGAAACCTCCAGGCACTTTCAACGCAAGGCGGACGAGCGCGCTCAGGCGATCGGGCGTGTCATGTGGGACGAGCGGGCCGGCGCCTTTTTCGATTTCGACTGGCAGCGTGGCCGGCTGTGCACGGCGCTGACTGCGGCGACGGTAACCCCGCTCTACGTTGGTCTGGCCAGTCGCGAGCAGGCGCGGCGCATCGCCAGCACGGTCCGCCAGCGGCTGCTCAGCGCCGGGGGCATCGCCACCACCGAGATCGACAGCGATCAGCAATGGGATCATCCCAACGGCTGGGCCCCGCTGCAATGGCTGGCAAAGCGCGGTTTTGATCAGTATGACGAGACGGCGCTCGCTCAGGACATCTCGGATCGCTGGCTCAAGACGGTCGGCAAACTCTACGAGCGCAAGAACAAGCTGATCGAGAAGTATTCGCTGATTCCCATGCAGGCGGGTGCAGTCGGCGGCGGTGGCGGCGAATATCCGCTGCAGGATGGCTTCGGCTGGACCAATGGCGTGACGCGCAGGCTGCTTCGCGACAGCCCGCGACACTCGGCGAATCAGAGTCGGGCGCAGAAACCGTAACGCCTGCGGACCGCAGCGGCGTTCCAGCGATGCGGCTTGGCATCCCGAGGCTTCAACAAGGCCCGACGTTCAGTAAGGAATAAGGAATCATGGCTTACTCTCAATCTTCACAAGCCCCCACGGCCCCTCCGGCCACGCTGTTCCTGTTCGGCGCCAGCGGCGATCTGGTCAAGCGTCTGCTCGTTCCTTCGCTCTATTCGCTTTTCCGCACGGGCCTGCTCGATCCGGCGCTGCAGATCGTGGGCATCGATCATGTGTCGGGCAATGACGAGAGCTTTCGCCGGCATCTGGCCGACTTCCTCGCCGCCCAGGCGGACGACCCGGATGCCGAGGCCGGTGAGATCGACCTCGAGCAATGGCCGGACTTTGCCCAACGGCTGCGCTATATCCAAGGTGATTTCACCCAGGCCGACACCTATCGACAGATCACTCGGGCCATCCAGGCGAGCCCGACACGCAATGCCCTGTTCTATCTCGCGACTGCGCCGCGTTTCTTTGCCGACATCGCCGAGCGATTGGGTGACGCCGGATTGCTGCAAGAAGCTGCCGAGCAGTATCGGCGCGTCCTGGTCGAGAAGCCGTTCGGCCATGATCTCGCCTCGGCGCGGGCGCTCAATGAGCGCCTGCTCGCGGTCATGGCGGAGCATCAGATCTATCGCATCGACCATTTTCTCGGCAAGGAAACGGTCCAGAATGTTCTGGTGGCGCGTTTTGCCAACGTGCTGTTCGAACCGCTCTGGAACAACCATTACATCGATCATATCCAGATCACCGCCGCCGAAACCGTGGGCGTGGAGCAGCGCGGCAACTTTTACGACAAGAACGGCGCCCTGCGCGACATGCTGCCCAATCATCTGTTTCAGCTGCTGGCGATGGTGGCGATCGAGCCGCCCGCCGCCTTCGACGCCGATGCCCTGCGCAGCGAGAAATCCAAGCTGCTGGGCGCCATCCGTCCCTGGTCGATGGAAGAGGCCCGGTATAACTCCGCGCGTGGGCAGTATCGGGCGGGCACCTTGAAAGGCGAGCCGGTCCCGGGCTATCGCGACGAGCCCGATGTCGACGCCGACAGCAATACCGAAACCTATGTCGCCATCAAACTCGTGATCGACAATTGGCGTTGGGCGGGCGTGCCCTTTTACCTGCGCACCGGCAAGCGCATGGGCGCCCGCGATACCGAAATCGCCATCTGCTTCAAGCCGGCGCCCTATGCTCAGTTCCGCGATACGAGAGTAGACCGACTCGAGCCCAACTATCTGATCATTCAGATCCAGCCGGATGAAGGCATATGGCTGGACTTCGAGGCCAAACGGCCTGGACCCACCCTGGACCTGGAAACCGTCCAGATGGGCTTTGCCTACGAGGATTTCTTCGCGCTTCCCCCCTCGACCGGCTACGAAACCCTGCTCTATGACTGTCTGAGCGGCGACCAGATGCTCTTTCAACGCGCCGACACCATCGAGAACGGTTGGCGGGCCGTACAGCCATTCCTGGAGGCCTGGAAGGATGATCCGCGTACCGATGGGTACGCGGCCGGGGAGGATGGCCCGGCGAGCGCCAGCGAACTGATCGGGCGCGACGGGCGCAACTGGCACCAGGTAGGCAGGCAGCGGCCTGGAACCGATCGAGAGCAGGCGGAGGAATAGCCTTCGCCGGCCTGACGCTGTGGCCGAGTTGGTGGAAAGGTCGGGATACGCAGCAGGTCAATGCCAGGTCCGACAGGCTCCTGGGTGCGTCTGGGCTGTCGTGGCATGCGGCGGCGTCCGCGGTGCGCGGCGCATGCTAGACTTGGGCGCACATAATCAGCAGCGAAACGGGAGCATCCGGCATGGCGCACGTGTCTTTGACCTTCGAGGGCGTCGAGGAGGCCGACCTGGTCAATCGTCTGACCAGCGAACTGATGATGGTCGACGGCGTCGAGAGTGCCGAGGTCGGTCGCCATGGCGCCGATGTCGAGGGCCGCATGAACCGCGCGGCACTGATCAAGGCGGTCGAACGGCTCGGCGTCACCGTCAACTGAGCAAGGCGGCCGCTGAGCGAGGCGCGCTGCAGAGAACAGGAGCATGCATGACGATCACGGTGATCAGCAGCGACGGCCACAGCCTGCGCCAGCGCGTCGAGCTGGAGCATTTCGACGACCTGTTCGTCGATGCGCCGGCCATCGTCGGCGGCGACGAGAGTGCGCCCGATCCGCACGACTACTTCGACCTGGCGCTGGGCGCCTGCAAGGCGATCACCGCGCGCATGTACGCCCGGCGCAAGCAGTGGCCACTGAGCGGAGTCACGGTCACCGTGACTCGCAACGACCGCGAGGAACGCCATGGGCGTTATTATCTTTATGTGTCATTGGCCTTCGCAGGGATCGACGATCCCGATCAGCGCCAACGCCTGCTCGAGATCAGCGACCGCTGCCCGATCCATCGCCTGATCACCGACTCGACCGTCGAGATTCGCAGCCAGTTGGCCTCGGATCTGGGTGCGAGCGCTTGAACTTTCACCGCATCGCTACCATTTCAGGCCCATGAGCAAGCCATTTCGCATCCAATCCAGGTACCGTCCGGCGGGCGATCAGCCCACCGCCATCGAGGGGCTGGTCAAGGGCCTCGAGGCGGGTCTGGCGCACCAGACCCTGCTCGGCGTCACCGGTTCGGGCAAGACCTTCACCATGGCCAACGTGGTCGAACGCCTGCAGCGCCCGACCATCGTGCTGGCGCCCAACAAGACGCTGGCCGCGCAGCTCTACGGCGAGTTCAAGTCGTTTTTGCCCGACAACGCGGTGGAGTATTTCGTGTCCTATTACGATTACTACCAGCCCGAGGCCTATGTGCCCTCGTCGGATACCTTCATCGAGAAGGATGCCTCGATCAACGACCATATCGAGCAGATGCGGTTGTCGGCGACCAAGGCGCTGCTCGAACGCCGCGACTCGCTGATCGTGGCCTCGGTGTCGGCGATCTACGGGCTGGGCGACCCGGACCAGTACCTGAAGATGCGCCTGCACTTCAATCGCGGCGAGCAGATCGACCAGCGCGCCTTCCTGCGTCGGCTCGCCGAGTTGCAGTACACCCGCAACGACATGGATTTCCGGCGCGGCACCTACCGGGTGCGCGGCGACGTGATCGACGTGTTTCCCGCCGATTCCGAGGAGGAGGCGGTGCGCATCGAGCTGTTCGACGACGAGATCGAGACGATCAGCCTGTTCGATCCGCTGACCGGCGAAATGCGCGGCAAGCTGCCGCGCATGACCATCTACCCCAAGAGCCACTACGTCACGCCGCGCGAGACGATCCTCGCCGCCGCCGACCGGATCAAGGCCGAGCTCGCCGAGCGTCTCGAGTGGCTGCGCAATCACGACAAGCTGGTCGAGGCCCAGCGCCTCGAACAGCGCACGCTCTACGACCTGGAAATGATGCACGAGCTGGGCTACTGCAACGGCATCGAGAACTACTCGCGCTATCTCTCGGGACGCCAACCGGGCGAGCCGCCGCCGACCTTCTTCGATTACCTGCCCCCCGAGGCGATCCTGTTCATCGACGAATCCCACGTCAGCGTGCCGCAGGTGGGCGGCATGTACAAAGGCGACCGTTCGCGCAAGGAGACCCTGGTCGAGTATGGCTTTCGCCTGCCGTCGGCGCTCGACAACCGGCCGATGACCTTCGAGGAGTGGGAGCGGATCTGCCCGCAGACGGTGTTCGTCTCGGCCACCCCCGGCCCCTACGAGGCGAAGCACGCCGGCCAGGTGGTCGAGCAGGTGGTGCGCCCGACCGGGCTGGTCGACCCCGAGATCGAGGTGCGCCCGGCCTCGACCCAGGTCGACGACCTGCTCTCGGAGATTCGTCTGCGCACCGAGGTCGGCGAGCGGGTGCTGGTGACTACCCTGACCAAACGCATGGCCGAGGATCTGACCGAGTACCTCGACGAGCATGACATCCGCGTGCGCTACCTGCATTCGGACATCGATACCGTGGAACGGGTCGAGATCCTGCGCGACCTGCGACTCGGCAAGTTCGACGTACTGGTGGGCATCAACCTGCTGCGCGAGGGCCTGGACATTCCCGAAGTGTCGCTGGTGGCGATCCTCGACGCCGACAAGGAGGGCTTCCTGCGTGCCGAGCGCTCTTTGATCCAGACCATCGGCCGCGCCGCGCGCAACGCCAACGGCAAGGCGATCCTCTACGGCGACCGGGTGACCGACTCGATGCGTCGGGCGATCGACGAGACCGAGCGGCGGCGTAACAAGCAGATCGCCCACAACGAGGCGCATGGCATCGTGCCGCGCACCGTGACCAAGTCGGTCGCCGACATCATGGAAGGCGCTCAGACGCCGGGCAAGAAGGGCAGCCGGCGCAAGAGCGAGCGCAAGGTTGCCGAGGGCCCGGGGGAGTATGGCATCGAGGCGCTGCGCAATCTCACGGTCCCCGAGCTGACTCGCGAGATCGGCAAGATCGAAGACGCCATGCACGAGGCGGCGCACAATCTCGAGTTCGAGGAAGCCGCGCGGCTACGTGACCGAGTCCAGACCCTCAACGCCCGCTTGATCGAGCTCAAATAATCGCTTGCGCACCGCGCAGGTCGGGCGAGGGTATCGCCCTTGCCTGATCTTGACGGCAGATGGGCGTTCCCTCGGGTGGCTATTTATACCGTTATCTATGCTTGTCCGATCATACATGATTTCCTATGCCTGCCTGTCTTCAGGCCGTTGCGGTATAATCCCGCCATCCCGAATCCGCCGGGTAGCCTGACCTGCCTGTGGCGGCCGTTTGTCAGCGCGAGCGTGACCCAAGGAGCCCCGACCCCATGACCGTGATTCGCCAGGACGACTTGATCCAGAGCGTCGCCGATGCCCTGCAGTACATCTCCTATTACCACCCCAAGGACTTCATCGAGGCCATGCATGCGGCCTACCAGCGGGAAGAGAACCCGGCGGCACGCGATGCCATCGCCCAGATCCTGATCAATTCGCGGATGTGCGCCACCGGTCATCGGCCGATCTGCCAGGACACCGGCATCGTCACGGTGTTCGTGCACGTCGGCATGAACGTGCGCTGGGAAGCCGACATGAGCCTCGACGACATGATCAACGAAGGCGTACGGCGGGCCTACCTGAACCCCGACAACGTGCTGCGCGCCTCGCTGCTCGCCGACCCGGACGGCAAGCGCGCCAATACCAAGGACAACACGCCGGCGGTGATCCACCACAAGCTGGTTCCGGGCGACAGCGTCGAGGTGCATGTCGCCGCCAAGGGCGGGGGCAGCGAGGCCAAGTCCAAATTCGCGATGCTCAACCCCTCGGACAGCGTGGTCGATTGGGTGCTCGAGCAATTGCCCAGGATGGGGGCTGGCTGGTGCCCGCCGGGAATGCTCGGGATCGGTATCGGCGGCACCGCCGAGAAAGCCATGGAGCTCGCCAAGGAATCGCTGCTCGATCCCATCGATATCCAGGAACTCCAGGCCCGTGGCGCCGAGAATCGCGCCGAGGAGCTGCGCCTCGAACTCTACCACAAGGTCAACAGGACCGGCATCGGCGCCCAGGGCCTGGGCGGACTGACCACGGTGCTCGACATCAAGGTCAGGGACTACCCGACCCACGCCGCCAACAAGCCGGTGGCGATCATTCCCAACTGCGCCGCCACGCGGCATGTGCACTTCAGCCTGGATGGCAGCGGCGCCGCCGAACTGCCGGCGCCCAAGCTGGAGGATTGGCCCGAGATCACCCGCGAAGTCGGCGGCAACGTCAAGCGCGTCGATCTGGACGCCATCACTGCCGACGAGGTGCAGACCTGGCAGCCTGGCGATACCTTGCTGCTCAACGGCAAGCTCCTGACCGGCCGGGATGCGGCCCACAAGCGCATGGTCGACATGCTGGCCAAGGGCGAGGCGCTGCCGGTGGATCTCAAGGGGCGGTTCATCTACTACGTTGGCCCTGTCGACCCGATCCGCGACGAGGTAGTGGGGCCGGCCGGGCCGACCACCGCCACGCGCATGGACAAGTTCACCCGCACCATGCTCGAGCAGACCGGCCTGCTGGGGATGGTCGGCAAGGCCGAGCGCGGCCCGCTGGCGATCGAGGCGATCCGCGACAATCGCGCGGTGTATCTGATGGCCGTGGGCGGCGCTGCCTACCTGGTGGCCCAGGCGATCAAGAAATCCCGGGTGATGGGCTTCGAGGATCTGGGCATGGAGGCGATCTATGAGTTCGAGATCGAGGACATGCCGGTGACCGTCGCCGTCGACTCCCGGGGCGAGTCCGTGCACCAGACGGGACCGGCGAAGTGGAAAGAGATCATTGCCGAGCGCGTTTGAAGCGGCGCTGGCCAGCCGACGACACGACCCTGGCCCAGGCTGTGGAGTCGTGCCTTGAGAGCGGCGCTTGAGGAGGCGCGATGATGACCGTTTGCAGCATGGAGCGCCGATGTTTTCCTGGCTTATAGGGCTCGGCGTCTTCGCGATCTATGTGGCCGGGGCGCTCTCGGCGGTACTGGCGCTGCTTTCCAGCCGTACGTCGCAAGGCGCAGTGGCCTGGATCATTTCGCTGCTCACGTTTCCCTATGCAGCGCTGCCGGCGTACTGGATCTTTGGCCGGCCGCGCTTCTACGGCTACGTTTCTTCGCGGGGCGAGCATGACTCGATCCTGCGGCGGATTCTCGCGCGCTACCGGCCCTTGATAGAGCCGTATCTCAGCGACGCGGCGCAGGTGCACGTCAAGGCCGTGGAAAAGCTGGCGATGATGCCGATGACCAGCGGCAATCGTGCCTCGCTGCTGATCAATGGGCAGGCGACCTTCGACAGCCTGTTTGCCGGTATCGAGAACGCGCAGGATTATGTCCTGGTGCAGTTCTTCATCATCCGACGCGATCGCCTGGGCATCGCCTTCAAGGATCTGCTCGAGCGCAAGGCGGAGCAAGGCGTGCGGGTATTTCTGCTCTACGACGAGATCGGCTGCCATGCACTCGATGACGGCTATCTTGACGACCTGACTCGCGCCGGCGTCGAGGTCAGTGCCTTCAATTCGTCGCGGGGCTTTCGCCACCGCTTCCAGCTCAATTTCCGCAACCATCGCAAGGTCGCCGTCGTCGATGGAGTGATTGGCTGGACGGGCGGTCTCAACGTCGGCATCGAGTATTTGGGTGAGGATACCCGCCACGGGCCGTGGCGAGACACCCATTTGATGCTTACCGGGCCCAGCGTGCTGGGGCTTCAGGAAGCCTTCTGGGAGGATTGGCACTGGGCGACGGGACGGGTCATCGATCTCGAGTGGCAGCCGAAGGTGACCTGCGAGGAGTGCCAGCACGTGGTGATCGTGCCCTCGGGACCGGCCGACGGCCAGGAAACCGCCAGCCTGCTGACGCAGCACAACATTCATACCGCACAGCACCGTCTGTGGATCACCAGCCCCTATTTCGTGCCCGATCAGGGCGTGCAGGATGCCCTGCGGCTGGCGGCACTACGGGGTGTCGATGTTCGGGTGATGATGCCCGAGCGCCCGGATCACCTGCTGGTGTTTCTGTCGGCGTTCTCGTTCTTGCCGGACATGATTCGTGCCGGTGTCAAGATATACCGTTATCAACCTGGTTTCCTGCACCAGAAAGTCATGTTGATCGACGATCACAGCGCCACGGTGGGGACGGTCAATCTCGACAATCGCTCGTTTCGGCTCAATTTCGAGATCACCGCCTTCATTCCCGACCGCGGCTTCGCCGAGGAGGTCGAAGCGATGCTCGAAAGCGACTTCAGCGATTGTCGCGAGGTGACCGTCGAAGAACTGGAAAGCCGGCCTCTGTGGCGCAAGTTGGTATCGCGGGCCGCCTATCTGCTGGCGCCGGTGCAATAGGCCAAGGAGCTGGCGGGTGCCAGCCCCGTTCGGGCGCGATGGTGGCCGGGCACGGGCTTGGATAGACTCAGGCGCTTCAGGGCTGGCCTATCACCTAGCCGTTCAACTTTCCTTCGGATACGGAGCCGCGGTGAACCTCGAAACCAAATGGCTGGAAGATTTCGTGGCGCTGGCCAATACGCGCAGCTTCTCGGCGTCGGCGCGCCAGCGTCACGTCACCCAGCCGGCCTTCAGTCGGCGTATTCGCTCGCTGGAGCAGGCCGTCGGAGCGACCCTGGTCGACCGTTCGACGACTCCGGTGGGGCTGACCCCGGAGGGCCAGTTGTTTCTGATCACTGCGCGCAATCTGGTCGAACAGCTCAGCGAGAGCCTGAGTCATCTGCGCGGTCTGGCGATTGCCAACGAAGCGCTCGACATCGTCGCGGCCCATTCGCTGGCGCTGGCCTTCTACCCGCGCTGGATTTCGCGTCTGCAGAAAGGCGTCGGCGAATTGCCCACGCGACTAGTGGCCATGAACGTCGGTGATGCCATCCATGTGCTGCGCGAAGGCAATTGCGATCTGATGCTCGGCTATCATGATCCCTATGCGACCATGCAGCTCGATGCCGAGGTCTTTCCGTCGTTCTCGATCGGCAAGGCGATGATGGTGCCGGTATGCATGCCCGATGCCGAGGGTCGGCCGCTGTATCCGCTCGGTGGCGACAGCTCGATTCCTTTCCTGGCGTACACTCAGGGCGCTTTCCTGGGCCGTTCGGTGCGCATGTTGCTGAAGAACGATCCGACCCGCATGCGCTTGAAGACAGTCTACGAGACGGCCATGGCCGAAGGGCTCAAGGGCATGGCATTGCAGGGCGTGGGGATGGCCTGGATTCCCGATTTCTGCATTCGCGACGAGTTCGAGAATGGGCGCCTGGTGCGCGCCGGCGATAGCGCCTGGGACATTCCGCTGGAAGTGCGCCTGTATCGCTGCGCACTGGTGCACAAGCCCGGTGTGGAGCAACTGTGGCGGCAAATGATGAAACTGCCCCGCGACTTCCTCCAGGCATGAGGTCGGTAATGTCAGCGTATTCGCCAAGGCGTGGAGCGCAGCGGTCAGGGCACGGCCCAGCCCGCCGGCAGGCCGAGAAAGTTCTGGATGATGAAGAAGTGATCCTCGAACAGCGTGTCCGGTTCGAGATCGGCCAGCGCCACCCAACGTGCCTGCTCACCGCCCTTGGCGGGTTTCAGCTGCGGTAAGCGTTGTTCGGGGCGCAGGGCGAAATAGAAGGCCTCGGCGAGGGTACGGCCCCGCCAGCTGCGATGCGGATTGTCGAACAGCCGCTGGTCGCGTAGCGAGCCCTTGAGTACCGGCTCGGGGACTTTCAGCCGCACCCGTTCGCGGAGTTCACGCAGACAGGCATCCTGCAGGCGTTCATGGGGGTTGATGAACCCGCCCGGCAAGGCCAGCAGGCCCTTGCCGGGGGCGGCATTGCGGCGCACCAGCAATACGTGCCCGGACTGCACCACCACCGCATTGACGGTGACGAAGATCGGCGGGTAGGGCGCCTGGGCCCAGGCGCTGCGGTATTGCTCGAGCAATTGCTGTTCTTCGAGCAACTGCTGGCTGGCTTCGGATTCGTGGAAGGCATTCAAGGCGCGATGCACGTTTGCCGGTAGATCGTGCGCGGCGCCGGTCGATAGATAGTCACTGGCCGAATTGCGGGAATGAAAGAGCCGCTCGCGGATTCGGCTCGCCGAGATACCGTCGACCAGCGGCACGCTGACCGATTCCCACTGCGGAAACAGACTCAGGAAATAGCTCGACTGACCGCGGCTGGCGCCGATCAGCCCGATACGCGGCAGCTTGCCCTGCTTGCCTTGGCTAGGACGCGCAATGTCGCGCACCTTGCGTTGGACGTCACGTACCCAGACATCGTCGTTATACAGTGCATCGAGCAGCGGTTCGATCTCGAGCCGGGCGTTGTCGGCGCCGTTGAAATCGCTGCGCAGCATGTCGCGGCGTTCCTCGAAGCGCCACGGGTTGCGCAGCGAGCGTGCTTGCCAGGCCGAGCCGATCAGCACGATGACCTGGCGTGCTCGCTTGAGCGCTTCACGGATCACCGCCAGGTGACCCAGATGGGGCGGTTGAAAACGCCCGATGAATACCAGGCAATCGAAATCGGGCTGCTGCATCGCGTCGGACATGGGCGCTCCGGTCAGATGGGCGCGGCCATTATGGGCGGCCGCTCACGGCACTACAAGCCTGCTACCGCAGCGCGATACCGGGAGGCAAGACGCTTTTCGCATGCCGGAAGCGGCCCGGTTATGCTGAGTGCATCGTTACGCCCGGGAATTCATCTGTGATCGCCAAGACCATCGCCTACTGGTTTCGCATCGTGCGCGACGCGACCAAACTGTGGCTCGACCACAACGCCTTCAGTTATGCCGGCTCGCTGGCCTTCTACACCCTGTTTTCGCTGGCTCCGACGGTGATCATCGCCGTCACGGTGATCGGCGTGGTGCTGGGCGAGGATGCGGCGCAGGGCGAGATCGTCGCGAACCTCCAGGGGCTGATCGGGCCCGATGCGGCGCAAGCCGTGCAGAACGCCGTCTCGGCCTCGCGCCTCGAAAGCTCGGGGCTGCTGCCCACGCTGCTCGGGGTCGGTACGCTGCTGATAGGGGCGACCACGGTATTCGCCCAGATGCAGTATTCGCTCAACAATCTGTGGGGCGTGACTGCCAACCCCGACCGCAACAGCCTGCTGATCTTTCTGCAGAAGCGTGTGCTGTCGATGGCGATCGTGGTGTCGATCGGCTTCGTGCTGCTGGTGTCGTTGGTCCTGGGGGTGGCGCTGCGGGCGGCGTTTCGCTATGCCGGCGGCTGGCTGCCGGGGACCGAGGTTCTGCTCAGTGTCGGTGAACTGGCGTTATCGCTATTGGTGATCGCGCTATTCTTCGCCACGATCTTCAAGATCCTGCCGGATGTCGTGCTGCGCTGGCGGGATGTGATGGTCGGCGCGCTGGTTACCGCGATATTGTTTGCCATCGGCCGTTACGCGATCGCCGCCTATCTGGCCTATACCGCCACCGCTTCGACCTATGGGGCCGCGGGCTCGCTGGTGCTGATTCTGCTGTGGGTCTATTACTCATCGCTGATTCTGTTGTTCGGGGCAGCGCTCACGCGAACGCATTTCGAGGCGCGCGGCCATGACATCGTTCCGCGCAACATGGCGGTGCGGGTCAGGCATGAGCTGCTGATGAAGGGGCGTTCCGGATCGGACCCGTTTTCATGATTCGCGCACCTGCTTATTCGTTATTAGAAAAACCATCATGGCTCATGTTGCCATTCGCGATAAATAGCTAGAGCCGTATAGGCAAGAATAGGAAATAAATGCTCTGAAAAATAACCACCGAGTTACGTAACGTTCATTCTTGTAAAATTTCGTGAATTAGCTGATTTTAACAGTAATCAGGAGCGATAACCGGCTTCGAAAAGCCACATTGCCGACCATGAAATATAAAGGGCTTATTCTTCAATAACTCATGGTCACTCGAACGAAGAATCGACTATGTTTCGATTCTCTCCGATGTTTTCTTACTTTCGATAATGTGGTGGCCCGCTCGCGCCCTGATGAACGATTTTCTGACTGAAACCGGCTAACACGTTCACGGGATGTTCAAGCATGGTCACCAACAATTTTTCCAAGAGCAGTCTCGACCTCAACGGTATCGTCTCTCTGGCTCAGCCGACGGCGCTGGCGTGGGGGCCGGATGGGCGCCTTTACGTGACGGAAGTCAATGGCAGCGTCAAGGTGCTTACCGTCGCCTTCGGCGATCCGACCCCCGGCGACGCAAGTGACGTGAACTCATTCTATGTCACCGAGGCCGAAACGCTCGGCCTGGTCAAGAACATCCCCAACTTCAACGATGATGGCAGCCCTGCCGTCAGCAGCGGGCGTCAGGTGACCGGTATAGCGGTCGTCCAGCAGTATGACGTTGCCGGTCAAGCCGTAACGATCGGTGGCAAGCCGGCGGTGACCCTCTACGTCACTTCCAGCGACAGCCGTATCGGTGCAGGCGCCGATGGTAACGACACGGGCCTCGACACCAATTCCGGCACGATCACCCGGATCGATCAGATCGAAACCGGCTGGTCGGCCGTCGATATCGTTCGTGGCCTGGCGCGCTCGGAAGAAAATCATGCGCTCAATGGTCTGGAGGTCGTCCAGGAGTTCGATGACGCAGGTAATCTGACCGGTCAGCGCCTGATCGTGGCCAATGGCGGCAATGCCAACAATGGGGCGCCATCCAACAATTTCGGCGGCCAGCAGGAGACCGCCTATAGTGCCGCGATTCTCGAGATCGACCTCGATCAACTCAACGCCATGGAGACGCTCACCGATCCGCTGTCGGGACGCCAGTACATCTATGACGTGCCTACGCTGGATGATCCGACACGCGACGGCAATCCTGACGAAAACGATCCCTTCGGCGGCAACGATGGCCTCAATGGCGGCAAAATCGATCCCGACGGTCCTGTGCAGATCTACTCGGCGGGATATCGCAACTCTTATGATGTCGAGGTGACCGAAGACGGTCGGATCTGGACCTACGACAACGGCAGCAACAACAGTTGGGGCGGCCGACCGATCGGCGAGGCGGGTGACGATGGCGGGACGGTGGATTATGCGCAACTGGCCAATTACATCGCCACGAACCTCAACAATGGCGACGGCAATAGTGGCGACCCCATCAACCTGGAGAACTGGGATCCCAAGAACTACGACCAGTTTCACGAGATCACCCGCTCCGACGACCTGGCCGGGCGCACACTGTCGGCCGGCCAGGGTGGTGCGGCCACCTATGAGTGGCTGGACCCGGACAGCGGCGAGACGCTGACGCTGGTCTATGGCGGCCATCCCAACCCCACCCGCGCGAGTGGGGGGCAATCGGGCATTCTCTTCACCCCTCAGAATGGCGTGCAAAATGCCTTTCTGCTGTTATCGAACGTCGACAAGGAGGGTCCCGACAGCAGCGACTACGATGCGGTGATCGCCTGGCTGGCCGAGGTCGAGAGCAATTACGACACGCTGGCACGGGGTGACCTGACCGGTAGGGTGATCGGCGTCACGCCGGGCGAGTCGTACTACATCACCGACGTGGGCAAGGCCTATCTCACAAGCGACTATCCCGACGGCACGACGAGCATCAACGGTGAAGCGGTGCTTGGGGTGGGTGGCATGCCGGTGGATTTCGACGATGTCGTCGCCACTCTCAATCCCATCGAGAGCGACTACCTCGAGGGTGGATATACCGATGGCTCCGTCGACTCCGGCAAGGGCTCGGTCAACGGCTTGACCGAATACACCTCGACGATACTCGACGATCCCGAGAGCGGCGTGAAGATGTCCGGGGCGATCCTCGCCGCCAGCCTCAACCAGGGCACGCTGACCGTGATGGGGCGTGACGCCGATGGCAGCATGCAGTCCGTGGTCGGCAGCAGCGGGCAGACGCTGGCCCAGGACCGCACCGTCGTCGACGTCAGCGGGGCGCCGCTGGGACTGGCGTCGATCGGCGACGATCTCACCGCCTTCGAGGGCGAGAAGGCCTTTCAAGGCTCGGTATGGACCACGGTCTACAAGCAGAACGGACCGCTGATCGAGATCCTGCAGCCCAATAACGGGGCGGTGCCGCTGGCTGGCAGCGAAATCATCGATCCCACTGATCAAGATGGCGATGGCGTCGACCACTTTAACGATCCCTTCGAGTTCAGCACCGACAACGGCTTCGACCTGGGCGTGGGCGAGCGGGTGCTGCTTGATTTCGACACCACGCAAAGCCCTTATCCTGGGACGATCCTTGATACGGGGCTGATGGGAGCGGCGCTGGATGGCGTCACGCCCAACCGCGATGCCAAGACGGCGGAAGAGGGCTTTGACGCGGACCAGCAGGAAGATGGCCTCTACGACCTGGGGGGTAACATCATTCCCGGTGGCAATGCGCCGATCTTCCAGATCAAGAAGGTAGCCGGGGGCACCGTTGTCGGGACCGAGAACAGTGCGCGCGACGCGATGCACGTCGGCATCAAGCCGGGGCCGGACGTCGAGCGTCTGATGATGAGCTCCAAGATCAAGAACTGGATTCCCGCACAGACCAGCGGGGTCAAGAACGGCCAGCTCACCGGGATCATGCTCAGCGATGGAACTCAGGCCAACTACCTGCGCCTGGTCTTCGGGGCCGTGATGATCGATGGTGTCCTGGCGGCCGGTTTCGAGGTCGGCTATGAGATTGACGACAACTATACCCAGCTGACCAGCGTTGCCGCGCCGGAGCTCGGCAATAGCGATGTGGCGAGGCTGGATCTGTATCTGGAGGTGGATATCGGCGATGGCTTCGCGGTCAAGGCGGGCTATCAACTGGATAATGCCGACGGCATCACGTCACTGGATCTGGGCAACTTCACACTCCCTGCAGGCGTGCTCCAGGATATCCTGACTGGATCGCACACCATTACCGATGGCGATACCACGCTGCCCTCAGGTGCGGCCGTGGGCTTTCTCGCCGAGACATCCGCCGCTGATGCGGCCAGCGAAAGTAGGCTGGCGGCGATCGATTTCTATAATCTGCGCATCGATGCGCTGAGCAACGAAATCGCGGCCGATACCGCGGCCGAAGTCGGAGCCGAGGGGACCGACGGGGTCGATACCATCGTCTACACCGGTACCGATACCGATCTGGCTCCCTTGGACGACAGCGTCGAGAACTTCGACGGCAGCGGCTCCTCCGCCGACTTTACGGTCACCGGCAATAACGGCGACAACATCCTGATCGCTGGTTCGGGAGCCAATACCTTCATCGGTAATGGTGGTGCCGACAGCATCCGTGGGACATTCGCGGATATCGATGGCAGCGTGATCACCGACTTCATGTCGGACGATCGCCTGGTAATTCTCGACTCTGTACTGGAAGCCGGCCATATCGGCTACAGCACGGTGAATGGTGTATTGACGCTGACCCTGACCGATCCGCAGACCGGCGAAACGGCGACGCTGAGCCTGCCCGGCGACCAGTTCGCCGGCTTCGATCCGGCGGACGGGCCCTCGACGTTCGATGTCGAGCAGACCGAGCATGGTACCCAGATCTCCTACAAGATCGAAACGCTGCTCTATCGGGTCAACGCCGGGGCCGGCACAGTAGCCGCCATCGACGGCGGCATGGACTGGCTGGGGGATACCGATTCCGGCTTCCCCTACCTGGCCGGTAATACGGCGGATACCTACAGCAACAACATGACGAACGAGCAGAGCGAGGTCGATCTCACCCATCTCGCGAGTGATCCCGTTCCCTGGCAGCTCTTCGTCAATGAGCGAAGCGACAACGATATCGCCTTACCCAGGCTGGAGTACGCCTTCCCGGTCACGCCCGGTGGAAACTACACGATCACGCTGTATTACACCGAGAACTGGGCCGGCCTCTTCGATTACGGCGGCGACCGCATCTTCGACGTCGAGGTCGAAGGCAGCGTGCCCGCCGTACTTGCCGGGATCAACCCGCTGCAAGAAGCCATTGACATCTACGGTGCCGATGCCAGTCAGCAGGAGCTGCTGGGTGTCGGATTCTCGCGCTCCTATACCGTGAATGTGGAAGACGACGTCTTGAATCTGGCGTTCAATCACGGCGCCCAGAATCCCAAGATCAATGCCATCGAGATCAAGCAACTGGGGCCGGGCACCGTGATACCGGACGACGCGCCACCGGTGGTCCAGTCGATCACGGTCGAGGAGCCGCTCGACAACGACAGCCCGATTCTCGCCACGGTGGTGATCACCGACAACGCGGGGATCGATCCTGACTCCCTCGATGGCAACGAGCTCGTCTTTACGGGAATCGAGCCGGCGACGGTGACGCTGGCGCCGGGGGGCGATGCGATCACGATCAGTGATGATGGCAAGACCGTGACCGTCAACTATGAACTGACGCCGCCGGCCGACACCAATTCATGGAGTGACGGTTTCTACACTGTCGGTGTCGCCGCCGATAGCTATCAGGACAAGGCCGGAAACGGCGTCACCGCCTACGAGACCGACTTCACTATTGGCTCGGTGGCTGATGCGCTTCTCGCGCTGGACTTCGAGACCGCTGGCGAGCCGCTGGACGAGGGCGGTTTCGACGACGTGCTGGGCGGGGTCAGTGACGCCGCGATGATCACCCAGATCATCGGCGGCGAGCTGGTGGTCAATACCTCGAATGGCGATATCATCAAGGGCCAGAGCGCCAACGACTTCATCAAGTACGTCGATCTCAGCGACGGCGTTCTCAATGAAATCCGCATCGCGTCGCGCTTCGACAACCCCTTCCCGGCGGCACTGGCGGCTCAGGGTCTGGCTACCGACACCATTCCCAACTATGCCCAGCAGGGCCTTGTCTTCGGGCTCGGCAGCCAGGGCAACAACGAACTGGTCAAGCTGGTGTTCGGCGGCGCCGGCGGCAACATGGTGCAGATCTGGTCGAACCCCACCGGCAAGAGCGACCCGGAGGGTGTCAACAGCGTCTACGAGCTCGGCGACCTGCTCAACGATGCCAGCCTGGGGCTGAGCGATGTGGCGGCGGTGGAGATGACGCTGGTCATCGACAAGGCCTCAGGCACGGCCACCCCGGAAGTAACCTTCCTCGGCAGCGACGGTGCGATACTTGGCGGGTTGCGCGCCACGCCGAGCGCGGGCTTCGTCACGGCCCAGGCCGAGGCGCTGCCCGGCGCGGTACTGGCGAATCTGACCGACTCGGCGGCGGCGACCGCGGTGGGCGTGACTTCGAACGACTACGGGACGCTGGGTTCGTTTGAGGCGAGTTGGGAGTATCTCAACGTCACCTCGCCGGATGCAACGGGCGACCCCGGCGGCGGCGATCCCGCACTGATTGCTATCAGCGATGCCGCGAATGCCACCGAAAGCGGCGACACGGGCACGACGGCGCTGACCTTCCTGCTCAGTGCCAACGCCGATGTCGACGCTACCTTGGATGTGACCTACTCGACCAACGGCGGGGCGACCTCTCGGACCCAGACGGTGATCTTCACCGACGGGGTCGGCGAGCTCACGATCGATGTGGCCAATGACGACGTCGACGACGGCCCCGATACGGTCACGGTCGCGCTGATCGATATCGCCGGCGAACAGTATGCCGTTGACCCGAATGCCGATACCGCCAGTGGCAGCGTGAACGAAGACGACCAGACGCAGGAACCGCCGGCCGACGGCACGTTCTTTGCGCTGGACTTCGAGACCGTTGGCGAGCCGCTGGACGAGGGCGGTTTCGACGACGTGCTGGGCGGGGTCAGTGACGCCGCGATGATCACCCAGATCATCGACGGCGAGCTGGTGGTCAATACCTCGAATGGCGATATCATCAAGGGCCAGAGCGCCAACGACTTCATCAAGTACGTCGATCTCAGCGACGACGTTCTCAATGAAATCCGTATCGCGTCGCGCTTCGACAACCCCTTCCCGGCGGCGCTGGCGGCTCAGGGTCTGGCTACCGACACCATTCCCGACTATGCCCAGCAGGGCCTTGTCTTCGGGCTCGGCAGCCAGGGCAAGAACGAGCTGGTCAAGCTGGTGTTCGGCGGGCATAAAGGCAACGCGATCCAGATCTGGTCCAATCCCGACAGCAGTGGAGGGATTGAGACGGACTACAAGCTCGACGACCTGCTCAACGATGCCAATCTGGGGCTGAGCGACGTAGCGGCGGTGGAAATGACGCTGGTCATCGACAAGGCCGCAGGCACGGTCACCCCGGAGGTGACCTTCCTCGGCAGCGGCGGTGCGATACTCGGCGGGCTGCGCGCCACGCCGACCGCGGGCTTCGTCACGGCCAGTGCCGAGGCGCTGCCCGGCGGGGTACTGGCGAACCTGATCGACTCGGCGGCGGCGACCGCGGTGGGCGTGACTTCGAACGACTACGGAATGCTGGGTTCGTACGAAGCGAGTTGGGAGTATCTCAACGTCACCTCGCCGGATGCGACGGGCGACCCCGCGCTGATCGACGCCGAGCAGATCTTCGCCGGCGCCAGCGTAGAGACGCCCGACACCTACGAGGCGGGGGCAGTCGGCTCGGCCACCGTGACGGTGACTTTGGGCTCCGATGTTCAGGAATCGAACTACGGTAACAACTCCTTCAAAGTCACTAACACCGGCGACAAGAAGATTGCGGCTGTCTTCTTCGACGTGCGCACCGCGCTTTATGGCGACAGCGTGTTCGATCCCGACGGCAAAGGCGGTGATACCGCCTTCAAGGCATGGGCCGTCGACAGCGGCGGCGGTACGGGTGCGCTCCAGCCGTCGGGCTATGAGCATTACTTCCTGCCCGGGGCCGACCCGGAACCGACCGATCCTGACAACAACGGCGGCTATCGGGGCGCGCTGCTCAAGTTCTCGGCCACGAACGATGGCGGATTCACCCAGGGGGAAGTCGTCGGCTTCAGCGGCGACATGGACCCCAATTCCATCGCCGGCATGGAAAAGGACGGTGCGGCCGGCGTCGATACCGATTCCGTGCCCGATTGGGACGTGGGCGGCGTCTCCGGCGCCGAGATGATCGGCTCGACGGCCTACATCATGTTCACCGACGGCAGCATAGCCAGTGCGCAGTTGATGGGCGACGGCAGCCAGTCCGGCGCCCAGGCGCGGGTCACCGAAGCGCCCCAGAACCAGCAGGCCAGCCTCAGCGTGAACGGCGTGCCCTCCGGCGAGGCGGGTAGTTACGGTGGTGAAGTGCCGGCGGTGCTGATCTCCGGTCCGGCCGGCGCATGGGTCCGGGTAATCATGACCAAGGGGCATCAGCCCGTGGCCAACACCACTGACAGTCTGGCGGATATCGTCGATTGGCGCCTGTCCGGCGATGACTTCCCGGTCAATAACGCGGCGGAATTCCAGTTCGTTGACGTGCAACTGGGCGCCGATGGCACCGCGGATGTTTCCGATCAGTTCACGTACAGCCAGTTTCTCAACGGCACTGCCAGTTTCCCAGGCGACGACACGCTGCCACTGGGTTTCGTCGCTGCGGTGATCGAGGATCCGACGACCTCGCGGGGATTCGCGCTGGGGCCGGTCACCGAGCCGGTCTATCTGGAATCGAACGGGACGCCGGTGAGCGAGTCGGTGACGACGAGTTCGACCGCCACGGCGCCGGAGGTCATCGGGGAAAGTGGCAACGTGTCGCTCTCGCAGGTGGATGGCGAAACCTGGACAAGCGTCACTTTCGGTGAACCGCTTGCCGATCCCGCGGTGGTCATGGGGCCGCTCACGAACAACGACGGCGAGCCGGTTACGGTGCGTGTGAATAACGTGACGGATACCGGTTTCGAGTTCCAGATCGACGAGTGGGATTACCTGGATGGTATCCATGAGCAAGAGTCGCTCAGCTGGCTGGCCATCGAAAGTGGCACCCATACCCTGGACAATGGAATGACCGTTGCCGCCGGCAAGGGTCAGGTCAGTGCCGAGGCCCAGACCTTCGGCTTCGGCATGGACTTCACCCGAACCCCCGTGGTGCTGGCCCAGACCCTGAGCGTCAATGACGCTTCGGCCGTTGTTCACCGAGTCGATGCCGTCAGCGGCAGTGGTTTCGATCTGCGCCTGCAGAGCGAAGAGGCCGCAGCCGTGCCGCACGGTACGGAATCCTTTGGTTGGATCGCCATCGATGAGGGAGCCGCCGAGGGATTATTGGCGGGGCGTACTGGGCAACAGGTGGGTGATGCGCCCTTCGAAATTCCGTTTGGCACCAGTCTCGATGATATCGCCTTCCTGGCCGGGATGCAGACGCTCAATGATGCGGATCCTGCCACCGTGCGCGCCCAGGCGATCGGTGCCGATGGAGCCACGATCTTCATCGAGGAGGAACAGTCCGGCGATAGCGAAATGGAGCATATCAGCGAGGACGTTGGTTTCGTGGGGATCAATGCTGGCCAGATCGTGAACGAAATTGCATAAGCAGCAGCCAGAAAGTACGGCGTAGCGGCTAGCTGTGATAATCGCTAGCCGCTACGTGGACCATGAAGCCGATGACCAACCACGAAGGGCAGCCCGAGCGCCAGGCTGACCCTTCGCTTTTTATTGCCAGTCAGGCATGGAATCGATAGTACTGGCCCTGGTGTGGCGGGTGGAGGTATGAGGAAAATGATCTTTATGCCATCCAGTCTTTTTGCTTTATTCATGGAATCTTTAAGCTGATTAGCGTCGTTCAGCGCCTTTCATTTTTTGTCCTGGCACCCTGACTGGGTGCGAAGCTGATGGATTGTTGTCGCCAGTTTAGATTAGTTTTCTAGTTATATGATTTTAGAATTGCTAATACCTGTTGGATTTTTGGGTGACGCCGGGGTATTGATAAATAGCTATAAAAATTTGCTTAATAGGCTGGTTTTTATCTGCAAAATATTGGCTTCAACCAACCCGGCTAATGCTAAAAGGCATGAGGAAAAACAGTTATGCAGAAGTTCCTTCAGTGAGTAAGCTTATGTAGTCAAATCTTGGTTTTTGTAACGATACTGTTAACCCGCAAGCGGTTTTCAGTGCGTTAGAGGCGGCCTGAAAGTAACGTCGCATGAAAACTCTCGGGCGGTAGCGTGGAAAAAAACGCGTAATGCAAATTCCGGATATGACATATCAATGGAGCCGTTGGTTTAGCCTCTTCCTCAAGGTTCCAACCTCTAGCGCTGAAGATGGAATCAACAATGAAAATAAAGATGCGTAACTGGTGGTCCGTTATCGTCCTTCTTTCCATGACCGTAACGGCGGGATGCGCCTTCGCGCCGGGGGGAGATATCGCTTACGATTCCGAAAAAGACGTTGCCTTGGACGATAAGGTAGATCTCGTACCTATCACGCCCGAACTCATCGCGACATACCGTGAACGGATGAACGGCATCAAGGCGCAAAGCATGACTCCGGAGTTACGTAACAAGATCGACTCCTATCAGTACGATGTGGGCCCCGGAGATGTACTGAGCATCATCGTCTACGATCATCCCGAACTCACCATACCCGCAGGTAGCGAGCGTAGCGCCGCGGAGACCGGCACCGTCGTGCATGCCGACGGCACACTCTACTATCCTTATATTGGCCGGGTGGAAGTCGAGGGCAAGACCGTCAACCAGATCCGCGACATCATTGCCCGGCGCCTATCCACTTACATTACCGACCCCCAGGTTGAGGTCAACGTCGCTGCCTATCGCTCCAAGCGGGTATATGTCAGCGGTGCGGTCGGCAATCCTGGAATGCTGCCAATCACCGACGTGCCGATGACCGTGCTCGATGCCATCAGCCAGGCGGGAGGGCCGAGCGCAACCGCTAACTGGCATGGCGTCACTCTGAACCGCGGTAGCGAGGAGATCGAATTGTCGCTGTTCAAGATGCTGAAACAGGGTGACCTGACCCAGAACCGTCTGCTCTATGCCGGCGATGTGCTGTACGTGCCTTCCGCGGAAAATGAGAATGTCGCAGTGCTGGGTCAAGTGCGCAACGCCGGCAACATCCAGGTGGGCAACGAACGCCTGACGTTGACCTCCGCCCTGGCGCGTGCCGGTGGCGTGATAGAAACCCGTGCCGAGCCTTCGGGTATCTTCGTGATTCGCGGCAATCCGCAAGGTAGCGAGAAACTTGCCACCGTCTATCAGTTGGATATCACGAACGCCGTGGCACTGAACATGGGAACTTACTTCCCGCTGGAGCCGCAGGATGTAGTCTACGTCACGGCAGCACCGCTGGCACGTTGGAACAACGTCATCAGCCTCCTGTTACCGTCGGTGACCCTGCCCGGTTCGGTCGCTAATTCCTCGAACGAAATTGGCGATCTGTAAGCCTTCATGTTCGAAACAATACTCGTGGTGTGCAGAGGCAATATCTGTCGCAGCCCGGTCGGCGCCGCCTTGCTCGAGACGCATCTGCCGGGGCGACGGATAGCCTCGGCGGGGCTCGCCGTGGGTCAGCTCGAAGGTCACGGTGTCGCTCCCTTCGCCAGAGAGTTGGCCGAGGCCGATGGGCTGCTAGTCGATACGCACCGGGCGCGACAGATTCACCGCGAGATGATCGAATCCGCCGACTTGGTGCTGGTCATGAGCGAAGGCCAGCGTCGACATATTGGCGAACTCTCGCCGGCTGCGATCGGCAAGACCATGCTCTTCGGACGCTGGTTACCGGATGGCAGTATTCAGGGATACGAAATTCCCGATCCCTATCGCAAGAGCCGTGAGGCCTTCGTTCACGTTCATCAGTTATTGATCTGTGCCGCCGACACCTGGCGAGCCAAACTCAGGGACTGCCCCCCGCTATGACCAGTCTCATCCCAAGAAATGCCATATCTTCAGAACAACCCTTCCCGGCGGTGGCAAGAAGCACGGCCTCAAGCGATGAAACCATCGACTTGGGGCGCATGTTCGGATTGCTGGTGGACAACAAATGGAAGATCCTCTTCGTCACGTTTCTGTTCGCCCTCGGTGGCATACTCTACGTGCTGCTGGCGACACCCATCTATCAGGGCGATGCGCTGGTCCAGGTCGAGAAGACGGGAGGTCCCGGTAACAGCCAAGAAGAAGTGGCCGCATTGCTTGGCAAAGAGGGACCCAGTTCCGCCGCCCAGATGGAGATATTGCAGTCGCGCTTGATTCTCGGGCGAGCGGTATACCAGGTCAATCTGGATACGGTGGTGAAGCCTGTGACGCCACCGGTACTGGGCGATGCGCTGATTCGCTACGCTATCCCGCGCCCCGCATTCGCCCAGGGTCGGCCGGAAATCTGGGCTAACGAGGAGATCCGGGTCGAGTCGCTGAGTGTAGGGCCTGAGGCCATTGGCCAGCCGCTGACGTTCGAGGTGCTGGATGAAGGCCGTTACCGTCTGTTGAATGAGGAAGGTCAACCTTTGGGGACGGGCATCGTAGGGGAAATGCTGCAGATTCAATCGCCCTGGATCGAGCTCGAAGTCGGTGATATCCAGGCGCCTCCGGGTGCCCAGTTCATTGTGATGAAGCGCAGTCGGCAAGCGGCCATCGGCTCTCTCAAGTCGCGCTTCACAGTGGCTCAGAAGGGTACCGATACGGGAGTTCTGGAGCTGACGTTGACGGGACCAGATCCCGCCGAGATCAACACCACGCTGGATGCGATTACCGAAGTGTATTTGGCGCAGAACATTGCGCGCCAGGCGGCTGAGGCAGAACAGAGCCTGGCGTTTCTCGAAAAGCAAATGCCCAAAGTGCGCGATCAGCTAAAGGAGGCGGAAGATCGCCTGAATCTTTACCGGTCAGAACAGGACAGCGTCAATCTCACCCTCGAAACCCAGAATATGCTGACCGGCATGGTGGATATCGAGGCTCGCCTGAACGAACTGCAGATGCAGGAGTCCGAGCTGTCGCGGCGCTACACGCCCAATCATCCGGTCTACGCCGCGCTTCTGGAGAAAAAGGCGCAACTTCAGCGCGAGCAGGCCAATCTTGAGCAGCGCACCGCCAACCTGCCCGAGACCCAGCAGCAGATCCTGCGTATGACGCGCGATGTGGAAGTCACCCAGCAGATCTACGTTCAACTGCTCAATCGCATGCAGGAGCTCAACATTGCCAAGGCCGGCACCGTGGGCAACGTGCGCATTATCGATTCGGCCGTGGTCGGCACTGGTCCCATCGCGCCCAAGACAATGACGGTCGTGCTTCTGTTTGCTGTACTTGGTGCCATGCTGGCAACGGTAGCAGTAATAATACGTGGCTTGTTCAACCGGGGTATCGAAAGTCCCGAACAGCTGGAAGAGCTGGGCCTGCCGGTCTATGCCACGATCCCGCTCTCCGAAGACCAGTTGAAACTGGTCAAGCGCATCAAACACCGCCACGACAAGACGGGCAAGCCCGTCAACAGTGGTCTGCTGGCCAAGGCCAAACCCACCGACACCGCCGTCGAGGCCCTGCGCGGGTTACGCACCAGCATGCACTTCGCCATGCTGGACGCGACCAACAACTGCCTCATGATCACCGGTCCAAGTCCCGAGATCGGTAAAAGCTTCGTCAGCTCCAACTTGGCGGTGGTATGCGCGCAGTCCGGTCAGCAGGTCCTACTGATCGATGCCGACATGCGCAAGGGGACCATTCATCATGCCTTCAACGATCGTTCGGAAGCGGGGCTCTCCGAGGTCCTGTCCGGCAGGCTGGATCTGCAGCATGCAATTCGGGCCAGCGAACTGGAGGGGCTGTATTACATGTCGCGCGGTATCGCGCCGCCCAATCCGTCAGAACTGCTGATGCAACAGAGCTTTACCGAGTTGCTTCATCAGGTAAGCGCACAGTACGACCTGGTGATCATCGATACGCCGCCCACGCTTGCGGTGACCGATGCCGCCATCGTCGGCAAGCAGGTCGGTACCAGCCTGCTGGTGGCACGTTTCGAGATGAATCCGCCGCGGGAGGTCAGAATCGCCCTGCGGCGCCTGCAAAACGCGGGTGTCGAAGTGAAAGGATGCATTCTCAACGCCATGGAACGTAAGGCTGCCGCGAGCTATGGCTATGGCGATTACAGCTACTCCTACAAGTAATTACCTGGCTGGGACACGATAATATGCTGCGGAATATGAAAGAACTCTACCAACTGCTCACCAAGCAGCAGCGTAGGAAATTGCTTTATCTTCAAGCATTGGTCGTTGTCATGTCTTTTGCCGAAATCGCTAGCGTTATATCCATCGGTCCCTTCATGGCGTTGGTGGGAGATATGAGCCAGCTACGGGGAGATGGCCTGCCGGCGAATCTGTACCAGCTGAGTGGACTCTCTTCACCCCAAGTTTTCCTGTTCTGGATGGGGGTAGGTGTACTCGCCGTTCTGCTATTGGCTGCGTTGTTCTCGATGTACACTGTTTGGCGCTTGGCATTATACAGTACTTATATCGGCGCTGATTTATCTCGACGTTTATTTAAACATTATATGTACCAACCTTGGCTATTTCATGCGAATGGTAGCAGTAGTGAGTTGACTAACCAGATTTCTCAGGAGTCTCTGCGCGTAACCAACTTCATTATCAATCCTCTCATGCAAATAAATGCCAAGCTGGTTATGGTTACTCTGCTGGGGTTAGCGATATTCTTCTATAATCCAGCAGTCGCAATCGTGGGAACTTTTATATTTGGTATGTCGTACATCCTTCTGTATCGTGCGGTTCGTAGACGTTTAACAGAAAATGGAAAAAAGGTATCCGAACAGCAAGCACTGAGATTCAAATTAATGGGAGAAGGATTTGGAGGTGTTAAAGATACACTGTTGCTGGGTAGACAAGAAATATTCATTGAGCGATTCAAGGCTGCGAGCGAGAGTTTTGCCAAGAGCCATGGCACAACGCTCGCGCTTGGCCAGGTGCCTCGCTATGCAATAGAAGCAATCGCTTTTGGCTCGGTCATTTTCCTCGTGATTTACCTTTTGTCTTCCCATGAGGGAAGCTTGGGCAGCATTCTCCCGGTGCTATCCATATATGCCTTGGCGGGCTTCAAGCTATTACCCGCGTTCCAAAAAATTTACGCAGGTATTTCGAGTATTCGCGGTAACTTATCAGCTTTTGAGGCGATTCGAGATGGCTTACAGGCCGGTACGAATAATTATGTGGTCGCATCATCACATAGAGCCGAGACTGATATCATGGGCCAGCTTGTACCGAAGAAAACCATTGAGCTGAGCGATATCACTTTTACCTATCCAGGTAAGGAAGAACCCGCGTTGAATGGCCTATCCTTGACAATCCCTGCCAAAAAAGTTGTGGGCCTTGTGGGGGCTTCAGGGTCAGGAAAAACGACCACGATAGATATTATTTTAGGCTTGATTGCTCCACAACAAGGAAACATACTCATCGACGGAGTCCCACTTCGCGAAGAGGACAAAAGAGCATGGCAGGATGTGCTTGGCTTCGTATCGCAGAGCATTTTTCTCAGCGATGCCAGCATTCGAGAAAATATTGCCTTCGGATTGCCTCCAGAAGAAATCGATGAGGCAGGCATTATGCATGCAGCCAGCATGGCGCATTTGGACAAGCTGCTCGCCGAACTTCCTGAAGGTTTGGATACTTTTGTTGGTGAGCGTGGCGTCCAGCTTTCTGGCGGTCAACGTCAGCGCATCGGAATTGCCCGAGCACTATATGGCAATTCCGAAGTTTTGGTGTTTGACGAGGCGACCAGTGCCTTGGATGGCATTACTGAGAAATTGATCATGGATGCCATTCATGATTTTTCAGGTAGCAAAACCATCATCATGATCGCCCATCGTTTGGCGACAGTTAAGCAATGTGACGTCGTTTACTTGATCAGCCAAGGAAAAGTCGTCGATCAGGGGCGCTACGAAGATTTAATAAAAAGAAATGAAGTTTTCAAGCGCATGGCGGAACATGCATGATTTAATTTGTTTTTTAACGCCGCATAATAAATCAGTAGCATCAACATAACATTCTGCGTGTTCTTGATTTATCAAGAAGCCTGGAAAAGCCTGTGAATCTTTGGTTCTGCACATTCCGAACATGTGCTTGGAGTAACGATGGATAATCTTCGCCTTCCTGTCTCCGTTGTGATCACGACATATAACGATGCCGAATACTTGGAACAAGCATTAAATTCAGTAATAAAACAAACTATATTACCTACTGAAGTGATCATTGTTGACGACGGCTCGGAAACTAATAAGGCTGAGAGGATAGTAGGAGAGAAGTTTTGGGGGACTCCGTTAGATCTGACTTATTATAGAAAGAATAATGGTGGACCATCGAGCGCAAGGAATTATGGTCTGAAGTGTTCCAGACAAAAGTATCTGGCTTTTTTGGATGTCGATGATCGCATGCTGCCAGAGAATTTGGAGTCGAAATTTAAACTAATAGATAGCCTGCCTAATAATTATTTTTCCGTTTACGGCAGCTATATAATTAGCAGGAATAACAAGGAGGCAAACTACAGGGATTATGATGGTGCTCCGCCTACATCTTTGATAGGTAGAAGAGATGGGATTCCCGGCTGTGTATATAGTTATCTTTTTAGAAGAGATCTCTTAGATGAAGTGGGAGGTTTTGATGAGGAGTTGACACATAACGAAGACTTTGACCTATTGATTCGTTTGATTAAAAAAGGTCATTACTGCAGGGGGAGTACAGGACCTGGGCTATATAGAAATTACCGACCAGGTTCGCTGACTCGAAATACTAAATATTATGAAGTTTATAATGCAGTATCACTTTTTCTAAGCAAAGCACAGGATAACGACTATTTTAGTGAGGAAGAGCTCAACAAGCGACGAAAGAGCAATAGCCTATCGTTGGCTAGAAAACTATTTCTTGGCGGGAAACCTAAAGGACATGTAAAATCAGCTCTGCTCGAAGCGTTTTCATATAGCAAACCATCTTCTTATAAAGAATATTTGGCCTACCTGTTTTGCAAGATAATTTAAACGCTAGAGAGACTCGATTGAGAAGAGTGAGCTTGTGAAAATCATACAATTCATTTCTAGCCCTGCGCCAGGTGGCGCCGAGATTTATGTCCGAGACCTTGCTGTGCATATGGCGAATCTGGGTCATGAGATATTAATTATCTTTTTGAGCGACTCGAAAAGCATTGGGCGAGATCAAGATTTCGAAAACGAATTCTTAGCGAAGCTTACAGAGTCTAATGTGAAGTATTCTATTTTAGGATCACGTTCACGATGGGATTTGTTCCTATGTTTCTTTAGGCTACATAAGATAATTAAAGATTTTTGTCCGGACGTGTTGCATGCACACCTACACTACGCTGTAGTGTACCTCTCCGTTTTCAGTAAGAAAATAATTTATACGCATCATAGTATTCAGCCTGGCGTACCTTTGTTTTTATACAGGCTTTATAACATTAGAATATGCAAATATATAGGAATTTCAAAAGCCTGTCAGAAGGCTCTTGCCTCTTACACGGGAAAATCCATAGAGCGCATAGACAATGCAGTGGATAGCTCACGTTTAAATTTTAATATCCCAAGACCTGATGAGAGGCATGAAGATAATCCAATTGTTATTCTAGCTGTTGGTCGAATAACCCCTGTTAAAAACTATGACATGCTGGTAGATGTTGGTGCTGAGCTTCTTAGGACCGATGAAAATTTCAAGATCATCTTAGCGGGTGAAGGGGCGCCTGAGCATGTGGACCGCTTAAAGGGGCGAATAAACGCACTTGGTCTGAGCGAACATTTCCAGTTACTTGGCCAGTGTAACGATATTTCTGAGCAGCTCAGCAAAGCTGATATTTTTGCCATGACATCTAAATTCGAAGGGTTACCCATCTCCTTGCTGGAGGCAAGTCTTGCGGGTCTTCCGGCGATAGTGACTAATGTAGGAAGCTGTGCTGAAGTAATCGAGAGATGTCAGTCTGGATATTTTATTGATTCTGGGAATGCCATTGAGTTTGCTAATAAAGCGAGAATTTTGATTAGAGATAGTGAATTAAGAACAAGGCTTTCAAAGTCTGCTTTGCAGAAATCAAATTATTATAGAATTGAGCGAAGTGTGACCCAGCATCTCGACCTGTATAAAAAAATTTCGGGAGCTAATTGATGGACGCTAAAGAACTGATACTCAATTATACACCAATTGCATTGCAAAATGTAGCAATATCAATTTTCAATACTCGCCAGTACAGGACGAGACATGGCGGCGAGTATGCCAAGAAAAGGCTATACTATAAAAAATATAGTATGGCTTCGCGCGAGGCTATCGAAAGAGAGTCTCAGCGAAAGCTGCACAACTTTCTTGTCCATGCACAAAAAAATTCAACATGGTATTCGTGTATTGCCGCCGAGGACTTAAGCGAGTTTCCGATTTTAGAAAAAAGCGATATCCTTGAAAACTTGGATGTTATTTCCACAATCAAGGAATCCGAGGGCGTGGCAAGGCTTACAGGCGGAACGACGGGCGCCTCAATGAAAGTGATCTATACACATGGTGATGTTCAGGATCGACATGCCGTATTGGATTATTTCCGATCTACTTATGGCTATGAGCTTGGCAAAAAAGTTGCCTGGTTTACTGGTAAAAAATTCGTCCGTGAAAAGGATTTGCTGAATGGGAATGTCTGCAGAGATGATCTGATAAACAAGATACGTTTCTTTTCTACATTCCATATTAACAAGAAAAGGTTTGATAGTTACTGGAGCGAGCTGCAGAAGTTCGAGCCAGAGTTCGTTGTTGGGTTTCCCTCAAGTATCTATGATCTGTGTCACATGGCATTAGAAAGAGGAGTTAGTCTTCAAGGGATAAAAGTCTTTTTTCCTACAGCTGAAACAGTTCTTCCTCATCACAGAGCGGTAATTGAAAGGGTGCTTGGTTGTCAAATTATAGATCAGTATGCATCTTCGGAGGGAGCTCCTTTCATATTGCAATGCCCGCATGGTTCCTTACACATGCACACTCTGACGGGTATTTTCGAGGTTGTTGATGAAAATATGCAGCCAGCCTCGGAAGGTGAGCTCCTTGTCACGGCATTTGCAACGTACGGTACGCCACTTATCCGTTATCGAATTGGCGATCGAGTGAAACTTGCCAGCAGTGACTATGCATGTCCATGCGGCTCGAGTTTTCCGGTAGCCGAGGCCATTTATGGTAGGTCCTCGGATTTTATATTGTCGCCTGAGAATGGTCGGGTTCGAAACCTGAGTGTCTGTACTAAAGGTGTATTAGGCATTATATCTTTTCAGGTTGTTCAATACGATACGAGCAGCATTGAAATCAATATGATTGCCGGCGCTGAATTTTCTCAAGCTCAGAAAAAAAGATTTTTAAACAATATTAGCCAACGCGTGGGCAGCAGTCTGGTAATAAATTTAAAGATGGTCGAGAACATACCCCGCGAGAAGAGCGGAAAATACAGAATAGTTAAGAACATGATTCCTCAGGAGGTTGTCGACAAATGTGGTTATTTGTAAAGAGAGTTTTTTATATTAGTGGTGTAAGGGTTTGCAGGTCTTCGTATTGCTTATTTTATTTTCTGTAATGAATATCTTCCTGGCTGGATGCTAACAATGGCAGCATATCTTTTTTTAATATTGATTGCACTTCTATCTCTCGGTGTGGTTCTGGCCGTAAGGCTAAGGTATAACTTCCTGACCACTCTTGTTCTTGTTGCATTCCTGTTTAGGTTGCTTCTTATTTATGCGGATTTCTATGGCTTTTTTTCCATTCCCGGAGCAGATTCAGACGCCGAGGTGTTCATTAACAAAGCTAGAGCGTGGTCTAGGCTAGATTGGTATGATCTGCTGGCATCTTTCAATCCAGGTAGCGCGTATATTTATAGTTCGATGGGGGCCGTTTTTTTCAAGCTATTTGGATATCACCTACTAATAATGCCTTTTTTGAATCTGCTTGCAGGTACGTTTGGGGTTGCTGTAGCGGGGGTGACTGCATATAAGATCTGGGGCGTTAGAGCCTCAAAGCTAACTTCTTTAATTTTGGCATTGTATCCATTTTCAGCATTCAACTCTGCAGTCGCTTTGCGCGAGGAGTTTTCTATACTGGCATTTATAATAGGGCTTTATTTCTTGGTGAAGTGGCTTCGTGAAGAGTCCCAGCTAGGGGTTTTCATATGCCTGGCTTTTTTTTCCATCGCGACAATGATACATCCAGGTTGGATTGCCGCTATTTTAGGGGTTGGATTTTACTCATTGTTACAATTTTTTAAATCGCTGCCTCACTTTTTTCGGGGCAGTCATGTCACAAGAAGTTATCTTGGCAAGGTTGGTTCATCGGTTTCCGTCATTGCCATATCGATCATGCTTGCAGCAGGCGGCGTTTCATTAGGCAAAGGTATTTCAATTGGTACCGAAGGTGGCGAGAGTATCGATGAGCTAATTGAATCCCGCTTCGATAGTGAACCCCGAGGCGGCTCTGCTTATCCCTCGGCTATTGCGAAAGGTGACCCTTTTTCACAGCCCTGGCTGATTCCGGCCCGGATCGTCTATTTCCTCTTCTCGCCGTTTCCCTGGGACATCAGAAGTCCTAAGCAAGCATTAGGAATGATTTCGTCGGTGCTTTACTTATTTCTGGTTTGGAAAATTTTCAAGAACTGGAAAATCATCAGGCAGCATCAGGAGTGTGTTGCGCTTCTGATCATCCTGGCGCTACTCACCTTCATTTTCGCCATCGGCGTGACCAATATCGGTACGGCCATACGGCATAAAACCAAGTTTCTCGCGCTCTTCATCATTATCGCCGCCGTGTCATTCGATTCAATCCGTTTCAGACTGCTAAGGAGGTGACGATGGACATCTTGTTCGTTGCTGGTAACGCGCGCTCCTTGATCGCCAACCGGGGCGACCTGATACGAGACATGCTGGGTAGAGGGCTGACGGTGGCGGCGGCCGTGCCTACCCGCGATTACCTGCCAGAGGTCGAGAAACTGGGTATTGACGTTTACCCGTTCGAAATGGGGCGTACCGGTATCAATCCGCTGAGCGACCTGCGTACGACGTTCTCGCTGGTTCGCCTGATGCGCCAACTTCGTCCCAAGGTCGTTTTTGGCTACACCGTGAAGCCGGTCATTTATGGTTCGGTGGCGGCAAGGATCGCTCGGGTGCCGCGCGTTTATTCGATGGTTACCGGGCTTGGGCATGTCTTCACTACACATTCGGCACGCACGCATGCCATTCGCTCCATACTCACGCGGCTCTATCGGCTGGGGATTCATTGCAGCGATCGCGTGTTCTTCCAGAACCCCGATGACGAGCGCGATTTTTCCGAGCTCGGCATCGTGCGCGACCGCGGGAAGATCGTACGCATCAACGGCTCGGGAGTGGATATCGAACGTTTCGCCCGCCAACCCCTGCCGGAAGGGGCGCCGATCTTTCTGTTCATCGGTCGACTTCTGACTGAAAAGGGAGTGGCCGAGTTCGTTGAAGCGGCGACTGCGCTCCAGGTGCGCTACCCCGCGGCGCGCTTCGTCGCTGTAGGACCTCACGATCCTTCCTTGCCCCATGCGCTAAGGGCCGCCGTGATCGAGCAGTGGAAGCAGGATGGTGTTGTCGAGCTCATCGGCAATGTCGCGGATGTACGCCCCTGGCTCGCCAAGTGTTCGGTCTTCGTGCTGCCGTCCTATCGCGAGGGGACGCCCCGCTCGGTGCTGGAGGCGATGAGTATTGGCCGAGCCATCGTCACCAGCGATGCCCCGGGCTGTCGCGAGACGGTGGTGGATGGTGTCAACGGCTTTCTCGTTCCTCCACGCGATGCGGCCTCTCTGGCCGAAGTCATGCAGCGCTTTCTGGATCGACCCGCATTGATAAACGACATGGCCGAGGCGTCACGCAGGATGGTCGAGCAGAAGTACGACGTGCGCAAGGTCAACCGCGTCATCATGGAGGCACTGGGGTATGAAAGATAAAGCGAAGCGTTCGTTGGATTGCCTCGTCAGCGCGCTCGCGCTGCTGCTGACGGCACCCATCCTGCTGCTGATCGCTCTTTGGGTGCGTCTGGACAGCAAGGGGCCGGTCCTGTTTACCCAGCCACGTATCGGGCGTGATCGTCGGCCTTTTCGGATCTTGAAGTTCCGCACAATGATCGACCGCACGGCCGAAGCCATCGATCAGCATGCCGAGCAGGTCATCACCAGCAAGAGCGACCCTCGCATAACCCGCCCGGGCCGCTTCCTGCGTGGCATGAGCCTCGATGAGCTCCCCCAGCTCTGGAACATCCTGCGCGGCGACATGAGCATCGTCGGGCCCCGACCGATCGTGCCGGAGCAACTGGAGGTCGTCCCCGAGCGATTCATGAGCCGGTTCGATGTGCTTCCGGGCCTGACCGGTCTTGCCCAGGTGCGTGGCCGTCGTAGCCTGGGCTGGCTGCAGCAGTTGGAAGCGGATGCCGAGTATGTGCGTCGCCATGGGCTGCTCTACGACATCGGCATTATCGCTAGGACGGTCGTCGTGGTATTCGGCGGAAGCGGTGTCTACGGCGAGGCGGGGCAGAACTGGCGTGCCTACCGTGACGCCCTCCGGGCGGAAAACAATGGGCAAGATTACAAGGAGACCCGCCGGTGATGGATGAACTCAAATGGATGCTGATTACTGCGAATCCGTCCGTCGCGCGCTATGCCGAGGCCTGCGGCGTGCACCGCATCTTTGTCGATATGGAGAGCCTGGGCAAGGCGGAGCGCCAGAAGCACCTGTCAGCCCATATGGCTTCGCATACCTTCGAGGATGTTGCCGCCGTTGCCGGTGTGCTGTCCGACGCGGAACTGATGGTTCGGCTCAACCCGCTGCATGCCGGGACGGCGGAGGAGGTCGACGGTGCGATTGAGCATGGGGCCCGGCGCTTGATGCTGCCCATGTTTCGCCGGCCCGAGGAGGTCGAGCGCTTCCTCGGTCTGGTCGGGGGGCGGGTCCCCGTGACGTTACTGGCCGAGACGCCCGAGGCGCTCACTCGGTTATCGACCTACATGGATGGCCTGGGATCACGGGACGAGGTGCATTTCGGCTTGAACGACCTTTCCCTGGCCATGGGATTGAATTACCTGTTCGAGCCCTTGGCCGCACGCCTGTTGGAGTTGGCAGTGGCGTTGCTGCGCGAGCGCGGCATTCCCTTCGGCTTCGGCGGTGTCGCGCGCATCGGCCAGGGTGAATTGCCTGCCGAATGGGTCCTGAGCGAGCATGTTCGGCTGGGGTCGAGCTGGGTGATTCTCTCGCGCGCCTTTCATGGCGGGGCCGACTGTGTCGAGGCGCTGGTCGAAAAGCTGGACCTGCGTGATGAACTGCATCGCCTGCGTTTGACCGAAAATGCGCTGCGTGCCGGAGACGCACACCTACTGGAATCGAATCGGCAACGTCTGGAAAAACAGGTCTTCGCCATCGCCAGAGGGAAGTGGACCCAGGCATGACGGATACCTTCGAGATCCATACATTACTGTTCCTGCAGAAGCCGGAAATACTCGAGCAACAAAGGCAGCAGGTCAGCGACAGGCTCGCCGCAGCACTTCCAGGCCTTCAGATAATGTTCGCCAGCTCTCCCGACGACATCCCGCCCGGCACCTACTTCGACGTGGTGATTACCCCGACACTGCCCTGGTTGCCTCAGTTGCTGAACCAGTTGGCAGGATATCGCTGGATCCATTTTCTTTCCGCGGGCGTGGAAAAAATCTGGGACATGGGGCTCGACAAGCCCGGCCTCTTGCTCAGCAAGAGCAGCGGCGTGAACAGCGTGCCGATGAGTGAATACGCCATCGGCGCGATGCTGCACTTCGCCAAGCAGTTCGGTCGTTTCCAGGAGCAGGGACGGGAGGCCAGATGGGAGCGCGTCTGGCTGGATGAGTTGACGGGCAGACGGGTCGCCGTGTTGGGTCTTGGGCATGTCGGCCAGGCCGTTGCCGCGCGGGCGCGTGCCTTCGACATGAGTGTCGTCGGAACGTTACGCCATCCTCGTCCGATGCAAGGCATCACGCGAGTGGTCGCACCGGAACGAACCCGGGAGCTGTTGGCGGATGCGGATTATCTTGTGGTCTGTCTGCCGCTGACCGCAAACACGCGTGGTTTCGTCGACGATGAACTCCTCACTGCCCTCAAGCCCGGTGCGGTGCTGATCGACATGTCTCGCGGCGGTGTAGTGAGTGCCGATGCGGTGCTTCGGGCGTTGGACGGGGGGCTGCTGCGCGGCGCCGCACTCGACGTCTTCGAGATGCAGCCCTTGCCGGCGGAATCCCCGCTCTGGCGACGTAGCGATGTGCTGGTGACGCCGCATGTATCGGGAACGACTCCCTATTATCTGGATCGTGCGCTAGATATTTTTTTAAAAAATGCTGACTCGCTGAGGAAGAAAAGGTGCCTTACCACCTCCGTGGATAGCGTATCTGGCTACTAAAAAAAGTGACTAAAATTATTTAACTTGGTAAGCGAATCTCTGACTCAAGGACTAGCCGACGCATAATTAATGCTCGCTTTTATTTTTCCTAAAAAGGACATAGAAAATGCCTAAATTCTCTGTGGTTATCCCTACATTTAATCGTTCAGAGGCTCTCCAGCGTGCAATAAACTCGGTACTGAATCAAACCTTTTCCGACCTAGAAGTTATTGTCGTCGACGATGGCTCAACGGACGATACAGAAGAACTTGTTAAGGGCACAAAAGACAGGCGGTTAAAATATTATTGGATGCAAAATTCAGGGGGACCTGCGACCCCAAGGAATAGGGGGATAGAGGAAGCCTCTGGTGAATGGGTTTGCCTGCTTGATTCTGATGATTTTTGGTATCCGGAAAAATTGGAAGAAGTGGCAAAACTTACTGATAGGTGCCCTGAGCTAGACGCTGTTTACCATGGAATAGTTAATAGGAAAAAAGGGAGGCGTCCTCTGAAGATTGCTCGAGGGGTCACACCTGACTTTTATAAAGAGCTCTTGGTAAATGGAAACAGGTGTCCCACATCTTCGATGTCAATTAAGCGAAGCTTTATAATTAATAAGGGGCTCAGGTTCGATGAGTCTTCGGAATTTCGTGTGGTTGAGGATTACGATTTTTGGATGAAATTGGCAAATGCAGGAGCGAACTTTTCCTTCATAGACAAAATTCTCGGGGAATATTTGCTTGGTGATGAAAATATTAGTAGTGATTTTAGTAAGCAAAGGATGAATTCGCTATGTGTGCTGAAGTTTCATGTGTTTGAAGTACAGAGCTTCGAAGAGAACAAGGAGAAATTATGGAGAAATTTGAGAGCTAGGCATTATGCTCGTCTTGCGGCTAATGATCTTAAGAGCGGGAGAGTACTCCTTTCTATAAATAATGCTGCTAGGTCAATAGCGCTGTCGCCAAAACATTTATATTTGCGCTTTTTGCGTACCCTTGAAAATAGATTGTCAACTAGCGGGTGACTTTATGTGGTTGGCAATTGTAAACAAAAGCTTTATAAGGATATGAGCACATGAAGAGAAGGATTTTAGTTACAGGTGGTGCGGGATTTCTTGGTTCACACTTATGCGAGCGTTTGTTAGATAATGGTGACGATGTGCTTTGTGTCGATAACTTCTTTACCGGAAGGAAAGAAAACATCTCGCACTTGTTGCACAATCCTTATTTCGAACTTTTGCGCCATGATATCACGTTCTCTTTGTATGTCGAAGTAGATCAGATCTATAACCTGGCGTGCCCGGCCAGCCCGGTGCACTACCAGCTCGACCCTGTTCAGACCACCAAGACCAGTGTGCATGGCGCGATCAATATGCTGGGACTCGCCAAGCGCACCAAAGCAAGAATCTTTCAGGCCTCGACCAGCGAGGTCTACGGCGATCCGCAGGTGCATCCACAACCCGAATCATACTGGGGCAAGGTGAACCCGATTGGGATACGAAGCTGTTATGACGAGGGCAAGCGCTGCGCGGAAACCCTGTTCTTCGATTATCATCGCCAGCACGCTGTCGACATCAAGGTTGCACGCATTTTTAATACGTATGGCCCACGCATGCATCCCAGTGATGGACGCGTGGTCAGCAATTTCATTGTCCAGGCGCTGCAAGGACGCGACATCACCATCTACGGTGACGGTAGTCAGACCCGCAGTTTCTGCTATGTCGACGATCTAATCGAAGGTATCGTGCGTTTGATGAATACGGAGCAAGGAATTACCGGCCCCATCAACTTAGGGAATTGCGGCGAATTTACCATGCTGGAGCTGGCGGAAAAGGTGATTAGGCTGACCAACAGCAGCAGTAAGCTGGTATTCAAGCCACTGCCACCAGACGATCCCCGGCAACGCTGTCCGGATATCGCGTTGGCCAAAGAGAAACTGACTTGGCAGCCTTCCGTATCGCTGGAGGAGGGTTTGAAGAAAAGCATCGAATACTTTGAAGGGCTCAGCGATAGCCAAGGCGACCTGGACGGGCTGTTGAATTTCCACCGGCGCTCTGCCCAGCTGTCAAGCTAGGACGTCTGGGGTGGTTCTCAAGGTTTTTTGAAAATAATCTTAGAGCGGGGCTTCTATGCTGCCTGGTTAGCATAAATAATCTAGGGGGTGAGGTTTTGCATGTTAAAAAATTGGCTAGACAGCTATTGCCACTTACTGTCAAGCAGTACATTAGTAATAAGCTGCGTAACGCTGGCTATGAGAAGAGGCAGCAAATGCCTCCTCTGGATCTCCGTGGGCTGCTGGACTCGCCTTTCGAAGCGTTGAGTAGAGCGAATTATCAGCCTGTGCTGGTAGATATACCGCTGGATCGTTGTCGTGGACTAGACTTGATGGCTTTTTCATGTTCAAACGACTCTAACCATCCATTTATTACTACTCTATGCGACTATCTTTCTGGCGATGCAAGAAGTTATAGCGAGTCGAAATTAAGAGGATATTATGCGCGTTTTAATCCTAGGAGTAGTGCGCAATATATGGGGTTAGTTGGAGAGTGCGATGACATGTTCGCTGACTCCCCTTTATATGCTTTAGCACCTTGGCTTGGGGTCTTGTCCAAGTCGCAAAGAAATCATATAATAAAATTTATGCGCAGTGATGGTAAAGAACATGGAGCAACTAAATTTAATAAAAATGACTGCATTTTCTTCGGACCTATTTCGCGTTCCAGAGGCGAACTCGAGTTCAATCGACTTATCAAACTAGTTAAGCCGATGGCAGAACAAGGCTATATTAGAAACGATAACCGAGATGGGGATATCACCGGGTCTCTATTGATTAGAGATCAAGAATATTCTATTTTGGTAGGTCGTGGTCAGCACCGTATATGCTCATTAGCCGCAAACGGAAATACAAGGGCTCCGATACGAATATTGCCTGATAAATACAATGTTATTGATCGCAAGGAATCTAAGTCATGGCCTGGTGTGCAACATGGCATGTTTTCCGTGAATCAGGCCGAGGAATTATTTGATCGAGTCTTCGAAGGTCGGCAGCCAGATGCTTATTATAATTGTGGCTTGGTTGAGGCTGACAGCAAAGTTGAGCTTCGATCTTTTATATTTTCATGACCGAAAAATTTCAGCACCTATTTTAGCTAACTCTATAAATAAAAATCAAACAACGAGAAACGCCAAGTAATCATTCGCCAATCCATGATTTGGCTAAGGGGAACTTATGCACCAAGTCTACGCTGTAATCCTGACTTACAATCGCAAGGAATTGCTGAAGCGCTGTCTGGATGCCATCTATTCACAAACGCGGCCCTGTGGCGGTGTCATTGTGGTTGATAATGCCAGTCACGATGGCACTCAGCAGCAATTGCTGGAAGCCAATTACCCCAATCTCAAGGTTTATGTGCTGTCGCGTAATATTGGCGCTTCGGGCGGGTTCAATGCCGGCTTTCGCCTCGCGTATCAGAATGGTGCCGATTTTGTCTGGATGATGGATGATGATGTTATCCCAAAGTCAGATGCATTGCAGCATTTGCTGGCGGCTGATGAGCGGCTGAGCCGCATGGATGCCGATCGAACATTTTTGCTCTCCATGGCTCTCACAGAAAGTGGCTCTGTCACCGATCCTCCCGCTTTGAATTTAAAAACTAATAGTATAGGCTGTCCGAATTGGCCGGAAATGGTCGAATATGGCATGGTGCCGGTACAGCACACCACTTTCGTCTCGATTCTAGTGCCTCGCTCGACCTTGGCGGATCATGGCTTGCCCATTACCTCGATGTTTATTTGGGGCGAGGATACGGAATATACCTTAAGGATTACGCAGGACAAACCCGGTTTCCTCGTTGGGGCGAGTAAGGTGTTGCATTTACGTCATGAAAGTGGGCCACTCAATATTATTACAGAGAATGACCCTTTACGAATTAAATATTACCAGTATTTTGTAAGGAATAGAGTATTTATTACCCGCAAATATTTTGGTAAATATCGCGCACTGATTCATGTTTGCAAATTTTTATTTACGGTGCTTAGACTTTTGCGTAGGGGGCTTTTTCGAAAGGCCGGCATCGTGATTAAGGGAATCATGGAGAGTATCTTTTTCTTTCCCGCTACTGAGCCCGTCGAGGCTCCCATCGAGGCACTGGGAGCCTCGATCCTATTGCTGGAAAAGCCTCACTGCGTCGCCAAAAAAGCTATCGTTTCAGAAGCCGCCTCCGATACTTTGGCGGAGGTGGAACTCTCATCAAGCTTCTCTGAACTTGGAAAACTTCGGTGATGATACCCTGAGAGAGTGTTTCACCCGTAGTGTCGTCGTGTGGCGCTGGAACGCCTTCAATAGAGCGCTGCCGTATGTTCGGCAATCAAGGGCCAGTTCGCATCCTTGTCGGAGAGGACGGTGGCGGGAAGGGGCCATGCGATGCCCAGACGCTCGTCACTGTATCTCAAGCCCCGTTCGGCCTGGGGATGGTAGGATGCACTGACCAGGTAGCTGACCTCTACCTCGTCGTTCAGCGTCTGGAAGGCATGGGCGAAGCCGGGCGGCACATACAGCTGGTGACGATTGTTGCTGGTGAGTTCGAACATCTGATGGTGCAGGTAGGTGGAAGAATCTTCTCGCAAGTCGACGATGACGTCGACGATCGCTCCGCGCAGGCAGCGCACCAGCTTGGCTTCGGCGTAGGGTTGCAATTGATAATGCAGGCCCCGAAGGGTTCCTCGCTGGGCGGAGAACGAGGTGTTCTGCTGCACGAATTCGCCGATCAGACCGTGCCTGGCGAATTCATCCCGGCACATGGTCCTGGCGAAGAAGCCGCGTTCGTCGCCGTGCGGCTCGAGTTCGATCAGCCAGGCATCATTCAGGCTCGTTGGGTGAAAGATCATCTTCTCTCCGAAAGATATCGTTCGATGTCTGCGGTTTCACGCGAACATCCCTTCCTGCTCGGCATATAGCCGATCGACCAGACGTCCGTCCGGTATGCTTACGTCGTCGAACGTGAGCGGGACGTCCTTTTCCACCGGTCGAGTCAGCCGGCAGCCGAGGGCCAATCCGATCGGCAGCAGGTTTTCCCGGCGCACGGCATCCATGTTCTCGGCGACGCCGTAGACCTCGAAGCCGCCAAGGTCATCGATCGTCTCGCCGGCGGATAACGCCTTCTTGGCCATGGCGACCACGCCGACCCGTGGCCCCCCTTGCGGGGTGAGTACGGGATCGTCGAACAGCACGGCGCGAGCGACGGACGTGGGTACCTCGAAATGGCAGAGATGGTAAGGGGTATAGAAGCAGTAATAGGGCCCCTTGCCCATCTTGTAGAGCTCCAGGTAGTGCCGTTGCCGGGGGTGCTCGAGAACGCCGAGGACGAAGACGCCGGGGCCGGGGCGCGCACCCACGACGTAGTCGACCAGTCCTGGCCCCGTCGGGTCCAGGTAGGGTTCGAAGGCCGCTACCGTCTGCTCGACGGGGACTGGTGGGGCGCCGGGATCGCCGCCGGAGAAATCGGGACCGAGCATGCCGCGACGGGCCACCTGCATTCCGGTGGCGTTGGCGACGATGGCCTGTTCGAAGGAAATCTTCGTGCCATCCGCGAAGGATGCCACCATGGCGGGCTTCTGTCCCCAGCGCTTGGCGAAGGCCTCCTGGGTGGCCGGGGTGCGGTAGGGATCGTGCAACCCTTTGATGTTGCCGCAGAGTACCGGTTTCACGCCCAGGCCGGACGCGAATCGCTGAAGGTTCATCTGCACGCCGGGCTGGTCGCCATCGGAAAAGGTGTAGATGACTCCCGCCGCATCGGCTTTCGCCTTGAGGATAGGGCCGATGGTGCCATCGAGCTCGGCATTCATCTGGATGACGTGCTTGCTGCCCTCCAGGGCGGCCAGAACGGCATGCGCGGCGAACTCGATCGAGCCGGTCGCCTCGATGATCGCATCCAGCCCCTCGGCGCGGGCGAGGGCGATGGCGTCCTGGGTGGCGGCCGGTTGGCCTGCGGCGATCGCGGCCTCCAGCTCGCCTTGCGTATCGCAGCCGACCGGCTCTAGCCCAGTCTGGGCATAGACGTCGGCCGCGGCCTCGACGTTGCGGTTGGCGATGGCGCAAAGGCGCATGCCCGGGGTTGCAGTGACGATCTGTAGAGCGATTCCACTTGCCTGGAAACCGGCGCCGATCATGCCCACGCGGATCGGATTGCCCTCGGCCTGACGCTTGGCGAGGGCGGTATCGACGATGATCAATTCAGACATCTCCAATGGGAAAAGCGATCGGCTTCAATCCTTCCAGAGCTTCCAGGGAGCGCCTTCCGTCCAGGCCGCTTCCAGAACCATCCTGTCGCGCAGCGAATCCATGCTTTGCCAGTAGCCGTTGTGATGGAAGTATCCCAACTTGTCGAGCTCGACCATTCGCTCCATAGGCTCGTTCTCCCACGTGGTCTGGCTGCCGTCGATCAGCTCGAAGACCTCCGGCTCGCAGACGAAGAACCCCCCGTTGATCAAACCGCCATCCGTTACGCCTTTCTCGCGGAAGCCTGCGACGTGAGTCGATTTTTCCTTCAGGCGCAGCGCACCGTAACGCCCGGGTTGGGTGACGGCGGTGAGCGTGCACCAGCAATTCGACGCGCGATGGACCTCGACCAACGCCGTGATGTCCACGTCGCTTACCCCGTCGCCATAAGTCAGGCAGAAGGGCGCGTTCTTCAATAGAGGCATGGCCTTCTTGAGCCTGCCGCCGGTCATGGTATCGCTACCGGTATCGAGGACGGTGACCCTCCAATCCTCGCCCACGCTCTGCAGCCACTCGATGTTGCCGGTCTTCAGGTCGATGGTGTAATCGGTCTGGCGGCCGCGATAGTTGAGAAAGTAGTCACGAATGTAGTCGACCTTGTAGCCGCCCAGGACGACGAAGTCGTTGAAGCCGTGGTGAGCGTAGATCTTCATGATATGCCAGAGGATCGGCCGACCGCCGACCTCCACCATCGGCTTGGGGCGAATCGCCGTTTCCTCGCTCAATCGCGTCCCGAAACCACCCGCGAAGATTACCACCTTCATGATCGTTCCCCTTGAACTAGGAATGGACGACAGACACCCGGAATGGGCGAGAGGACGAGGTCCCTGTCGTATCGATGGTTCGCCTGAGTGTTCCGCCAGTGAAGATCTTCCGTCAGGCGGCCCTCGTCGATATGCCGCTGCAGGGCATGTAGACGCATGAATGGCGATGCCCGGAACCGGGTATCGGTGAAGTTCATACGCTTGAGCCCCTTGATCAGGCCGTCGATCGATTGGGAGAGCGTCATTTGCGGTTGGTGTTGGGGTGCCAGCCTGGCGAACAGGCCGAAATCCACCCGGTAGGAGCGACTATCCACGGGAGCGTCGGTATTGATCTCCACGGTCGTTCCCGGCACGGCGTCGGCAACGGCGAAGGCAAGGTCGCGTACTTGGTGGTTGCGTTCGCTCGATCCCGTATTGACGCTCAATACGCGTCCGCCATTCTTGGCCTGGCGTTGTAGTGCCCAGTCGATGGCCCTGGCCATGTCGGTCACGTCGATCAAGGGCCGCCATGGCGTGCCATCGCTGAGTACGCTGATCTCTCCTTGACTGAGCGCGCCGGCGACGAAATCGTTGAGCACCAGATCCAGACGCAGGCGGTCGGACATGCCGCAGGCCGTCGCGAAGCGCAGGCTGGTGATGATCATGTCCCCTTCGAGGGTCGCGAGCGCTTCCTCGGCGTGCACCTTGGACTTGGCGTAATCCGTGATGGGCGCCACCGCATCGGTCTCGCAGCGAGGCGCTCCCAGGGCGACACCGTAGATGCTGCAACTGGAGGCAAAGACGAAATGGCGCACGCCCGCCAGCGCCGCGGCCCGAGCGATGGAAACGCTGGCGTGATGGTTGATCTCCGCCGTGGCCGTGGCAAAGCGACTGCCCATCGGGTCATTGGAAATGGCGGCCAACTGGACCACCGCGGTATAGCCTTCGAGCATCTTGGCCGAAATGGAGCGGCTGTCGCCGAAGAACTGTCGTTCGAGATAGCGTTCGGGGAGCGTATGCGCCCCGGTCAGGCAGTGCGCGAAATACGCGGTGTCGTAGCCATGCAGGATGGCCGAAGGGTGACGTGCGGCCAGTTCCCGAACGACCGCGGGGCCGACGTAGCCCATGTTTCCGATAATTAGAATTTTCATGGTTCTTGGTGCTTTTATTGAAATAAGGATATTGAAATAAGGAATGCAACTTTGCGTATTCGTGCGCTTCACAGCCTCAGGTCGGCCCCACCCCGGGGCAGGGCGTACTTCAGGTCGTAGAGTACGTGCGATGGCTTGCCCCAGGCGCGTAGACGCTGCACGCCTAAATCGCAGAACTCGCGGTGGGCCACGGCCAGAATCACGGCATCGTAGGCGCCGTCCTGTGGCTGATCCACCGGGCGGATGCCGTACTCATGCACTGCGTCGTCCTTGTTGGCGCGTGGGTCGTAGACGTCCACCGCGACGTTGTAGTCGGCCAGCTCCTTGAGAATGTCCACCACCCGTGTGTTGCGCAGGTCCGGGCAGTTCTCCTTGAAGGTTAGCCCCAGCACCAGCACTCGCGCTCCTTGTACATGGATGCGCTGCTTGACCATCTGCTTGACGAGCTGGCTGGCGACATAGGCACCCATACCGTCGTTGATGCGCCGCCCCGAAAGGATGACTTCGGGGTGATAACCGACCTGCTGAGCCTTGTGCGTCAGGTAGTAGGGGTCGACACCGATGCAGTGGCCGCCGACCAGGCCGGGGCGGAAGGGTAGAAAGTTCCACTTGGTGCCGGCGGCCTGCAGCACTTCCTCGGTATCGATACCCAGGCGATTGAAGATCACCGCCAATTCGTTGATCAGAGCGATATTCACGTCGCGCTGGGTGTTCTCGATCACCTTGGCGGCTTCCGCCACGCGGATAGAACTGGCCCTGAAGGTGCCGGCCTCGATCACCAGGGAATAGAGTTCGTCGACGAACGCCGCCACCTGGGGGGTCGAGCCCGAAGTCACCTTCTTGATGGAGGTGACGCGATGCTCCTTGTCGCCCGGGTTGATGCGCTCGGGACTATACCCGGCGAAGAAATCGACGTTGTAGGTCAGACCGGAGATCCGCTCGATCACCGGGATGCAGTCCTCCTCGGTGGCGCCGGGATAGACCGTCGATTCATAGATCACGACATCGCCCTTGGCAATGACCTTGCCCAGCGTCTCGCTGGCCTTGAGTAGTGGCGTAAGATCGGGGCAATGACGGTCGTCAATCGGGGTCGGCACAGTGACGATGTATACGTTGCACTCGCGTAGCCGGTCGAGATCGCTGGAGAAGCTTAGTTGCGATGCCTGAGAGAGCAGTTCCGGCTCGACCTCCAATGTCATGTCGATCCCCGCGTTCAGCTGATCGAGGCGCTGGGTATTGTTGTCGAAGCCCAGGGTGGGGAACTTCTTGCCGAACTCTACCGCCAGGGGCAGACCCACATAGCCTAGGCCGATGATGCCCAGGCGTACCTCTTCCACTCCGAATTTCATATCCATTGGTCTCGAGTCCAGGCAATGTTTCACGGTCGGGGTTGACATTGGCGTGCCCCGGCTAACCATTTCGACGATGATGCGACCGGTCGTAAGAACCCGACCGATTCATCTTTGATTTCCGGTTCTGGCTCTGCCCGGGGCTCTGGCAGCGGAATCACCTGGCTGGGCGCAGAGAAGGCGGCCTCGTGTTCCAGCCACACCAGGTCCGCTATTGGTCCTTCGGGGTGGTAGGCGGCGGGCGCTTCCAGCAGCAGATTGCGGATGAGGTCATGTCGCCCGCTCAAGATGGCGGCATGCAGGCGCTGCAAGTAGCCCTCGAGCTTGGCCCATTCCCAGTAAGTTTCTCGCGCGGCCATGATGCGTGGATGGTCGGTCTCGGTGACGCCATCGCCGATCAGCAACTCTTCATAGAGCTTTTCGCCGGGGCGCAGCCCGGTATAGACGACTTCGATATCGCCCTCCGGGGTCTCCGCGCTCTTCACCTCGAGGCCGGACAGGCGCACCATGTGGACGGCTAGGTCACTGATCCTCACCGGCTCGCCCATGTCGAGGACGAAGACGTCGCCACCACGACCCATGGCGCCGGACTGGATCACCAGTTGGGCGGCTTCGGGAATGGTCATGAAATAGCGGGTGATGTCGGGATGGGTCACGGTAATCGGCCCCCCTTCCTTGATCTGGCGACGGAACAGCGGCACCACGGAGCCGGACGAGCCGAGCACGTTGCCGAAGCGGACCATGCAGAAGCGCGTGGCATCCTGGAGCTCGGCGAGCGCCTGGCATGTCAGTTCGGCCAGACGTTTGGTGGTGCCCATGACGTTGGTGGGACGTACCGCCTTGTCTGAGGACACCAGGACGAAGGTTTCCACCCCGCAATCGATCGCCGCCTGCGCGGTTTCCAAGGTGCCGAAGACATTGTTGCGAATGCCTTCCACCGTGTTGTGCTCGACCATGGGCACGTGCTTGTAGGCTGCGGCATGGTAGATGGTCTGTACGCCAAAGGTGCGTAGAACAACATCGAGGCGCTGGCGCTGCTGTACCGAACCGAGCAGTGCCTTGATCGACACTGACACGCCTGCGCCTTGGGCAAGACACAGCAGTTCATTCTCTATGCGATACAGCGAGTATTCGCAGACTTCGAGCAGGAGCAGCTGGCGCGGTCGCTGCTGCAGAACCTGTCGGCAGAGCTCGGAACCGATCGATCCGCCCGCGCCGGTCACGAGTACGACTTTGTCGCGGATGTTGGCGTCCAGCAGCGTCTGGTTCGGTGGCACCGGGTCGCGTCCCAGCAGATCCTCCACCGTGACATCGCGGATCTCGTTGATGCGCGCGCGTCCGGCAATGACGTCATCCATTGCAGGAACGGTCTGGACCGGTATTGCCAAGGGTTCCAGCCGCTTCAGGATTTCCCGTCGGCGCGTTCGGGGCGCGCTGGGAATGGCCAGCAGGACGCGCTTGACGCCGTAATCCCTGATCAGCCGGGGCAACTCGACGGGTGAGTAGACCCGAAGTCCCTCAACATAGGTGGCGTGCATGCCGCGCCAGTCGTCAATGAAGCCTACCGGCGCGTATTCGCAACCATGGCGCAGGGAGGCGACCAATTGGGAGCCGGCGGCGCCGGCGCCATAAATCACGATGCGGGTCTTGTGTCGCATCAAGCTGCGAAGGTACAGGCTACGCATAAAGACGCGAACGCCGCCTATGGCCAGCAGGGCGAGCATGGCATAGATGACGGGCAGCGAGGCGGGAGTTGGCAGACCCAGCAAATAACCGGAAATACCCAGCGCCACTGCGGAGCTCACCACGCCGACGAAAATCGCCTGCATGGCCTTCTGACTCATGTAGCGAATCACCGCACGATAAAAACCCAGGCGCGCGAAAATGGCCAGGCTCACCGGCACCGTAATCAGTAGCACCAGCCAGGTGCGTAACTCATAAACGAGTAACCAGCTATCCAGGCGCAACAACAGCGCCATGAAAAAGCTTGCTATAAGTAAATTGGTGTCCACCAGGAGTTGTATCAGGCGCTTGTACCTTCGCGGCAGGCGAAATATGCGGTGAAATAGAAGCATCGTGGCATTCCCTTTGAACAAAACGTCTGTTACAGATAAAAAACCAAGACGAAAGATGACGCCTGGCGACTACATGGAACAAAATGAGCACCATCACTTTTGAGACAGCTTACATGAAGTCCAGTCGTTCGGTACCTCGAATTCTTGGCTGAGAAAGACGTTCCTTTACCGATGCTCTGATGCCTGGCATTACTTTTTTCCTTTTTACGAGTATCTTGGTCTAATCCGCTGTGTCAGCAATTTTATTGAGATTTCAGTCTTCTGGTTGTGAGTTTTTTAATGGTCTTGCATAACGCATTCAGGACTTGCTGTTCGCCTCGGTTGCTGTCTTTAAAATAACAATGGGCTGGCGGGAAGTTTTTTTCTATCATGTTTCTTAACGTAGCGTTCTTGCTCAAGAGTAAAAGGTAAAATTGTAATTCCCAAGCTGAAATTTCTCAATTGAAAGAGCGGGTGTTGTATTAGGTTCTTAACATGGCGCTAGTGAGTTGCTAATTGATTTGCCTGGAAGTTTCGACTGCCTGGGGCGGGAGGTTGGGGTGGGAGGCGTAGTTATTTGGGGTGATATAAGTGAACAACATGCAATCAATGGATCAGTGACTATGGCTAATTATGAACGACTCCAGATAGACTTGGTTCAGAATCCGCGCACCTGGCTAATCAGCGGCGTGGCGGGCTTCATTGGTTCCAATCTTTTGGAGACGCTACTCAGGCTCGACCAGACCGTCATAGGCCTGGATAACTTCGCCACCGGCCATCGGCGTAACCTCGACGAGGTCCGTGATCTAGTCAGCGCCGAGCAATGGGCTCGCTTCAAGCTTCACGCAGGGGACATACGCGAACCGGACGATTGCCGGCGGGTGATGGCGGGGGTCGACCATGTGCTGCACCAGGCAGCGCTCGGCTCGGTGCCTCGTTCGCTGAAGGACCCGCTGACCTCCAATGCCGTCAATATAGACGGCTTTCTCAATATGCTGATGGCGGCAAGGGACGCGAAGGTGAAGAGCTTCGTCTATGCCGCGTCGAGCTCCAGCTATGGCGATCATCCTGGTCTGCCCAAGGTGGAAGAGGTGATCGGCAAGCCGCTTTCACCTTACGCGGTGACCAAGTATGTCAACGAGCTGTACGCAGAGGTGTTCGCACGCTGCTATGGCTGCAAGACCGTCGGCCTGCGTTACTTCAATGTCTTCGGGCCGAGGCAGGACCCCAATGGCGCGTATGCGGCCGTCATTCCCAAGTGGACTGCGTCGATGCTCACCGGGGAAACGGTCTACATCAATGGCGACGGCGAAACCAGCCGTGATTTTTGCTTCGTCGCCAATGCCGTTCAGGCCAATCTCCTGGCTTCGCTCTCCGACGATGACATTCGAGGCGAAGTGTTCAATGTCGCAGTCAATGCGCGGACCACGCTCAACGATCTGTTCCTGCATCTGCGCAACGCGCTGTCCGAGCATGGCATTCACTATGAGCGACCACCGGTCTGCCGTGATTTTCGTCCCGCTGACGTGCGCCACTCCCAGGCGGATATCAGCAAGGCATCCGAGATGCTCGGCTACGCGCCGAGCCACGTCATTGCCGAAGGAATCCACGAGGCGATGCCCTGGTATGTCGCGTTCTTTCGCAAGGCACCCCTGAGCACTAATAGCCGCCAGGTTTCCAGCGACTGGCTCCAATAGCAGGGAGTTGGACAATGAAGATTCTGGTGACTGGTGGTGCCGGCTATATTGGTTCCCATGCCGTACTGGCCCTGCTCGAAGCAGGGCACCGAGTGGTAGTGGTCGATAGTCTGGTCAATTCCTCACGGGAGGCGCTTAGACGCGTGGAGCGTCTGAGCGGCTGCAAGCTTGTCTTTGTGCAGGGGGATATCCGCGACCGCGCGCTGCTGGGCGATCTGTTTGCGACGCACGGCATCGAGGCCGTGATGCACTTTGCTGGCCTGAAGGCAGTGGGAGAGAGTGTCTTCAAGCCACTGGACTACTATGCGAGCAATGTCAGCGGGAGTATCACGCTGTGTCGGGCGATGGCGGCGGCCGGCGTGTTTCGGCTGGCCTTCAGTTCCTCGGCGACGGTCTACGGTGAGCCGCATGACACTCCAATACGTGAGGATTTTCCCACCGGCATGCCGGCCAATCCGTATGGCCGTTCCAAATTGATGGTCGAAGAGGTTCTCGAGGATGTCGCGCATAGCGATGCGCGCTGGTCGATCGCCGTGCTGCGCTACTTCAACCCCGTCGGGGCCCACGAGAGTGGCGAGATCGGTGAGGACCCGCGAGACATCCCCAACAACCTTTTGCCCTATATCGCGCAGGTGGCCATTGGCAGACGTGAAAGGCTCACCGTCTTCGGCGACGATTACGCAACGCCGGACGGTACCGGCGTGCGCGATTATATCCATGTCGTCGATCTGGCCGAGGGGCACCTCAAGGCGCTGAATCTATTGCAGCGCCAGAGCGGCATTCATGTCTGGAACTTGGGCGCGGGTCGAGGCTATTCCGTGCTTGAAATGATCAAGGCCTTCGAGAAGGCCAGCGAGCGGTCGGTCGCTTATGCCATCGGGCCGCGCCGCGATGGCGACATTGCCGCTTGCTGGGCCGACCCGGCAAAGGCGCGGGAAGAGCTCGGCTGGCATGCGCAGCGCGGGCTGGACGCGATGATGGCCGATACATGGCGTTGGCAGTCACGCCATCCGGACGGCTATCGTGACGCCTGATTCGGCTCCGTCGATGCCCATCGCTGGATGGGCATCGCGTTTCGTCGCGGGCCGCTAGGTTGCCTGAATGCGGCGCTTGACGAACCGTTCCTCGGCCAGGCGATCGGCGATCGCAACGGGTGGCAGGCCTTCGCGGCCGGCACGCTCGAGTATCGTTTCAAGGGTGCGTTCGATGCCGGCGATATGCGCCATGACCCGTCGACGGTCGTAGTCGGCGCGGCGTTGCCAGGCGACTTCGATGACCCCGCCGGCATTGGCGACATAATCCGGTACGTAGACGATGCCACGCGCATGCAATTGCTCGGCGCAGGCCGGTTCGGCGAGCTGGTCGTTGGCGGCGCCGACGACGATGCACGTCTGCAAGCGCCGGCAGACCTCGGCGTTGAGGACATCGCCCATCGCGCAAGGCGCGAAGATATCCGCGTCGACATCGAAGATCGCCTTGGGCGCGACGACGCGGGCGTCGACGTGCCGGGCCAGGCTGTTGACGGCGTGGCTGTCGACGTCACTGAGCACCAGTCGCGCTCCGGCCTCATGAAGATAGCGGGCGAGCCGGGCGCCGACGTGGCCAACGCCCTGAATCGCCACCTGCACACCGCGCAGCTCCTCCTTCCCCAGCGCATGGCGGACCGCGCCGCGCATGGCGTTGTAGACGCCCCAGGCTGTGAAGGGTGACGGGTCGCCGCCCGCGCCGGCGGGATTTCTGAGCCCCATGACATGGGGGGTGACCCGTGCCAGTGCCTGCATGTCCGCCGCATTGCTGCCGAGATCCTCGGCAGCGATATAGCGGCCGTTAAGCGAATCGATAAGATGGCCCATGGCTTCGAGCAACGCCGGCGTCTTGTCGTAGCGCGGATCGGCGATGATCACCGCCTTGCCGCCGCCGTGAGATAGATCGGCCAGCGCCGACTTGAAGGTCATGGTTCGCGATGATCTCAGGACATTGCCGAGCGCCTGGGCGTCGTTGCGGTAAGGATGTATCTGCAGGCCGCCGAGCGCCGGGCCTAGGTAGCTGTTGTGAATGGCGATAATGGCCTTGAGTCCGCTGAGCGGGTCGTGGGCGAAGACGACCTGCTCATGGTCGCGGAATTCGGCATGGTCAAAGATCGACATTATTGTTGTTCCTCTCTTATGGAGGTTCCGCCCGGGGCCGGCAAAGCAAGGAGTCGACTTTCCACCCGCCCGTTCTCACTCAAGCCTAGGGCAGTGTTGGCCTGTTGTCCCGGTTTGGGGCGACGGTGGCGTTGGTGTTACAACTATCGGCTATTACGTACAGTGCCGATGCCGGACCTCGACAGCAAGCCGAAGCAGGAAGCAACGCCAAGACAAGCCGGACACAGGAGCCTTCAATGGATTCAAAGTGTTGTGTAAAGGCCTTGGTCAATGGCCAGGTACAGGGGGTGAGCTATCGTGCGGCGGTCCAGGAACGCGCGCTCACCTCGAACGTGACGGGCTATGCCCAGAATCTGCCCGACGGTCGGGTCGAAGTGCTGCTGTGTGGCGATCGCGCGGCGGTCAACGCGCTCACCGAATGGCTCTGGCAGGGGCCACCGGCAGCGCGGGTGACCCATGTCGAATTGCAGGGCGTGGAGTGGCGCGATCGCACCAGTTTCGTGACCCGCTAGCGGCGTCTCAACTCAGGGTCTCGACGATCCACTCGACGACTGCCGGGCCGTTGGCATTCAGACACACCTGGACCTGCGGCGTGCGCGACCAATGCTCGGCGATGAACGGGCGATTCGCCGGCGCGAAGATCGTCTGGCCTTCGGCGTCGCCTTCGGTAACGACCGTGAGATGTCCATCGACCGCGGTGAACAGTTCGGGCTTCATCAGCCAGGCCAGTGCGCAGCTGTCGTGCGGGCAGCAGCCGTCGATGCCCAGCGCCTGCTGGTAGAACGCCTTGTAGAACTCGTAGCTGCCGGCGAGGACCTCACCGAGCTTGCCTTGACCGGCGGCGATCCGCGCCATCGCCGCGGGGTCGAGCACGCAGCGATGCGTCGCATCCAGTCCTACCAGCGTCAACGGCCAGCCGGCGGTCAGCACGCGCTGGCCGGCATGAGGATCGTTGAACAGGTTGGCTTCGGCGACCGGCGTGACGTTGCCGCCTTCACGGATCGAGCCGCCCATCACCACTACCCGCCTGACACGTTCGACGATGCTCGGGTCGAGTTGCAGAGCCACGGCCAGGTTGCCCAGTGGGCCCACCGCGACCAGGGTGATCTCGCCGGGGCGCGCATTGACCTGGTCGACGATGAACTGCGCCGCGCTGACGGTTTCGGCGCGGCCCCGGACTTCGGGCAGGTCGATATTGCCCAGGCCGTTGTTGCCGTGGATATGAGTGGGCGGCGGGAAGCGCGTCTTGACCAGGGGGGCGGCCGCGCCCTGGGCTACCGGGATGCGCTGCCCGGCCAGTTCGGCAAGCAGCAAGGCGTTATGGGTCGCCGTGGTGACGTCGACATTGCCGTAGGTGGTGGTCATCCCGAGGAGTTCGATATCCGGATGGGCGAGGGCGATGGCGATCGCCTGGGCGTCGTCGACTCCCGGGTCGGTATCGAAGATGATCGGTGTCGGCATGTGAGAATCCTTTGGTTGAATTGTCGCGGTGCGTGTAGTTGCTACTCAGCCGGCGTCGATCGCCAGCTTTTGCCAGTGGCTGGCCGCTTCCATGACCTCGCTGAGCACGGGAATGCTCGGCGCGGCGCCCTCACGCTGCACGCACAGCGCCGAGGCGGCGCTGGCCAGCCGCAACGCGGCACGAGTGTCGTGAGCGTGCTGAAGAGCGGCCATGTAATAGCCGATGAAGGTGTCACCGGCCGCGGTGGTGTCGCGCGCCGCGACCCTGTGCGCCGCGAGCCTCAGACGCTGGCTGCCGCTCTGATAGCAGACCCCGTCGCCGCCCAGCGTGAGCACTATTTCGCTGCCCGGCAACTTGCGCGAAAGCGCATCGAGCAGCCGCTCGATCTCATCGTGTTCGTCGAGTTCGACCAGTGCTGCCGCTTCGCCGCGATTGAGGAATAAAAGCCGGCAATGCTCGAGGGGCAGGCGCAGCACATTGGCGGCCATGGGGGCGGGGTTGAAGGTGAGTTGCATGCCCTTGTCGGCCGCGCTGGCCATCAGTTTGCCGAGCGCGTTGCACTCGTTCTGCAGCAGCAGCCAGTCGCCTTCGGTGGCCGTGACGAGCAGGGCCGTGTGCTGGGCATCGGTAAAGCCATGATTGGCTCCGGGATGGAGGATGATCGAGTTCTCGCCGTGGTCGTCGACCTGGATCAGCGCATGGCCACTGGGTTCGCCGCTCAATTCGATAGACGCGGTGTCGACGCCGGCCGAAGAGAGCGTTTCCAGGGCCCAGCGGTCGGCCCGGCCGAGCCGCCCCCAGTGGGTGACGTTACCGCCGGCGCGGGCCACGGCGAGCGACTGGTTGGCGCCCTTGCCACCCAGCACCTGGCGATAGCCATGGCTGGCCAGGGTTTCCCCCGGGCGAACCAGATGGGGGACGCGATAGACATGGTCGATATTGATCGAGCCATAGTTGTAGAGCATGGGTCCTCCAGATAAGACCAAGCGTACGGTGACGGTATGGCGGCGACATGCCTGGTAGCTGCACAAAGACCGGAGCCTGGCCTGCCGATGTGACCAAAGTATTGGCATTCGTTTCGGGGGATGCAACCGTAGTATTTATACCGTTATCTTAAATTTACTAAAATACTACATAAGCTTTTCTTCACTTTCTAAACTTTAGTTTTCCAACGCTTCAGATTATCGACCGTGAGCTTGACGACATTGGCTCGAGCCTCGGGACTGATCCAGGCATTGTGCGGAGTGACGATCAGGTTGAGGGGCTCGTCAAGCGCATCGAGCAGGGGATGGCCATCGCGCGGAGGTTCAAAAGGCAGTACATCGACTGCCAGCCCGCCGAGCCGACCGGCCCGCAGCGCCTCGAGGGCGGCATGCTCGTCGATGACACCGCCGCGCGCGCAGTTGATCAGTAGTGTTTCGGGCTTACAACGCGCCAGCATCGGCGCGTCGATCAAGTGCCGGGTGGCCTCGGTCAGCGGACAGTGCAGGCTGATGATGTCGGCGCTGCCGGCCAGCTCGGCGAGCGATGGCCGTGCATCCTCGGCCTCGTTGCCGGGACGGGCGGTGAATATCGCCTCGACGCCGAAGGCTTCGGCGAGCCTGGCCACGGCCTGGCCGAGTTCGCCGCTGCCCACGATCACCAGGCGCTTGCCGGCAAGTTGCAGAGTGGAGTGACCGAGCAGGCAGAAAAACGGGCTGCGCTGCCATTCACCGGCGGCGACATCTCGCTGATAGCGGGGCAGGCGGTTGGCCAGGGCCAGCATCAGCATCAACGTGTGCTGAGCCACGCTGGCGGTGCCGTAGGCGCTGACGTTGCGAACGGTGATACCCTGACGCTCGGCGGCCGCCATGTCGATGTTGTTGGTGCCCGTGGCCAGCACACAGATCAGCCTGAGATCGGGCAGGGCGGCCAGCAACTCGGCATCGAGCACCACCTTGTTGACGAGTGCCACTTCGGCCCCGGCAAGCCGTGACTGGCGCTGTTCGAGGAGCGTGGTCGCGTGGACCTCGAGGCTGTCGACCTCGCGTCGAATCGGTTCCAGGTCGATGTCATCGCCTAATGTGGCGGCATCCAGAATCACGGCTTTCATGGTGGCTCCTTGAACGGGAAAAGAAAGTGACCAGCGCTGGATGCGGAAAGCGACAAGTGTGCCCGGAAGTCGACAACTTGCCCGCGAGGGGCCGCAACACGCTATAATATGCGGCTTTCATGGCAGGCTTGGAAAGCGCGTCGCGTGACCGCATATCGTTATCGCCGCAGATTGCCCGGATGCCTGCGGACGCCGTTTAAGTCACAGAGTGATAAAAACCATGCCCATCTATGAATACGAGTGCAAGGCTTGTGGCCATCGTCTGGAAAAGCTCCAGAAAGTCAGCGCACCACCGCTGTACGAATGCCCGGCGTGCCAGACTGACGCGCTGTCGCGATTGATTTCGGCGGCCGGCTTCCGGCTCGCCGGGGGCGGCTGGTACGAAACGGACTTCAAGGCGAGCGGCACCAAGCGCAATCTGGCCGGAGACGGCAGCAACACGGCGCCCGCCAGTGGCGACAAGCCCGCGTCGGCTTCGGCGCCAGCCCCCGACGCCAAGGCGTCCGCCTGATACCGCTGCCGGCGCGGGCCGGCAGCGTTCACCTTTTAAGCAACGAGACAGGATGTGACATGCGCAGCCATTATTGCGGCCAGTTGAACGAGACCCTGGTGGGTCAGGAGGTCACGCTTTGCGGATGGGTGCATCGTCGCCGTGACCACGGGGGCGTCATTTTCCTCGACATGCGCGATCGCGACGGCATCGCTCAGGTCGTGGTCGACCCCGACACCCAGGACGCGTTCGCCACCGCCGATCGTGCGCGCAGCGAGTTCGTGCTGCGCATTCGCGGTCGCATCCGGTTGCGCCCCGAGGGCACCCAGAATCCCAACATGCCCACCGGCATGATCGAAGTGCTGGCCAAGGACGTCGAGGTCCTGAACAGTGCGGCCACGCCGCCGTTCCAGCTCGACGAGCACGGCAAGGTCGGCGAGGAGGTACGTCTCAAGCATCGCTATATCGACCTGCGTCGCCCCGAGATGATCGACAAGCTGCGGCTGCGCTCGCGGATCACCCATAGCGTGCGCGCCTACCTGGAGAGCCAGGGCTTTTTGGATATCGAGACGCCGATCCTGACCCGCGCCACCCCGGAAGGCGCCCGCGATTACCTGGTGCCCAGCCGTACCCACGAGGGGCATTTCTTCGCCTTGCCGCAGTCGCCGCAACTGTTCAAACAGTTGCTGATGGTGGCCGGACTGGATCGCTACTACCAGATCGCCAAGTGCTTTCGTGACGAGGATCTGCGCGCCGACCGCCAGCCGGAATTCACCCAGATCGATCTCGAGGCCTCGTTCGTCGACGAAGATGCGATCATGGGTATCACCGAGCGAATGATCCGCCAGTTGTTCCAGGAAGTGCTCGAGGTCGAGCTGGCCGAGTTCCCACGCATGCCCTATGCCGAGGCGATTCAGCGTTACGGCTCCGACAAGCCGGACTTGCGCATTCCGCTGGAACTGGTCGACGTCGACGATTTGATGAAGGACGTCGACTTCAAGGTGTTCTCGGGCCCGGCCAACGCCGACGACGGCCGCGTCGCGGCGCTCAAGGTCAGCGGCGGCGCCAGGCTGAGCCGCAAGGAGATCGACGAGTACACGCGTTTCGTCGGCATCTACGGCGCCAAGGGGCTGGCCTGGATCAAGGTCAACGAACGCGCCAAGGGGCTCGAGGGGCTGCAGTCGCCGATCGTCAAGTTCATGGACGGCATCGTCGAGGCGCTGCTGAACCGGCTGGGTGCCGAGGACGGCGACATCATCTTCTTCGGCGCCGACAAGACGCGCATCGTCAACGAGGCGATCGGTGCGCTGCGCGTGCGCCTGGGCGAGGATCTCGATCTGTATACCCGCGCCTGGGCGCCGCTGTGGGTGGTCGACTTTCCGATGTTCGAGGCCGACGATGCCGGGCGACTGTCGGCACTGCACCATCCGTTCACCGCGCCGTCGTGCAGCCCGGAAGCGCTCAAGGATGACCCGGCCAATGCCCTGTCGCGGGCCTATGACATGGTGCTCAACGGCACCGAGCTCGGCGGCGGCTCGATCCGTATTCACGATCAGGGCATGCAGCGCACGGTATTCGAGGTGCTGGGCATCGGTGAGGCCGAAGCCGAGGAAAAGTTCGGCTTCCTGCTCGACGCGCTGCGCTTCGGCGCGCCGCCGCACGGCGGTCTGGCTTTCGGTCTCGACCGCCTGGTGATGCTGATGACCGGGGCGCGGACCATCCGCGAGGTGATCGCCTTCCCCAAGACCCAGAGCGCTGCGGACCTGATGACCGACGCCCCCGGCGAAGTCAGCGCCGAGCAGCTCAAGGATCTCAATATCCGCCTGCGCCAGAAGGCCAGGGTAACGGCCGGCGACGAGTGATCGGCACCTGGCGCCGTTGCCTCAGGTGAACGGAATGATCCGGCTTTCAATGAATCGGCGGCGCTCTCGGCGCCGCCGGTTTTGCTGAACGGGGAAGCTTGCATGACTTTCATCGACGCGTCCCGGCGAATCGGGGAGGCCGCTTGATCATCCTGGGCATCGACCCCGGCTCGCGGATCACCGGCTACGGGGTGCTCGACGTCAGCGCGCTGCGTCCGCGCTACATCGCCAGCGGCTGCATCCGCATCCGCGCCGATGACCTGGCTCAGAAGCTGGCCCAGGTCTACGCCGGGGTCGCCGAACTGATCATCCAGTATCGCCCCGGGGAAGTGGCCATCGAGCAGGTGTTCATGGCGCGCAACCCGGATTCGGCGCTCAAGCTGGGCCAGGCCCGGGGCACGGCGATCGTCTGCGCCGCCAATCATGGCCTGCCGGTACACGAATACGCGGCGCGCCAGATCAAGCAGTCGGTGACCGGCACCGGCGCCGCCGACAAGACCCAGGTGCAGCACATGGTCACCGCGCTGCTGTCGCTCAACGCGCGACCAGCGGCGGATGCCGCCGATGCGCTGGCGATTGCACTCACCCATGCCCACGCTCGCACCGGGTTGCTCGGCCACAAGGAGAGTCGGCGACGACGCTCGCGGGGCGCGGGTTGGCGCGACTTTCGGCCCGAATCCTGACCCCGCGAGGTGGGTGCTGGTCAGTCGAACGGGTGATGAGTATAGTGACTACCCAGTCAGCCCGAGGAACGCAACTGCATGATTGGACGCCTGCGCGGCACCTTGCTGGAAAAACAGCCCCCATGGCTGGTGATCGACGTCGGCGGCGTCGGCTACGAGCTTGAAGCCTCGATGAACACGCTGCTGGCCCTGCCCGGTATCGGCGAAACCGTGCAGCTGTATACTCATCTGAGTATTCGCGACGACGCGCATCTGCTCTATGGCTTCATCCGCGAAGCCGAGCGCGCGCTATTTCGAGCGTTGATTCGGGTCAATGGCGTGGGCCCCAAGCTGGCCCTGGCGATTCTCTCGGGAATGGAACAGGAGCAGTTCATTCGCTGCGTCATGGACAGCGACGTCAAGGCCCTGACGCGGCTGCCGGGGGTGGGGCGCAAGACCGCCGAGCGATTGATCGTCGAAATGCACGATCGTTTTCCGCACTGGGCTGCAGCGCCGGACGCTGGCCAGGCAGTCGCGCCGGCTTCGACGGCGCGCGGCCACGATCCGCTGGTCGATGCCGAAGCGGCGCTGGTGACGCTTGGCTACAAGCCCACCGAGGCCGCACGCATGCTCAGCGGGCATGAGGCAGGACTGTCCACCGAGGCGCTGATCAAGGCCGCACTCACTCGCAAGCTGGCAGGGTAGCGACGCATGATCGAAAGTGACCGACTGATCGCCGCCGAGCCGCAGCAGGCCGAGGTGCACCATGATCATGCGATCCGTCCCAAGACCCTGGCCGATTACATCGGCCAGCCGCGGGTCCGCGAGCAGTTGGATATCTTCATCACCGCGGCGCGGGGGCGCGGCGACAGTCTCGATCATACGCTGGTGTTCGGCCCTCCGGGGCTCGGCAAGACCACGCTCGCCAACATCATCGCCGCCGAGATGGATGTCGACATCAAGTCGACCTCGGGCCCGGTGCTCGAGCGAGCCGGCGATCTGGCGGCGATGCTGACCAATCTGCAGCCGGGCGACGTATTGTTCATCGACGAGATCCACCGTCTGCCGGCCGCGGTGGAGGAAGTGCTGTATCCGGCCATGGAGGATTTTCAGCTCGACATCATGATTGGCGAGGGGCCCGCGGCGCGCTCGATCAAGCTCGACCTGCCGCGCTTCACGCTGGTCGGCGCGACCACTCGTGCAGGGCTGCTGACCTCGCCGTTGCGCGATCGCTTCGGGATCGTCCAGCGCCTCGAGTTCTATGCGGTCGACGAGCTCACCGAGATCGTCACACGCTCGGCGCGGCTGCTGGGTGTCGGGGCCGAGGCTGCGGGGGCCGCCGAAGTGGCGCGCCGGGCCCGCGGCACGCCGCGCATCGCCAATCGCCTGCTGCGCCGGGTCCGCGACTATGCCGAGGTGCGCGCCGATGGCCGGCTGACCAAGGCCATCGCCGACCAGGCGCTCAACATGTTGCACGTCGACAGTCATGGCCTCGACCATATGGATCGCCGATTGCTGCTGGCGATGATCGAGAAGTTCGACGGCGGGCCGGTGGGTGTCGATAGCCTGGCGGCGGCGATCAGCGAGGAACGCGACACCATCGAGGACGTGATCGAGCCCTATCTGATCCAACAGGGTTTCATGCTGCGTACCGCGCGGGGACGCATGGTCACTCGTCAGGCCTACCTGCATTTCGGCTTCGCCGCCGGCGACGCCACGCCCCAAACCAGTGGCGAGGGGCGGCCATGAGCGGTTTCGCGATTCCCGTGCGGGTCTAGAGGTGCACAAAAAGTGAGCGCAGCAAAGGAACCCTTGTGCGAAGCCAGCGTCGATATCGCCTGTGTCGATGCCCAGCGGCTTCGCCCAATACGCTGGCCGGCGGCAATCGCCTCGGCTCTGAACGGATAATCTGAACCACTGACGAGGACACCCGTGAACGAATCCCTGTCCATTCCCTCCCTGGTCATGAACGCGAGCTTGGTGGTGCAACTGGTGATGCTGTTGCTGACCATGGCTTCCATCGCCTCCTGGGTGGTGATCTTCCAGCGCAGTTTCGTGCTGCGCCGGGCGCACAAGGCGCACCGCACGTTCGAGGATCGTTTCTGGTCGGGAGTCGATCTCAACGAACTCTACCGCGAGACGCCGGCCGAGCAGGACGTGTTCGGCGCCGAGCACATCTTTCGTTCGGGCTTTCGCGAGTTCAACCGGCTGTTGCCCAAGACCCGCAGCAACCAGGCGATCCTCGACGGCGTGCAGCGTGCCATGCGCGTGGCCTGGTCCCGCGAGGAAGAGCGTCTCAACCAGCACCTGACCTTCCTTGCCACGGTCGCTTCGTCGAGCCCTTACATCGGCTTGTTCGGCACCGTCTGGGGCATCATGGGCTCGTTCATGAGCCTCTCCATGGCCCAGCAGGCGACCCTGTCGACCGTCGCGCCGTGGATCGCCGAGGCGCTCATAGCCACCGCCATGGGGCTATTCGCGGCTATTCCCGCGGTGATCTTCTATAACCGGCTGTCCGCGCAGTCCAACCGCCTGCTCGGTCAGTACGAGGATTTCGCCGAGGAGTTCCACTCCATCTTGCACCGCAACCTGCAAGGGCGCGGTGATCGGGAAGCAGCCTGAGGAGGCGCCTTTATGATGCATGGCCCCTTCAATCGTGGCCCTCATCGCAAGCCGATGGGCGAGATCAACGTCGTGCCGTTCATCGACGTCATGCTGGTATTGTTGGTGATCTTCATGATCACCGCACCGATGATGACCCAGGGCGTGCAGGTCGAATTGCCCAAGGTCGCCTCCAAGCCCATCGACACGCCCGAGGACAGCGAGCCGTTGATCGCCTCGATCAACAGCGATGGCGACTACTTCCTCTCCATCGGCGATGGCGAGACGCCGCTGAGCCTCGACGAGATCAGCAACAAGGTCATCGCGGTGCTGCAGCGCAAGCCGCAGACGCCGGTGATGGTCAAGGGCGATCGCAATGTGCCCTATGGTCAGGTCGTGACCCTGATGAGCACCCTGCAGGACGCGGGCGTGCCCAATGTCGGCTTGATTTCCGACCCGCCTTCCCGGGAGCAGTGAGGACGCACGATGGCGAAACAGGAAAGGCGGGTCGGCTACGGACTCCCCGTGGTGCTGGCGGTAGGCCTGCACGTCGGGATAGTGCTATTGAGCGTGCTACGCTGGCCGGTCAGCGAGCCCGAACAAACGTCCTCGGCGATCGTCCAAGCGACGCTGGTGAGCGCTGAAACGGCGACCGACCGGGCGCAGCGGGCCAAGGCAGCCCAGGCCCGCGCCGCCGAGCGTCAGGCCGAAGAGCAGCAGGAACCGCAACAGGCCGAGCAGCAGCAACAAGCGCAACAGCAGGACGAACAGCAACGTCAGGCCGAAGCGCAGGCGCGCAAGCGGCGTGAGGCCGAGCAGCAGGCATTGCAGGAAGCCCGAAGACAGGCTGAACAGGAAGCTCAGCGGCGCGCCGATCAAGCCGAACAGCAAGCGGCCGAGCGCAAGGCGCAGGCCGAGGCCGAGGAAGCCCGCAAGCAGGCCGCGGCCGAGGAGGCCCGCAAGCAGGCCGCGGCCGAGAAGCAGCGCAAGGCTGAAGAAGCCCGCAAGCAGGCCGCGGCCGAGAAGCAGCGCAAGACTGAAGAAGCCCGCAAGCAGGCCGCGGCCGAGAAGCAGCGCAAGGCTGAAGAAGCCCGCAAGCAGGCCGCGGCCGAGAAGCAGCGCAAGGCTGAAGAAGCCCGCAAGCAGGCCGCGGCCGAGAAGCAGCGCAAGGCCGAGGAGGCCCGCAAGCAGGCCGAGGCCGCTCAGCGTGCCTCGGAACAGGCCCTGGCGAGTTCGATAGCCGGCGAAGAGCAGGCCATCGCCAATGCCAGACAGGCGGCCCAAGCGGCGAACGGTTTCAAGAACCTGGTCAAGCGGGCGGTCGAGCAGGCCTGGATCATTCCGTCCGGGGCCACCAATCAGATGCGTGCCGTGGTCAGCCTCAAGTTGCTGCCGACCGGTGAGCTGGTCAATGCTTCGATTCGCAGCAGCAGTGGCAACGCCAGCTTTGATCGCTCGGTCCTTCAGGCCGTCGAACGCGCCGCGCCGTTTCGTGAAATGCGCGAGCTGCCAGCCGCCGCGCAGCGGCAATTTCGTGAATTCAACCTGGATTTCAATCCCAAGGATATGCGCCGATGAAACGACTAGCTCCGTTCCTGCTCGGCTGGCTGATGCTGCTGTTCAGCAACCTGGCCAGCGCGGAACTGACCATCGAGATCACCAAGGGCAGCGATGAGGCGATTCCCATCGCCGTCGTGCCCTTCGCTGGGCAGCAGTTGCCCGAAGACATCGCTCAGATCGTCAGCGACGACCTGAAACGCAGCGGTCAGTTCGATCCGCTATCGCGCAGCACGCTGATCGCCTCGCCGACCGCCAGCGATGAAGTTCGCTATCGCGACTGGCGTGCCGTCGACAGTAACTACCTGGTGGTCGGTCAGGTCAGCCAGACCGAGCAGGGCTATCGTATCCAGTTCGAGCTGATGGACATCTACGGCGAGCGGCGCATGCTCGGCGAGGCCGTCAACGTCAGTGCCAACCAGTTGCGTTCCGGCGCACATTACATCAGTGACAAGGTTTACGAGGCGATCACCGGGGTGCGTGGCGCATTCTCGACGCGTATCGCCTACGTTACCGCCCAGGGTGCCATCGACAATCGTCGTTTCGCGCTGAACGTCGCCGATGCAGACGGTCGCAACAGCCAGCAGATTCTGACCTCGCGTGAGCCGATCATGTCGCCGGCCTGGTCGCCGGATGGCAACAAGCTCGCCTACGTATCCTTCGAATCGGGCAACTCGGCGATCTACATCCAAAATCTGGCGACCAGCCAACGCGTCCAGGTCACCGCGTTTTCGGGTATCAACAGCGCGCCGGCGTGGTCGCCGGATGGCCGCAAGTTGGCAATGTCGTTATCGAAGGATGGCCAGCCGGAAATCTATGTCATGGACATCGGCTCGCGCAGTTTCCAGCGTCTGACCCGCAATGAGGCGATCGATACCGAGCCTTCCTGGGCGCCGGACGGCAACAGTCTGGTATTCACATCGGATCGCAGTGGTGGCCCGCAGCTGTATAGCTACTCGCTGGGGAGTGGCGAAAGCCAGCGACTGACCTTTACCGGCAATTACAATTCACGCGGGCGCTACTCGCCGGATGGCGAAACTCTGTTTATGATCCATCGTGGCAACAAGGGCTTCAGCGTTGCCAAGCAGGATCTGAGCAACGATCGACTGACGATACTGAGCGACTCGCAGTGGGCCGAGTCACCCAGTGTTGCGCCGAACGGGAGCATGGTAATCTTCGCCACCCAGCAGGGGAACAGCGGGGTGCTGAGCGTGGTGTCGGCCGATGGCAATGCCTCGTACCGCCTGCCCTCAGCCGAAGGCGATGTGCGGGAGCCCGCGTGGTCGCCGTTCTTGAACTAAGCCCGAACCTACAGTAACAACTGTGACATTCGAATTTTGAGCAAGGAGTTGACAATGAAGTTTAAATCGTACGCCAAGAGCCTGGCCGTCGCTGCGTCCCTCGCTGTCATGGCTGGCTGTGCCAGCACGGGCGGCACTGAGGACGGCAGCATGGATGGCACCACGTCCGGCGGCCAGGGGCAGAGCGGCGTGACCACCGGTCAGGGCGTGACCACCGGCCAGCCCAGCGGTTCACAGGTAGGTGCCGGCCAGCGCGCGGCGATACCCGATGTGCGCACCATCTATTTCGACTACGACAAGGACACCATTCGCCCCGAGTTCGAGTCCGTACTCAATGAACATGCCGAGTATCTGCGCAACAACCCCAATGTCCAAGTCGTCCTGCAGGGCTACGCCGACGAGCGCGGCACCCGTGAGTACAACCTGGGCCTGGGCGAGCGTCGTGCGCAGTCGGTGGAGCGTTACCTGAGCGTTCAAGGCGTATCGTCATCGCAGATTGATGTCGTCAGCTACGGTGAAGAGCGCCCGGCCGTGGAAGGCCACTCCGAACAGGCCTACGCGAAGAATCGTCGCGTGGTCATCGCTTACTAAGCTCCGGCGGAGTCAAGCATGAAACACAGTCTGAAAGGACTGTGCGGCGCGGGGGCCCTGGTGCTCCCGCTGTCCGTATGGGCCGCTCCCGTGGTCGAAGATCTCTCGGCCAACCAGCAGAACAACCTTTACCAGCAGACCCAGGCTCGTCCTGAGGCTAGTGGAAACTTGGTCCTGTTCAACCAGTTGCAAGACAATCAGCGTCAGATTAAAGAATTGCGCGGGCAGATCGAAGAGTTGCGCTACCAGCTCGAGCAGCAGAAGACCCTGGCGCAGGAACGCTATCTGGAGCTGGAACAACGTATCAATGATCTTGCCGCCGCGCCTGGCGCTGGCAATGCCGCCCAGGGCGACGGGGCCGCCAGCTCGGCCGAGCAGGGCGACGATGGCGATCCGGCGGTCATGGCCGCCGGCCAGGAAGATCGCCAGGCGTACCGTGCAGCCTTCCAGAAGGTTCAGGATCGCGATTTCGATGCCGCGCTCACCGCGTTCGAGACCTTCGTCAAGAACTATCCCGATTCGCCACTGCGCGCCAACGGCTATTATTGGCTGGGAGAGCTCTACTCGGCACGTTCCGAGCTGGAGCCGGCAGCCCAGGCGTTCACGACCGTGATCGAGGACTACCCGCAAAGCAACAAGCTCCCCGATGCGCTCTACAAGCTCGGGCTGCTCAAGGCGCGCCAGGGCCAGCCGGATGCCAGCAAGCAACTGCTGAATCGGGTCCAGCAGGAGTATCCGGATAGCAATGCGGCCAGCATGGCCGGCGATTTCCTCAACCAGTCCGGGCTGTGACCGGCAACGAGGAGTCATGATGAGTTGCAAGATCGATTACCAGGCTCCCGCGGAGCTGTTGGCGGGGCGGGTGATCCTGGTAACCGGCGCCGGTGAAGGCATTGGCCGCGCCGCTGCCAAGTGCTATGCCCGCCATGGCGCCACGGTGATATTGCTGGGCCGCACGACCGCCAAGCTCGAGACCGTCTACGATGAGATCGAGGCCGAGGGCGGACCCCAGCCGGCGATTTTCCCGCTCAATTTCGAGGGCGCCACGCTCAAGGATTATCAGGACATGGCGGCCACGCTGGGCAAGGAGTTCGCTTGCCTGGACGGCATTCTGCACAATGCCGGCCTGCTGGGACGGATCACGCCGTTCGAGCAGTACGATCCCGCGCTGTGGGAACAGGTCATGCAGGTCAATATCAACGGACCTGTCTGGATGACCCAGGCGTTGCTGCCGCTGCTCAAGGCATCCGCAGCCGCCTCGGTGATCTTCACGTCGTCCAGCGTAGGCCGCAAGGGGCGAGCGTTCTGGGGCGCCTATGCGGTCTCCAAGTTCGCTACCGAGGGGGTCGTCCAGGTGCTCGCCGACGAGCTGGAGAGCCTTTCTTCGGTGCGCGTCAACAGTCTCAACCCCGGCGCCACGCGGACGCGGATGCGCCAGGCCGCCTTTCCCGGCGAAGACCCGGCGACGCTGCGCAGCGCCGAGGAGATCATGCCGACCTATCTATGGCTGATGGGCGACGACAGTCAGGGCCATACCGGCGAGCGCTTCGACGCCCAGCCGGCACGCAACTAGCTTGTCGGTCGGCAATCGTCGCTGGTTTTAATTGCTGTTCGCTGAGCCGCGCTCAGCGAGGCGAACCGACCAGATCGATCAGTGCGGCGGTAAGCTCCTGAGGGTGCTCGAACCAGCGATCCGCCCGCCAGCTGTGCCGATCCTCGGCTTCGTCGATATAGCCATAGCCGACCGCGATCGCGACCATGCCGGCGGCCTGGGCGGCCTGCATGTCGCGAACATGATCGCCGATGTACCAACACTGCTCGGCACTCAGCCCCAGGCGCTGAGCCGCCGCCCACAGCGGCTCCGGAGCGGGCTTTCTCACCGGCAGGTCATCGACGCACAGCAATGCCCCCGGCGTGAGGCCCAGCGCCTCGATCAGCGGCGCGGCATACGCACGCGGCTTGTTGGTGACGATGCCCCAGGCCCGCGGCGGTTGCGACCAGGTTGCCAACAACGGCTCCAGCCCCGGGAACAGCCGGCTCTCGGCGGCAACGTCGCGGGCGTAGCTGTCGAGCAGGAAAGCGCGTGCCGTGGCGTGTTCGGGGTGCGTGGCCTCGAGCCCCAGCGCCAGCGTCACCAGCGCGCTACCGCCGTTGGAAACCTGGGCGCGGATGACCTCGAAGGGCAGCGCGTCGAGACCGTGGTGCGCGCGCAGGGCATTGGTCGCACGGGCCAGATCCGGCGCGGTGTCGACCAGCGTGCCGTCAAGATCGAACAGCAGGCCAAGCGGCGCATGGCTCACGGCGCCTCCATCGAGCAATGCATCATGTAGTTGACCGAGACATCGCGCGGCGCCAGGCGGTAGGTGCGGGTCAGCGGGTTGTAAGTCAGCCCGCTCTGTTCGCGCACGCGCAGGCCAGTGGCCCGGCACCAGGTGGAAAGCTCCGAGGGGCGAATGAACTTGCGATAATCGTGGGTGCCGCGCGGCAGCAGGCTGAGCACGTATTCCGCGCCGATGATGGCCAAGGCATAGGCCTTGGGGTTGCGGTTGATGGTCGAGAAGAACACATGGCCGCCGGGGCGTACCAGCGTTGCGCAGGCGCGCACCACCGCGGCGGGATCGGGGACGTGTTCGAGCATTTCCAGGCAGGTGACGACGTCGAATTCGCCGGGTTGCTCGTCGGCCATCTCTTCGGCGCTGACCTGGCGATAGTCGAGCGTCACGCCGCTCTCCTGCTGATGCAGGCGGGCGACTTCCAGCGGCGTCGCGCCCAGGTCGATGCCGGTCACCTTGGCGCCGCGGTGGGCCATGGCTTCACTCAGGATGCCGCCGCCGCAGCCTACGTCGAGCACGCGCTTGCCGGCGAGCCCGGCACGGGCGTCGATGAAATCCAGACGCAGCGGGTTGATCTCGTGAAGCGGCTTGAATTCGCTGTCAGGGTCCCACCAGCGACTCGCCAGGGCCTCGAACTTGGCGATCTCGCTGGGGTCGACGTTGCCGCGCTGGGTATCGCGTGCTGCCGGGTTCATTGCGCCTCTCCCTGTCGGCGGGTATGAAACATGGCCCGCTGACGAGCCGCGGCCATGTGCTTGAGTTGCTGTATGATGCTCGCATTCTACTCTTTCTCGACAGGCTGTGGGCAAAGATGCCACCGTAGCACCGGCCAGCCCGGGCCGTGAGGGCCATGTCGAGTGACCCAGGTCGAGAGCGCCGTGCCGGTTGACGATGCGCTCACCGCAGCTACTGCACTTGACCATGGCGGGGCTCGCTTCGGCGCCTCTCTATGGCATACTTATTGTTACATTCATGTAGGAGGGACCCCCATGATTCGTAAGGCCGTACTACCCGTTGCCGGTCTTGGCACCCGTTGTCTGCCGGCTTCCAAGGCCATCCCCAAGGAAATGATCACCATCGTCGACAAGCCGGTGATCCAGTATGTGGTCGAAGAGGCGGTGGCCGCCGGGATCAAGGAGATCGTGCTGGTCACGCACTCCAGCAAGGGCGCCATCGAGAATCACTTCGACAAGCATTTCGAACTCGAGACGATGCTCGAGGCCAAGGGCAAGGACGAGCTGCTCGCCGAGGTGCGCAAGATCATCCCCGACGACGTCAGCATCATTGCAGTGCGCCAGCCCGAAGCGCTGGGTCTCGGCCATGCGGTGCTCTGCGCACGCTCGGTGATCGGCGAGGACGAGCCCTTTGCGGTGCTGCTGCCCGACGTGCTGGTCGATGACGAAGGTCTGCCGCGCAATGATCTGGCGGGAATGATCGACGCCTACCAGCGCACCGGCGATGCTCAGATCATGGTCGAGAACGTGCCCCGGGACATGGTCAACAAGTACGGCATCGTCGCCCTCGAGGGCGATGTCCCCGAGCCCGGCAACAGCGCCTTGATCAGCGACATGGTCGAGAAGCCCAAGGTCGAGGAAGCGCCCTCGACGCTGGCGGTCATCGGGCGTTACCTGCTGCCCGGCGCAATCTTCGAGCTGCTCGCCAGGACCAAGCCCGGTGCCGGCAACGAGATCCAGTTGACCGATGCCATCGACGCGCTGCGCGCACAGCAGGGCGTGGCCGCCTACCGCATGCAGGGCGAGACCTACGATTGCGGTCACCAGTTGGGCTATCTGGAAGCCACGTTGGCCTTCGGCAAGCGCCATCCCAAGTTCGGCGAAGGCTTCAATGCCTTGCTCAAGCGTTACGCCAACGAGGGGTAAGGCCGATGCGAATCATCGTACATGGCAGTGAGCTGTCCGCGGCGACCGCCGCTGCTGCGCTGGCCTCGGTCGGCCACCGAGTCGACTGGTATCCGCATCCCGAAACGAGCTGGACCCAGCTCGCCGCGGCCGATTGGCTAAGCGGCGAACCGTTCGTCGCCGCCGAACTGACGACAAGCCGCGAGTCGGGGGCCTTGCGCATTCACGATATGCCGAGCGCTTTCGATGCTCAGCCGGAGGCGGATATCGTCTGGCTGGCTCTGGCGCCGGACCAGCGCGATGCCGCCGAGCAGTTCGTCGATGCCATCGCCGGCGTGCAGCGTTCGCCTTTGGTGGTGGTCAACAACTCGACGTTCCCGGTGGGCCAGACCGAGGCGCTGGAAGCACTGCTGCGGCATGCCTCGCAGGTGGCCGTGGTGCTGCCGGACATGCTCGAGGAAGGGCGTGCCTGGCAGGTGTTCACACGGCCCGCGCGGTGGCTGTTGGGCTGCGAGGATGACTGGGCGGCCGACCAGGTTCGTGAAACATTGCGCGCCTTCAATCGCCGCGCCGAGGTCTTCCAGCGCATGCCGCGCCGCGCCGCCGAGCTGACCAAACTGGCGATCAACGGCATGCTGGCGACGCGCATCAGCTACATGAACGAAGTCGCCGGACTGGCCGACTCGCTGGGTGTCGACGTCGAGCACGTGCGCCAGGGCATGGGCGCAGACACCCGTATCGGCTACGAGTATCTGTATCCGGGAATCGGCTTCGGCGGACCCAACTTCTCCCGCGACCTGATGCGCCTGGCCGATGTCCAGCACCAGACCGGACGTGAATCGCAGTTGCTCGAGCAGGTGCTCGACATCAACGAGAGCAAGAAGGAGACCCTGTTCCGCAAGTTGTGGAATCATTTTCACGGCAAGCTGGAAGGGCGCACGGTGGCCATCTGGGGCGCCGCCTTCAAGCCCGGCACCACGCGCATCGACCATGCCCCGGTGTTGACGCTGTTGCGCGCGCTATGGGCCCAGGGCGTTCATGTCCGCCTGCATGACCCGGCCGCACTACCGGCGCTGCGCAAGGAACTGGGCGATCATCCACTGCTCAGCCTGCACGAGGATGACCCTTACGCCGCCTGCGAGGGCGCCGACGCCTTGATGCTGGTCACCGAGTGGAAGTGCTACTGGAACCCGGATTGGCGGCGTCTTGCCGAGACGCTCGGCGAGCGACTGATCCTCGACGGTCGCAATATCTACGATCCGGTCTATGTCGCGGCGCGCGGGCTGGTCTACCGGGGTATTGGGCGTCGCGCCGATCCCTGACGCTCCGGTTTCGCGTCGTTAGGGATCAACGCCCCGCTCGAAAGCGGGGCGTTGTCGTTACAGGTCGGCGTGCATTGAGGGGGCGGTTGTCGGTCGGCAAGGTTTCAGTCAGAGAGGCCTGCGCAGTTGTCGCGGTACTGTGGGGAGTCGGTGCCCAGCGTCAGGCTCTGGAGGGCGCTGTTGTAATAGAAGCGATCGGACTCGGCGCTTGGGAGCGTATAGTCGCCGCACACCCCATAGCCCTTGTTGACCCGCGTCAGGTTGGAAATCTCGGCCGGTGCCTGGCTGTCGAGACGTTCAGCTATGGTCGCGGCGATGCGGGCATCACGCTGGGCCTCAGTGTAAGCCTGGCCGCCGAAGATCAGGCCGGCAACGGTGAGAATGGCGACGACGGGAATCCATAGGTTATGCATGGCGGGTCCGTTGGTGATTATAAGGCGCACGAGGCCGACAGCAAAATTGCCGGCCTGAGATACATTGATGAGTTGCCATCTGACGCCTCATGGCGCTGACCACTGATCGCTGATGAATGTCGACACGCAGCCATGCAGCGTTGCATGAAATGGCGCCGGATCAGCCTTGCGTGTTTTTTTCATCGTCGGTCACCTGTGTTTCGTACTCCACACCGTGCTTATGAAGATAATCGCGTATCAGCTGCCTCACGACTTGCGAAGGAGTCAGATCTTGTAACGCGCATAGCTGCTCAAAAGCTTGTTTCTTTCGGGGGTCTATGAGCAGCGTGAGTCGAGCAGTTTTCTTTTCCATTGCTAGTCCCTCATGACATTGACATTAACATTAAATGTTAATGTCATGGCTTCCATAGCGCAATGCTTTGCACGTCCCGTACAGGCATCATGGCCTACAGTTGCTCTCAATTATAATAGCATGTTAATGTAATTAACATGATTTCTGCTCCCTACGCCAAATGCCTCGGTCGATGCTGCCATGGCGAGGGCGCCTTGCAGCGAGGGCATCGTATGTCGCGCCAAGGGTTTTCAGTTAACCTGCCCCGCGTCTCCACGGGTCTGAGCGCCGCGTGGCGGGAGGGGTACGGGCTCACGGATTTACGCAAGGACGTGATGGCTGGCCTCACCATCGGTACCGTGGCCGTGCCACTGTCGATGGCGTTGGCGATCGCGACGGGCGTTCCGCCTCAGCAGGGTCTCTACACGGCGATTGTGGCTGGGGCCATCATCGCGTTGACTGGCGGTGCTCGCTTCAATGTTTCAGGCCCGACAGCCGCTTTTGTCGTTATCCTGTTTCCGATTGTTCAGCAGTACGGTCTGGGTGGCTTGCTTATCGCCTCGATGATGGCCGGCATCATTCTGGTGGCCTTGGGCGTTGCCCGCATGGGGCGCCTGATCGAGTTCGTGCCTTACCCCGTGGTTCTGGGCTTCACGGCGGGGATTGCAGTGGTCATCGCGGTACTACAGATTCCCGATTTTCTGGGGCTGAGCGTCGGGCAACTCGGGGAGCATTTTGTCGAAAACTTGGGCCGTATCGTCACATCACTGCCCACTCTCAATCCTCTCGAATTCGGCATTGGGGCATTTGCTCTGATTGTCATGTTGTTGTGGCCTCGATTGCACATTCCCATTCCCGCCCCCCTTGTCGGGCTAATCGTTGGGGCTATCGCTGCTTACGGTGCCAATCAGTGGCTAGGTAGCACGGGGGCGCCTGCCGTTGAGACGATAGCCTCTCGTTTTACCTGGGAGGCCAATGGCGAAACGGGTACCGGTATTCCCCCTATAGCGCCTTCGTTCATGGCTCCTTGGCTATTACCGGGGCCCAATGGAGAGCCCCTTGAACTGAATTTCGAACTGATTCGCGCTCTGCTGGGGCCTGCCTTCGCCATTGCCATGCTCGGCGCCATCGAGTCACTGCTGTGCGCAGTGGTATCGGATGGCCTGACAAAGACCAAGCATGACCCCAACGCCGAGCTGATTGGTCAAGGGTTGGGCAACATCATTGCGCCACTCTTTGGCGGCATCACGGCCACGGCGGCAATTGCCCGGACAGCAACCAACATCCGCAGCGGCGCTCGATCCCCCATCGCGGCAGTGGTGCACTCCGTGGTGGTGCTGTTGGCGGTTATCGCGCTCGCTGGATTGCTGGGCCTCGTGCCCATGGCTGCCCTCGCGGCGCTGCTGTTCATCATTGCCTGGAACATGAGCGAAGCGCGTCATTTCCTGCATACCTTGCGCTCGGCGCCTCCCGGAGACGTGGCCATTCTTGTCATCTGCTTCGGCCTGACCGTTGTGTTTGACATGGTTCTGGCCGTCGCTGTCGGCATGGGGCTGGCAGCGGCACTGTTCATTCGGCGCATGAGCTTGCTGACTACAACCGATCGCATCGAGATCGAGAATCACCCAACTATCAAAGGGCTGCCTCCAGAAGTGGCGGTTTACGAAATCAACGGCCCCCTGTTCTTCGGGGTGGCCGAGAAAGCCCTCACATCCCTTCATCTGGTCGATCGTCACGTCCAGATCGTCCTGCTAGATATGCGCAAGGTGCCCAGCATGGATGGCACGGCCATCGTGGCACTCCAGTCGCTGATCGACGAAATGCATCGCGAGGGAATAGCGCTAATTCTGATGGGACTGCCTGCGCGAATTATCGTCAAACTGCGTCGTGCAGGCATCCGAAAGGACAGAGGAGCGCTGACTTACTGCAAAGACTTGCAGCGGGCCAAGGCCGTCGCGCTGCGTTGGCATCATGAGCGAAACGAGATGGATCGCAACCAACAATAAGGTAATCCAATGAGCCAGACGATTGCAGTACTTAAAGGCGACGGCATCGGTCCCGAAATCATGGACGCCACACTGCGCGTCCTGAGTGCGCTGGACTGCGGGCTGCATTATGAGTTTCTGGATGCCGGGCTGACTGCGCTGGACAAGCATGGCCAGCCGATGCCTGATGAAACGATCGAAGCGATCCGGAAGCATCGCATAGCCCTGAAAGGTCCACTGACCACCCCTGTCGGGGGCGGGTTTACTTCCCTGAATGTCCAGCTGCGCCGTGAATTCGATCTTTATGCCAATGTCCGCCCTGCGATCAGCTTCCCCGGGACTCGCTCGCGCTATGAAAACATTGACTTGATCACGGTGCGCGAAAATACCGAGGGTGCTTATCTTTCCGATGGGCAGAGCCTCACCGATGATGGGGAGACGGCCCGTGATCAAGTGACGCCTGATATGGGCGGCACCGGAACGACCGATACCTTTGCTGATGCTCTGGTGGCTCACCTGCACGGCTGAGAAGCGGATAACCCGGCTGTCAGGGAAAACCGACCGTTTGAGGTGGTCAAACCATGATCGCCGACGCCGTGATCGAGTCACTCTGAACCCCTCAGCCCCTCGGAACCGAATTGATCAGTGGTTACCTGAGTGCCTGGGAGCGTTTGGCGATCCGGATACTCAATTGAAGTTCTGGGCGACGAAATCCCAGTTGACGACGTTCCACACCGCATCCAGATACTTGGGTCGCGCATTGCGATAGTCGATGTAATAGGCATGTTCCCAGACATCGATCGCCAGCAAGGGCGTCTGGCCGTGGGCGATCGGGGTATCGGCATCGTCGCTATTGACGATGTCGACGCCACCCTCGGCGGTCTTGATCAACCAGGTCCAGCCCGCACCGAAGTTGGTCGCCGCCTTGGCGTTGAATGCATCCTTGAACGTATCGAAGGAGCCGAACTTGGCGTCGATGGCCTCGGCCAGTTCTCCCGCCGGTTGGCCACCGCCGTCGGGCGACAGGCAGTGCCAGTAGAAGGTGTGATTCCATACCTGAGCCGCCTGGTTGAACAGCTCGCCGGACGCCGACGTGATGATCTCCTCGAGCGACCTGCTCGCGTCGCCGGTGCCCTGGGTCAGCTCATTGAGCTTGGCCACATAGGCCTGGTGGTGCTTGCCGTAGTGGTATTCGAGCGTTTCGGCACTGAGGTGCGGCTCAAGCGCATCCTTTTCATAGGGCAGTGCGGGTAATTCGAACGCCATCGATGAGCTCCTGTTTCTTTTCTTTTCAGCCGACAGCCAGCGTGGAATACAGACCGGGTAAAAAAACCTTACAATACCAAGCATCTGCGTCAGCTCAGGTCGCAACATATTATCAGCCTGGGGTATGCTCGCAAATTCCGTAGCTCGAGTTCGGTGCGATCAACAGCGCAGCGAAGCAATGATGGCGAACACGCTACCGCCAGGTATAGACGAGGAGAATCCATGGTGGATCGCGCTGACGAACCACGCCTGACGACCCCGATCGTTCCGGGCCCCGGCGATGAACTGACGACGCATCGGCCGGCGGGTAACGCTCGGGGAACCCGCGTCTGGCCGTTGTGGGTGCTGGCTTGCCTGCTGTTGGCCGGGTTGACGACGTTGGCCTGGTTGTACTGGACGGACCGCCAAGGCTGGCAGGCAACCCAGCGCGAGCTCGAAGGGCAGATTTCCAACATGCATGCCAGGCTGGATGGTTTCGACGATGGCCGCGGCATGTCGCCCGAGCAACTATCGAACAAGCTCGGCGCTCTCGGCGAGGACCAGCAATCATTGGCCCAACAGCTCGGCGAGTTGCGTACGACTGTCGAAGGTCTTGAGCAAAGCGCAGCCGAGAGCACGCGTATCGACGCTCTTGTACAGCGGCTCGACGGCCTGGAAGCCCAGGGCGACACATTGGCTGCCACCCTCGATGCCACCCGCCGTTCGCTGACCGCACTCGAGAAGCAGGGGAACGAAGCCCGCCAGGGGTTGTCCGATCGCTTGTCACGCCTCGCCAGCGATCAGCAGCAGGCGACTCAGCGGCGAGAGACGCTGGCCCAGCGCACCGACGAACTGGCCCGGACTCAGCGCACCATGCAGCAGCAGCTCGCGGCGCTGGGTGACCTTGAAGCACGCATCGCCAAGCTCGGCGAGCGTGTCGACTCGCTGAACGAGACCCGCCAAGCCGGCCAGGATCAACAGCAGCTGCTGCAGGCGCGAATCGACGAAATCCGCGCCGCAATCACGGAATTGCGCCAGAATCAATTGGCGATCAATGCCAGCCTGGAGAGCTTGAGCGTCGGCAATTGATCATCTGATCATCGGAAATGTCATCAGGGAGCTACGGACTAGAATGGAAGCAGGCCTACCGAATCGCTGCGATGACTGCGCTCTCGACGACACCTTCCCGCGGGCCGGCGCGCGCTAACTCATGCAGCGGCGCTATCTCGTTGCCGTGCTGGTCGCCGCCGTGCTGGTCGCGAACGGCAGCCGTGCATGGGCGATCGAGACCCGTGTCGACGGGCTCGAAGGGCCGGAGGCCAACAACGTGGTCAATTACCTGGCCGAGCTGGAAGCGGCGGATTACGGCAGGGCGCGCCTGAAATCGGAAATACAGCGACGCAGCCGCGAAGCGCTCAAGGCCTACGGGTATTACGAACCCACGATCGACGTGAGCCTGAAGACCGGGGATGACGCACAAGCCGTCGAACGTGCCGTGGTCACCATCGATCCGGGGCCACGGGTGATGATCGAAACCCTGGATATCCAACTGACAGGCGATGCCAGCGACGATCGCTATTTCCTCGACGCCATCGATGCCATGCCGCTCGAGGAGGGCGAGCCGCTGCTGCACGCGCCTTACGAGGACCTGCGCAGCCAGCTTTCGACATTGGCGGCCGAGCGCGGCTACTTCGATGCGGCGTTTCCCCGCCACCGTATCGAAGTGCGGCCCTGGCAACAGAGCGCACGAATCTACCTGACGCTGGATAGCGGCGAGCGCTATCGCTTCGGTCGGGTCAGCTATTCCGGCAGCCAGATCGACGTCGCCAAGCTGCGTAACATGTTGCCGTTCGACGCAGGCGACCCCTACCTGGCCGGGCAATTGGCCGAATACAATCAGCGGCTTGGCCAGACCGGCTGGTTTCGTGGTATCAGCGTCAGGCCGCGTATCGAAAGCGGCGCCTCGCTGGCCCAGGCTCAGCTCAACTGGTGGCAAGCTGTCGATCGCCGGCCGCTCGACGCCGCTCCGGCGGGGCCAAGCGGCCAAGCGCAACCCGTATTGCTCAGTGCCTCGGCCCTCGACGCGACGCGCAACGTCGCCACGCCTGGGCCGCCACGAGTGCCGGTCGACGTCAGCCTGATTCCCGCCGACCGCCATCAATTCGAAGTGGGTATCGGCTATGCAACCGACGTCGGGCCGCGCACCCAGTTCTCCTGGGACCAGCCGTGGCTCAACGCGGACGGTGACAGCCTCTACCATGAGCTGTATCTATCCGCCCCCGAGCAGCAATTCAGCGGCACCTACCGCATGCCTCTGGCCGATCCGCTGCGCGACAGCTACGAGTTGCAGTACGGGATCAAAAACCTCGACAACGAAGACACCCAGAGCCTGGAAGCCTCGGTGGAGCTGGCCCGCCAATGGGTCTTCGACAACGGCTGGACCCAGCGGCTCTACGTGCGCTCCACCTACGAGGACTTCAAACAGGCCGATCAGGATGAACAGGTGCTGCTCTACTACCCGGGCATCAGCTGGTCCCGCATCCGTACTCGCAACCCGCGTTTTCCCACCTGGGGGGACAGCCAGCGGCTATCGCTGGCCGTTTCGGATACCCTTTGGGGCTCGGACGCCACCTTCGTGCGGGGCACGCTGGACTCACAGTGGATTCGCATGCTCGGCAGCGATTATCGCTTCATCGGCCGGACCAGCATCGGCGCGATGAGCACCGACGATTTCGACAAGATTCCGCCGTCGTTGCGCTTCTTCACCGGCGGCGATCGCAGCGTCCGCGGGTATGGCTACGAAAGCCTTGCACCGCGCAACGAAGACGGCAAGCTGCTGGGCGGGCAGCAGAAATTCGTCGCCAGCATCGAGGCCCAGCGTCGCTTGAGCGGCAACTGGTGGGGCGCGGCCTTCGTCGATACCGGTAATGCCTTCAATGACTGGTGGCCACAGGACCTGGCGACCGGCGCCGGCCTGGGCGTTCGCTGGGTCTCGCCGGTCGGCCCCATCCGGCTGGACATCGCGCACCCCTTCGACAATGAGGAGGACTCGTGGCGGCTGCATTTCGCCATAGGGCCCGAATTTTGATCATTCCCTTTTTCCGCTTGATGCTCTGGTTGCCGCTGTGGTTGCTTGGGCTGATTGTGCTGCTGGCAGGCCTGGGGTTGTCGCCCTGGGGGACAGCCTGGCTGGCCGGGCAGGGCCAGCAACGTGGCTTGTTCGAGTTCGAGCGCATCAGCGGTTCGCCGCTGGACACGTTCACGCTCGAGGGCTTCGCCATGCAAGCTGGCCCAGCGCGCGTGCGCGTGGGACGCCTGCGTTTGGCCTGGGCCGAGGAGTGTCTGCTGGATGGCCGTCTATGCCTGGATTCTCTCGAACTCGAGAATGTCGATGTCAGGCTCAAACAGTCCGCCCCCGCGCCGGCCACCGAGCAAGCCCCTGGCGAATCGGGCGGTCTGCCATCGATCGCCGTGCCGTTTTCCATCGAGCTGCGAGCGCTGTCGGTCGACGACGTGACGATACGGCTGGCTGACGGCACGCGCCTCGAGTGGCAGCGTTTCACCAGCGGGGCGCGCATCACCGGTAACGAACTCACGCTGTTGCCGACCCGTCTGGCCCAGGCGCGCTTGCAGTTGCCGCAATCGCCCGGCCAGCGACTCGCCGCGGCGGATGCCGAAGCAACCAGCGATGGGCCGCCGATCAGTGCCACGGCGATCGATGCAAGCATCGCGATCACCGCTGTGGATTCTTCCACGCCGGTAGCCGGGGCCGATGGAGCGGGCGCCACCAAACCGGGCAATTCGACACTCCTCGAGACACAGCCGCGACGCTCGCTTCCAGAAATCGAACTGCCGCTGACGGTACGCGCTCCTCGCATCGTGGTCAGCGATTTTCGCCTCGTGGGCTCTTCGCCTCGCCGCATCGATCACCTGGCGCTGAATCTCTCGGGCGAAGGTCACGAGGTGCGCCTGCAAAGCCTGGCCCTGGCCACGCCGGACGCCGATGTACAGCTATCGGCATCGGTCGCCTTGCGCGACGATTATCCGCTGTCGGCCAGCCTCGAAGGCGTCGTCCACCAGCCGCCGCTCGCCGGGCAGCGGCTGAATCTCGAGGTTTCCGGTTCACTGGCCGATTTGACCGCCGACATCGAGGCCAGCGGCCCGGTCAGCGCCTCGCTCAGTGCCAATGCCGACGTCCTGGCGCCGACCGTGCCCTTCGAGCTCAATGTCGATGCCAAGCAGCTGGCCTGGCCGCTGGCCCCGGCGGCGAGCGTCGATGTCGAGGCCGCGCTGGCCGTCAGCGGCGTCACGCTTGAGACGGGCGACACCCCGCTGACATCACGGGTCAGCCCCCCCGAGTATCGCGTGGACGATCTGCAGTTACGCGCCGAAGGCGATCTCACCGGTTACCGCGTGGCGCTGCAGGGCCGGGTCTCCGGCCAGGCGCTGCCCGACAGCGTCGACATAGGCCTGACGGGGAACGGCGATCTCGAGCGTTTCGCCTGGCTGCCGTTGTCGCTCTCCGCCGCCGAGGGCGCGCTGATCAGCCGTGGCGAGGTGCGTTGGGCGCCGACGCTTGCGGTCGAGGCCTCCGTCAATCTCGAGAATTTCGCCCTGGGCGCCGTCACCCAGGCGGTCGACGGCACGCTAAACGGCGATACCCGGGTGCGTTTCACCCAGCAGGAGCAAGGCTGGCGGCTGGCGGTGCCAGAGCTGGCGGTCGACGGCACGTTGCAGGGACGACCGCTGTCGCTGCAAGCCAAGCTCAACGGCAACAGCGACATGCGCTGGCAGATCGACACGCTGGACCTGAGCCAGGGCCGCAATCGCCTGACCGCACAGGGCACGATGGCCGATACCCTCGACCTTGCCGGTCGCCTCGACGCGCCGGCGCTGGATTCGCTGCTGCCTGCGCTCGGCGGCTCGCTCAGTGGTCGTTTCAGCCTGGGCGGGACGCTCAAGACGCCGCAGATCACCGCCGAATTGCAGGGCAGCGACCTGCGTTACGCCGCCAACAGCATCGGCTCGCTGTCGCTGGAAGCCGATGTCGCCGGCCTCGACGACCCGAAACTGGCTATCGAACTGGCCCTCGAGGAGGTCATGGCGGGTGGGCAGCGCCTCAGCCAAGTGGATCTCGCGATCGATGGACGGCTCTCGCAGCACCGTCTGGACCTGTCGATGCGGGCCGGCGAAAACAGGCCGTTGTCACGCGCCTCGCTGCGTATCGATGGTGGGCTGAATGCCGAGCGAAGCGGTTATCGAGGTCGACTGTCGTCGCTCGAGATCGACAGCGAGCAGGCCGAACTGCGCCTTGCCGAAGCGACGCCCTTCGCCGTCGATCTGGCCGCCAGCCGCTTCACCCTGCAGCCATTCTGCCTGGTCCGCCAGCAGGGCGGGCGGCTGTGCGCCACGCAGACGCTGCAGGCGTCGCCCGATCAGGGCCGGGCGGTGATGGCCGTGCAGCAGTTGCCCATGGATCTGCTGGGAATGGTCCTGCCCGAGCAGTGGAACGCCGCCGGTCAGAGCGACGGCCAGTTCGAATTCACCTGGTCGGCCGGGGCCAGCCGTTGGCAAGCCAACGCCGAGCTTCGCAGCCAGCTCGATCTCAAGGGGCTCGATGCCTACGGCAAGTCCTGGAGCCTGCCGACGACGCGGCTTGCGCTGAATCTCGACGCCAATCCCACCCAAGCCAGTGTCGAGGCCCGGGTGAGCGTCGATGAGGCCGGGACTGTTCAGCTGCAAGCGGATATCGACGACCCCACCGGCAAGGCAACGCTGGATGGCCAGCTGAACGTCGACGGGGTGGCCCTTTCCCCCTATCAGGCGCTAGTGGCCGGCGTCGATACACTGCAGGGAACGCTCGACGGGAGTGTCGCCCTGGCCGGCGCGTTGAGCAATCCCGAACTCGACGGCCAGCTCACCCTCGACGGGCTGCGCGCCCAAGGCGGCGAAGTGCCGGTCGAGATACGCGACGGCCGCCTGGCGATCGCCCTGGACGGACGCCAGGCAGATATCCAGGGCTTCGTCGCCGCCGAACGCGGTCGCCTGGAGCTGTCCGGCGACGCTCGCTGGCCCGAGCCCGGCCAGTGGCAGGCCGAATTGGCAATCGAAGGCGTCGAGCAGCCGCTGGAGGTGACGCTGCCCGAATTCGGTCGCCTGCGGGTGGCGCCGGACCTGCAGATCTCGGCCTCGCCGGATCTCTTGCAGCTTCGCGGTCGCGTCGATATCCCCTGGGGACGCCTGGAAATCGGCCAGTTGCCGGCCTCGGCGGTATCGCCGAGCAGCGATGAGGTGATCATCACCCGGCGCGACGAGCAGCGCGCCCGGCGCGAGGCGGCCAAAGCCGCCGATCAGGCGGCCAAGGGCACCGACGAGGCGACCGCCCAGGCGCTGTCGGAGGCCGGCATGCGTCTTGACGTGCGCGTCGACCTGAGTATTGGCCCCGACGTACGCATCGCTGCCTATGGCCTCGCGGCCGAGTTGACCGGCAACCTGCAAGTACGCCAGGGCAGCGGTCCGGTGCAGCTGTTCGGCGACGTCAACCTGATCAATGGCGAATACAGCGCGTTCGGTCAGGATCTGCTGATTCGCAAGGGACAGGTGCTGTTCAGCGGCCCGGCCTCGCAACCGCGCCTGCAGTTCGAGGCGATCCGCAACCCGCAAGCCACCGAGGATGGCGTGATTGCCGGGCTGCGCGTCAGCGGGCCGGCCGAACAGCCCAATCTTGAAGTGTTTTCCGAGCCGGCCATGGCCGAGAGCCGTGCGCTCTCCTACCTGCTGCGCGGTCGCGCCCCGGACGATGCCGGCGGTGACGGCGCTCTGACCTCGGCGCTGATCGGATTGTCGCTGTCGCGCACCGGCAGCGCCGTGGGCCGCCTGGGCCAGGCGTTCGGCGTGGAGGATCTGAGCCTGGACACCGCCGGCAGCGGTGATAAGAGCCAGGTGGTGGTCAGCGGCCAGCTGTTCGAGAACCTCGAGGTCAGTTACGGCGTCGGGGTGTTCTCGCCGATCGCCGAGCTGACGCTGCGCTATAAGCTGATGCAGAATCTCTATCTGGAGGCGGTGACCGGGGCGACCCAGGCCGTGGACCTGATCTACAGTTTCAGCCTCGGGCGCAGCAGCGCTTCGCCTTGAGCCCGTTGCCGCACGACGGGAGCGGATCAATTTTCATCATTGCAGAGAGACAGACGCCATGTGGAGTCGAGACAAGCAGCGCATGCCTACGCCGGACCAGGCCCTGCCGGGGCGCGACCAGGCGATGGCGATCAGTGGCATTCACGCCGTCACGCAGCGCTCGATGCTACCGCCTTTCCCGGCGGGCTGCGAGGAGCTCGTGCTCGGCTTGGGCTGCTTCTGGGGTGCCGAGCAGTTGTTCTGGGAATTGCCCGGAGTCCACGTCACGGCGGTGGGTTATGCCGGCGGCTACACGCCCAACCCGAGCTACAAAGAGACCTGTACCGGCATGACCGGACATGCCGAAGTCGTCCGGGTGATCTTCGAGCCGACCGTGATCGGCCTGCCGGAATTGCTGCAGGTGTTCTGGGAGGCCCACGATCCCACCCAGGGGCTGCGCCAGGGCAACGATATCGGCAGTCAGTACCGTTCGGCGATCTACACCACCGACGCCGATCAGCAGGCGCTCGCCGAGCACAGCCGGGCGCGTTACCAGCGGGCCCTGGACAGCGAAAACATGGGGCCGATCACCACCGAGATCGCGCCGCTCAAGGCGTTCTATTATGCCGAAGAGTATCACCAGCAGTACTTGATGAAGAATCCCGGCGGCTATTGCGGCCTCAAGGGGACCGGGGTGAGTTGTCCGATCGGCTAGGCAGGCAAGCTGCACCACGCCTGTGGGCAAATCGCCGTTGTCAGGAACGGCTGGTGGCGCTCCTGGCGGGGGTCGGAAGGCTCGCCCAATCCCTGAGCTGGCGACCCACGCGGTCGACCAGCCAGGGGTGCAGGCGACCGCCACGGGTTTCGATGAAGCCGGCATGGCCACCCTGGCGGGCCACCTCGATACGCACGGCATCGCTGGCCATCGGCAGCCGCGAGAACAGATCGCTCGGCATGAAGGGATCGTCGTCGGCGTGCAGGATCAGCATCGGCAGCTCGATGTCACCGAGCAATCGGCCGGCCGAGGCGCGATGATAGTAGTCGCTGGCCGAAGTGAAGCCATGCAGCGGGGCGGTCACCTCGTTGTCGTAGGCCCAGAAACTGTCGAGGCGTTCGAGCTGAGAGGCGGCGAGATTGATCGGTAGCGGACCGCTGGCCATCTTGGCGGCGATCTTGGCCCTGAGCGTCTTGAGCAGGTGACGCTGATAGAAGCGCGCAAAGCCGCTGTTCAACGCGTCGGCGCTGGCGGCCAGATCGAGCGGCGCGCTGATGACGATGGCGCCGGCCAGGTCGAGACCATCACCGCCTTGTTCGGCGACCAGCTTGGCCAGCATGTTGCCGCCCAGCGAAACGCCGGCGGCGACCTTGGTGGCGCGCGGATAACGCAGCGCCAACTGGCCGATCAGCCAGTAGGCATCGGCGGTATCGCCGGAATGATAGGCCCGCGGCAGGCGATTGGGCGCCTGACCGCAGCCGCGATAGTGCATGAGCAGCGCCCGCCATCCAAGGCGGCTGGCCATGCCCAGCAGATCGCGGGCGTAGGGCGAATCGAACGAACCCTCGAGGCCGTGAAACAGAACGAACAGCGGCGCGTCGTCGGCGAGCGGCGCGGGGCGAACCCACGCCAGTTCGACGAAATCGCCGTCGGGCAGATCGAGAATCTCGACGTCGCGTTCCAGCGCTGCCAGCGGCCGCAAGCGCGGCAGCAGCGTCTGGACGTGACGATTGCCCAGACCGCGCGCGGCGCAAAAGGTGGCTGGAACGATGCTGCGTGCCATGGTAACCGCTTCCCTATGATCGCTTCTCCAGCATATCCCGACTGCGGCTGCTTACAAGCTATCCGTGGCGTTGTCGCGCGTCAGATTGATCGGCCCACCATGGCCGATGGCGATGTCGTCCTCGATGCGAATGCCGCCATGCGGCGCCAGGCGCGTCACGCCGGGCCAATCGATGTGGCGTCCCGCCGGCTGATCACGCAGCGGTTCGAGTAGCATGGGAATTATATACAATCCGGGTTCCATGGTGATTACCATGCCGGCTTCCAGGGGGCGGGTCAGGCGCAGCGCCGGATCGCGTTCGGGCGCCGGCAGCGGCTCGCCGCGGGCATCGCGACGCCCGGCGACGTCATGCACCTGCAGGCCCAGCGAATGGCCCAGTCCGTGCGGACAGAAAGCCCGGGTGATCCCGCTTTCGACCGCCGCTTCGGGGGAGCATTCGATCAGCGCCTGCTCGCTGAGCAGGCGACCCAACTCGAGATGCATCTGCGCGTGCAGCGCGACGTAGTCCACCCCCGGGCGCAACTCGGCGATCAGCCGTTGCTGAAACCGCTCGACGCCTTCGATCAGCGCCGCGAACTGCGGGTCGGCGTCACGGCCGGCCCAGGTACGGGTGATGTCCGAGGCATAGCCGGCGACGCGCCGCCCGGCATCGAGGAGCAGGCTGTGGCGACGCACGGCGGGCTGGATATCGTAATGCTGGTAGTGCAGCACCCCGGCGTGTTCATTGAGACCGACGATGTTCTGATACGGTACCTGCGACTCGCGCTGACGGCTGGCCTTGAGATAGGCGAGCTGGATGTCGAGCTCGGCGGCACCGGCGTCGAAGGCCCCGCGGGCCGCTTCATGGCCGGCCAGCGCCAGCCGGTTGGCCTCGCGCAGACAGGCGATCTCGTAAGCGCTCTTGCGTACGCGCAATTCATCGAGGGCCTGGCAAAGCGCGAGCGGGTTGAGCGCGGCTCCCAGCCGCTCGGCGGTGCCGGCGTCGACGTCGCCGACAATCGCCAGCCGGCCCTGGGGGAACGGCGGCGGCGCGGTTTCGTCGCTGGCCTCGAGGGTGAAGCGCCGGGTCCAGGCGGCCTGGGGCAACGACGGCGTCAAGTGCCAGAAATCCACCGGGGCATGAAAGCGCAGCAATGGCCGTTGGCCCGGGCGGATCAGCAGCCAGCTGTGCTCGATGCCGGCGAGCGGTACCCAGTGCAGAAAGTGTGCGAAGGTCGCGAAACTGGCCTGCTGGTCGTCGCCGAAGAAGTGCCGGGGCGCGCCGCTGTAAAGCAATACGCCCTCGTAGCCGTGAGCCTCGAGCAGCCGGGCGTAGGCGTGTTCCAGGCCCTCGAGATGGGCAGCGTGCTGGTCGTCGAGACGCGTTTCGCTCATGACGGTGTCTCCTGCAATTGTTGCCATAGCTCATCGAGGCCGGGATGGCGGTGCGCTCGGCGTCGGTAGAGGCGCACCTCGAGCGGTACGTTCCAGCGCGCGGGCCCGGCGCGTACCAGCTCGCCTGAATCCAGTGCACGTTGGGCGACACGCTGGGGCAGCCAGCCGAGCCCGTAGCCTTGAATCACCAGTTCCTTGATGTTGGCGGTCTGCACGTTCTCGTTGAGCGTGCTCAGATAACACGGCTGGGTGAGGCGCATCAGGTGCGCCTCGATCACCTTCTGGATCAGCCCGCGCGGGTGATAGGCGATACACGGCAACGGCTGGCGGCGCTGGCCGGGCAGGGCGAAGCGCGGCTGTCCGCTGTCGTCGGGGGCGCAGACCGGCACCAGTATCTCGGTGTCGATGGGCAGGTATTCGAAGCCGCTGGTGTCGACATCCAGCGATACCCTCTGGCGCGGCCAGTAGCATAGCGCGAGGTCGCATTCGTCGCGATCCAGGGCCTGGAAATAATCGGCGAGCAACCAGCTGGTGGCGCGCAGGTAGGGCTCGACACGCTGCTGCAGGCGGTGCTGGTCAAGCCAGCCCGGCAGAATATAGGACAGTGCGCTCTGGGGCGCGGCGATCACGATCCGCCGGGTCTGATTATCGGCGATCTGGCCGATACGCTCGCGTGTCAGCCGTACCCGCTCGGTGATCTGCTCGCACAGGCGCAGAAACTCCTCGCCGGCCGGGGTCAGCGTCAGCGGCAAGGTCTGGCGATCGACGAGGGTGACGCCCATCTCTTCCTCGAGCAGCTTGATGCGTCGCGAAAAGGTCGGCTGGGTGACGTTCTGTGTTTCGGCGGCCCGCGAGAAATGACGCGTTCTGGCCAACGTGATGAAGTCTTCCAACCAGCGAATCTCCATCGATTACCTCGTTTGCTAACACGCGTGATGGGTCGCCAGGGTGAGCCGGCGGGCCTGCTAACGGCGCTGCCCCGGGCGAGCCGGGGCAGGCGCTGATTGTGCCATGTCGACACGCGTTGCCATAGCGAACGACTTAGGACTTCCTTAGATGCGTCCCTCCTCGACACCATGGCACGCCACCTGGCTGCCCTGGGCCTCGATCAATTGCGGGATCTCGCGCCGGCAACGCTCAAAGGCATGCGGACAGCGGCCGTGGAATACGCAGCCCGAAGGCAGCTTGACCGGAGTGGGCACTTCGCCCGAAAGCTTAATATGCTCGGGCTTTTCGTCCTCGAGACGCGGGATCGCCGAGAGCAGCGCCTGGGTATAGGGGTGGCGCGGGCTGTCGAACAGCGAACGAGTTTCGGCCACCTCGCAGATGCGCCCCAGGTACATCACCACCACGCGGGTACCGAAGTGCTCGACCACTGCCAGGTCATGGGTGATGAACAGATAGGTGAGGTGATGGGTCTGCTGGGCGTCCATCAGCAGGTTGAGCACCTGCGCCTGGATCGACACGTCAAGCGCCGAGATCGGTTCGTCGGCGACAATGAACTCGGGTTCCACGGCCAGCGCCCGGGCGATGGCGATGCGTTGACGCTGGCCCCCCGAGAACTCGTGACCGAAGCGCTTGCCCCATTCCGGGTCGATGCCGACCGAGGCCATCACCTCGGCGATCTTGTCGAGGATCTGCTGAGGGTTCCAGTCGGGATGGTGAAAGCGCAGCGGCTCCTCGAGCGTCTGCTGGATACTCATGCGCGGGTTCAGCGACGCATAGGGATTCTGGAAGATCATCTGCATGCGCCGGCGATAGGGCAGCAACTGGCGCGGGCTGAGATCGTCGATGCGCTGGCCGTCGTAGCGGATCTCGCCGGCGCTGGGATGCAAGAGTCCCATCACCATGCGCGCCACCGTGGACTTGCCGCAGCCGGACTCGCCGACCACGCACAATGTCTCGCCGCGCTTGACGTCGATATCCACGCCGTTGATGGCATGCACGAATTCCTGGCGACGCTTCAGCTTGCCGCCTTCAAAGTGCAGCTGTTCGAGGAAGTCGCCGGAAAGCGGGAAGTGCTTCTCGAGCCCGCGAATCTGCAGCAGTGTTTCGCCGGCCCGGGCGGAATCGCCGCCCGGGCGCTGCGAGGGTTTCATGAGCTCGCTCATGGGGCCTCCCGTTGTTCGTTGCGCTCGGCCGGGCGTTGTTCGACCAGTTCACGCACCATGTGGCAGGCGACGTCGCAATTGCCCGAACGCACGAACGCGGGTATCACCTCGCGACAATCACGCCGGCGTTCGCCGTAGGCATCCACCGAGAAGCTGCAGCGTGGATGAAAGGCGCAGCCGGATGGCGTATTGGACAGGCTGGGCATCGCGCCGGGAATCTGGTTGAGGCGCTGGCCCGGGGTGGCCATCTGCGGCAGCGCATTGATCAGCCCCTGGGTGTAGGGATGCTGCGCGTCATTGATGATCTCGCGGGTCGGCCCCTGCTCGATCACCCGGCCGGCGTACATCACCAGCGTGCGCTGGGTGACCTGGCTGACCACCCCCAGGTCGTGGGTGATCAGGATCAGCGCCACGTTGTGCTTCTCGCACAACTCCAGCAACAGCTCCATGATTTCCGCCTGGATGGTCACGTCGAGCGCGGTGGTCGGCTCGTCGGCGACGATCACGTCGGGATCGAGCAGCAACGCGATGGCGATGATGATGCGCTGACGCATGCCGCCGGACAGCTCGTGCGGATACTGGTCCAGGCGCCGCTCGGGCGAGGGGATGTAGACTTGGCGCAGCTTGTTGAGGGCGATCTCGCGGGCATCGCGACTGCGGATACGGCGGTGCGCCTTGAGACATTCGATCATCTGCTCGCCGATGGTCAACACCGGATTGAGCGTCATCATCGGATCCTGGAAGATCATCGATATCTGATTGCCGCGCACCTGCTGCAATTCGCGGGGCTTCATGGTGGTCAGTTCGCGGCCGTCGAAACGGATGCTGCCGCCGGCGATGTAGCCCGGTTTGGCGATCAGATTGAGAATGGTGAATGCGGCCACCGACTTGCCGGCGCCGGACTCGCCGACGATCCCCAGGCGCTCACCCCGGTCCAGCGTAAAACTGACGCCACGTAGCGCCTTGACTTCGCCCCGGCGCAGGGCGAAGCGCACATCGAGATTGGAAACTTCGAGTAAAGCCATGCGGTCAGCCCTTGTAGAGTCGCGGATTCATGACGTCGCGCAGCCAGTCGCCGAGCAGGTTGATCACCAGCACCAGCACCACCAGCACGGCACCTGGAATCAGCGTGATCCACCAGGAACCCGACTGCAGATAGTCGAAACCGGACTTGATCAGTGAGCCCAGCGACGGCTGGGTCTCGGGCATGCCCAGGCCGAGGAACGACAGCGCCGCCTCCGAGATGATGGCGTTGGCGATCTGCACGGTGGAGATGACGAAGATCGGCGACAGGGTGTTGGGCAGGATGTGCCGGAACATGATGCGCTTGGCGCGAAAACCCATCACCCGCGCGGCATCGACGTACTCCTTGCTGCGCTCGGCGAGCACCGAGGCGCGTACCGTGCGCGCGTATTGCGGCCATTCGGCGAGACCGATGATCAGCACCAGGATGAACACCGCGTATTCGCTGTAGGTGGCGCCGCCGAAGCTGGCCTTGATCACCGCGCCGACGATGATCGCCACCATCAGCGTGGAAAACGACAGCTGGATATCGGCCATGCGCATCAGAAAGGCGTCGACGCGCCCACCCAGGTAGCCCGCGAGCAGGCCGAAGGTCACCCCCAGCAGGGCCTGCAGAATCACCGCGCCGAAGCCGATGATCAGCGAAACGCGGGCCCCGTAGAGGATCGTCGACAGCAAGTCGCGACCCTGAGCATCGGTACCCAGCAGATATTGCGGATCGCTGCCATCGATCCAGAACGGTGGCAGTTCCGAGGCGAGGATATCGATCTGGGCCAGATCGTAGGGATTCATTGGCGACAGCCAGGGCGCCAGGATCGCCGCGGCCACCAGCGCGACGAAGACGGCGAAGCAGAGCTGGGCAATCCAGTCGCGCTTGAAGCTATACAGCACGTAGGAGCTGCGAAAGCGCGCCCAGCGCGAGGAAGGAGCGGAGGTGGAGGATGAAGTCGGGGCGGTAGTCATGCGGGCTTCCCTGTGAGTTTCACGGTGGGATTGACCAGACCGTAGATCAGATCGACCAACGTATTGGTGATCACGAAGATCAGGCCGACGATCATCAGATAGGTGACGATGAGCGGAATGTCGGAGCGCTCGATGGCATCGAGGAACATCAGCCCCACGCCGGGCCACTGGAAGACCGTTTCGGTGAGGATGGTGTAGGCGACCAGGGTGCCGATCTGCACGCCGCCCACGGTAATCACCGGCAGCATGGTGTTCTTCAACGCATGCAGGAAATAGATGCGGCGCATGCTGATGCCCTTGGCCTTGGCAAACTTGACGTACTCGGACTGCAGCACCTCGAGCATTTCGGCGCGAATCAGCCGAATGAACAGCGGCAGCATGATCGAGGCCAGCGATATCGCCGGCAGCACCAGATAGGTGAGGCCTTCCAGCGAGGCGAAGTTGGTACTCCAGGTTCCGAATACCGGGACCACGTCGCCGCGCCCGTAGGCGGGCATGCCGCCGTCGGTGGACAGCAGTCCGTTGAGCCAGCTGCCCCACCCGGTATCGGCGGGAAAGGGCGTGATCTGTACGCCGATGGCATATATCTGGATCAGCACGATCGCGGTGAGGAACACCGGTATCGAAATACCCACGATCGACACGCCCATGAACAGCCGCGACAGCGGCGAGCGTGGCTTGATGGCGCTGTAGACGCCGATCGGCACCGACAGCAGGATGATCAGCAGCGTCGTTGCGAACACCAGCTCCAGCGTCGCCGGCAGGTAACGCAGGACGACGTCGATGGTCGGCTCGCCATAAAAATAGGAATAGCCGAAATCGAAATGCATGGCATTCTTGGCGAAGCGCAGATACTGCACCATGAACGGGTCATTGAGGCCCAATTCTTCACGCAATATGGCGCGCTCGCTCTCGGGAACCGACTGACCGACCATTTGCTGGATGGGGTCGCCGAGGTTGTCCTGGATGGCGAAGCTGATCACGCTGATGATGAACATCACCAGGAAGGCGTGAAACAGGCGCTTGATCAGAAAGGCAATCATGGATTGCGGGCCCTGTTGGCAGACGAAAGGCACCTGGGCGACTGTCGGCCGCCAGGGCGCTTCCTTGACGTGAGTTTCGACGACTGGCCACCCACCGGCTGGATGCCGGCGAGTGGCGGATGGGTAGCGCCTATTCCGGTTTGATGACGACGTCGCCCAGGTAGGGGAAGTTCATGACATTGAGTACCGGCTCGATCTGGACGTTGGTGTCGGCGGCCCAGGCCAGGTCCTGCCAGTGCAGCGGAATGAAGGCGGCATCGTCGTAGATGGCCTTCTCCGCGGCCTGCAACATCTCGGCACGCTTGGCGCGATCGGTCTCGAGATTGGCGTCGCGCACCAGCTGATCGACTTCCGGATTGCAGTACATGCCAGCGTTGTACTGACCGGCGCCGGTGTCGGCATCGGGACAGAACGTCAGGTACTCGAAGAAGTTCGCCGAGTCCTGGGTGTCGGATTGCCAGCCGATCATCATCATGTCGGCAGCGCGAGCGTCGAATTCCGACCAGTACTGGGCCTTGGGCAGCGTCTTCAGATCCACCGTGACGTTGATCCGCGCCAGCATGGCCGCGACCGCCTGGGCGATCTGCGCGTCGTTCACGTAGCGGTTGTTGGGCGCCATCATGGTGATGCTGAAACCGTCCTCGTAACCGGCTTCCTTCATCAGCTGCTTGGCTTTTTCCAGGTCGTAGCGCGGCTCAAGGTCCGGGTTATACCCAACGTAGCCTTTCGGCGAAAGTTGCGCCGCCGGCGTGGCGAAGCCCTTCATCAGGCGCTCGGCGATGGCTTGCTGATTGACGGCATAGACGAAGGCCTTGCGGACCTTGGGATCCTTGAAGGCCTCGACGCGCTCCTGATTCATCTGCAGCATGATGATCCGGGTGCCGGACATGGTCACCAGCTTGACGCCCTCGGCCGCGCGCACGCGCTCCAGATCGTTGGGCGGCACCGGCGAGATGAAATCGACGTCGCCGGAGAGCAGGGCGGCTACACGGGTGGCATTCTCGCTGATCGGAGTCAGCACGATATGATCGGCGTTGCCCGGTGACTGCTTGTCCCAGTAACCCTCGAAGCGCTCGAACTCGACCTTCACGCCCTGCTGACGCTGGGTGACGGTATAGGGTCCGGTTCCCGAGACGTTGCGCGACGCGAAGGAGTTGCCGTTCTTGACGATCGCGCTCTTGTCCTTGCCGTTCTCGGTCTTGCCGCTGTAGAACTCGCTGTCCATCGGGAAGATATAGGTGGCCAGGTTCAACAGCAGCGGATAGGGCTTCTTGGTATTGAGATTGATGGTGTAATCGTCGACCACTTCGACGCTCTCGACCGGCTCGAAGATCGCCTTGAAATCGGCGCTGCGCTTGAGGCGCTCGACGGTCCAGGCGACGTCCTTGGCGGTGAAAGGGTTGCCGCTGTGAAACTTGACGCCTTTGCGCAGGTTCATCTGCAGCGTGGTGTCGTCGAGCTGTTTCCAGCCGGTGGCCAGGCGCGGCTCGAACTGCAGGTCCTGATTCCAGCGCACCAGGGGGTCGAAGGTCAGGTGAGATAGCTGGAGTATTCCACCGGACAGCTGTTCCTGAATGTCCAGCGAGACAGGGTCGGCGTCGTAGGCGACGCGCAAGGTAAGGTCTTTGCCATCACCCGTGACGTCCTTGGCGGCTGCGGCCATGGGCAGGCATAGCGAGGCACCCACCAGGGTGGCAAGCAGTGTTTTCTTATGAATCATGTCAAAGCCCGAAATGGTTGATTGTTCGTTGTATGACCCTTGGGTCCCTGTATCACCATAGAGAGCGGGGCGGAGCGGGACAATCGAAAAACCGACAGGCGTCATGCGTGTCGCGTATGGCACTTACATTTCACGCCACTCGCCACCCCGTTCGATGATGCCTTGCCGTCAGCCCGAGCACGGCATGCTCAGTCCGTCGGTGTCGTCGGTTCGATGCGGTCGACGCGGTAGAGTTGCGAGACCTGATTGAGGCCTTCGATGGTGCAATCGAGATCGCTGACGCGTCCGTCGCTGAGCCCATAGACCCAGCCATGCACGGCGAGCGATTGGCCGCGCAGCCAGGCGCGCTGGATGATCTTGGTCTGGCACAGGTTCGCGACCTGAGCGCGAACGTTGTGCTCGCACATGCGGTCGACCTGGGTGTCGAGCGGCAAGTCCTTGAGGCTGTCTCGATGACGGCTGTAGAGCTCGCGTATCGAGTGCAGCCAATAGTCGACCATGCCGAATTCGCCGCCGGTAATCGCTGCCTTGACACCGCCGCAACCATAGTGGCCGACCACCATGATATGCCTGACCTCGAGCACGTCGACGGCGAACTGGACCACCGACAGGGCGTTCATGTCGTTGTGCTGGAGAAGGTTGGCGACGTTGCGATGGACGAAGACCTCGCCGGGGGGAAGATCGATGATCTGGTTGGCGGGAACCCGGCTATCCGAGCAGCCAATCCATAGATAGTCCGGATTCTGCTGTTGCGACAGACGCGCGAAGAAGTCCGGGTCCTGGCGACGCACGTTTTCTGCCCAGTCGCGGTTGCGCTCCAGCAGACGCTTCATTTCGGTTTTCATATAGGGGACTCCTTATGGTCAGGCCGCTCGACGGCTAGCATTCTTTATCAACGCCATAGAGAGGGTCAATGGCAAGGAGGCCTCCCGGCAAGCCGACACGGCTGTTATCATCGCCGCCAATAAGTAGACAGGAGAGGAAGCAAGTGGCTGAGTACGATTACGATCTGTTCGTCATCGGCGCCGGCTCGGGGGGCGTGCGTGCCGCACGTACCGCCGCCGCGACCGGGGCCCGAGTTGCCATCGCCGAGGACCGCTATCTCGGGGGCACCTGCGTCAACGTGGGTTGCGTACCCAAGAAACTCTATTCCTACGCTGCGCACTTCCATGAAGCCTTCGATGACAGCGCCGGCTTCGGTTGGCAATTGCCCGAAGCGCCGCGCTTCGACTGGGCCACCCTGCGCGACAACAAGATCGCCGAGATCAAGCGTCTCAACGGTATCTACAACCGGCTGCTCGATAACGCGGGGGTGACCCTGATCAACGCCCGCGCCAAGGTCGTCGATGACCATCGCGTCGAGGTCAATGGCGAGATGCTGAGTGCCGAGAAGATCCTGGTGGCGGTCGGCGGCTGGCCGTGGATTCCGGATTTTCCCGGCAACGAGCATGTGATCGATTCCAATCGGGTATTCGATCTCGCCGAATTTCCCAGGCGTTTCCTGGTGCTGGGCGGTGGTTATATCGCCGTCGAGTTCGCCAGCATCTTCAACGGCCTGGGCAGCGAATCGCATCTGGTCTACCGCGGCGCACTGTTCCTGCGCGGCTTCGATCATGAAGTCCGTGAGTTCACCCGCGACGAAATGTGCAAGAAAGGCGTCAACCTGCACTTCGAAACGACCATCGAGGCCATCGAAAAACAGGGCGATGTCCTTCAGGTGACGCTGACCAACGGCGAGACCCTCGAAGTCGACGCCGTGCTCGCGGCGACCGGCCGACGCCCGCAGCTGGCCGGGCTGGGGCTGGATCAGCTCGATGTCGCGCTCAACTCCGACGGCACGCTCAAGGTCAACGAGCGCTACGAGACGTCGATTCCCTCGATACTCGCGCTCGGCGACGTCACCGGCGGCCCCGAGCTGACCCCCGTGGCGCTGGCCGAGGCCATGCACATGGTGCAGCACCATTTCACCTCGAATCCACCGGGGCCGCTGGATTATCAGAACATTGCCACCGCGGTGTTCTGCCACCCCAATATCGGCACGGTGGGGCTCAGCGAGGAGGAGGCGCGTGCCGACTTCGGCGAGGTGCGCATCTATACCGCCGATTTCCGGCCGATGAAGCACACCCTCTCGGGCAGCGACGAGCGCTGCCTGATGAAGCTGGTCGTCGACGATACCAGCGACCGTGTCGTCGGCGCGCACATGGTCGGCGAAGAGGCGGGCGAGGTCATCCAGGCCATCGCCATCGCCGTACGCGCGGGGCTGCGCAAGACCGACTTCGACGCCACGATCGGTATACACCCGACCGGCGCCGAAGAGTTCGTCACCATGCGCACGCCCAGCCGACGCTGAAGCGACACTTGACTGCGGCCTTTGGCTACAAGAGCCAACAAGGCTGCCGTGTTCTAAGACGGGCCATCCAAGGGTGGCCCGTGCTTTTTGCGATACGTCAACTGACCGAGAGGCGTTCGAACCCTTCCGGGATCATGCCCGATAAGCATGCCTGATTGGGCTAGACTTGCTGTAGATAATTATTTGACCGATTGATAATCATGCGTTATGGAGTGTATCGAGACTGATAACCCGTTCTTTGATTAATCGCTAAGTGCCTGTTAAAATTCTTCCTAAATTCGCAACGGCGAACCGAACTCATGAACATGACAACCCAGCCTTTCATCCCCTCGGCCGATTTGGCGAAGCCCAGCGTCGCCGATGCCATCGTGGGTCATGATCACAACCCCTTGTTCATTCGCAAGCCCACCACCGACGATGGCTGGGCCATCTACGAGCTCGTCAAGTCTTGCCCGCCGCTCGACGTCAACTCCGCCTATGCCTACCTGCTGTTGGCGACCCAGTTTCGTGACAGCTGTGCCGTCGCCACCGACGAGGAGGGCGAGGTGGTCGGCTTCGTCTCGGGTTACCCCAAGCGCAACGCGCCGGACACGTATTTCCTGTGGCAGGTCGCCGTCGGCGAGAAGGCGCGTGGCACGGGGCTTGCCCGGCGGTTGGTCGAGGCCGTGATGCGCCGCCCGCAAATGGCTCAGGTGCGGCATATGGAAACCACCATCACGCCGGACAACCAGGCGTCGTGGGGCTTGTTCAAGCGCCTCGCCGATCGCTGGCAGGCACCGCTGAACAGCCGCGAGTACTTTTCCACCGACCAGCTCGGTGGCGAGCACGACCCGGAAAATCTGGTGCGCATCGGGCCATTCGATCCCGAGCGCATCTGATCGATTGTGCTGAGATCGGCTCTGTCTCTTTATGACGTCCAGCGTCTGGACGTCACGTCATCACACGTCACTTTTTTCTATTCTCTATCGACCCGGAGGTCGTAATGCACACACAGATTCTCGAACGCATGGAATCCGAAGTCAGAACCTATTCGCGCTCCTTTCCTGTCGTCTTCACCAAGGCGCAGAATGCCCGCCTGACCGACGAGAGCGGCCGAGAGTACATCGACTTTCTGGCCGGCGCGGGCACGCTCAACTACGGGCATAACAATCCGCATATCAAGCAGGCGTTGGTCGATTACCTGGCGTCGGACGGCATCGTTCACGGCCTGGACTTCTGGACCGCCGCCAAGCGCGACTATCTCGAGGCTCTCGAGGAAGTGATTCTCAAGCCCCGCGGGCTCGACTACAAGGTGCATCTGCCCGGGCCGACCGGTACCAACGCCGTCGAGGCGGCAATCCGTCTGGCGCGGGTGGCCAAGGGACGCCACAACATCGTCACCTTCACCAATGGCTTTCATGGCGTGACCATGGGCGCGCTGGCCACTACCGGCAATCGCAAGTTCCGCGAGGCGACCGGCGGCATTCCCACCCAGGGCGCTGCCTTCCTGCCCTATGACGGCTACATGGGCGAGGCGATCGATACGCTGGACTACTTCGAGAAGCTGCTGGGCGACAAGTCCGGCGGTCTCGATACGCCGGCCGGGGTAATCGTCGAGACGGTGCAGGGCGAGGGCGGCATCAACGTGGCCGGCCTCGAATGGCTCAAGCGTCTGGAAGGCATCTGCCGGGCCAATGACATCCTGTTGATCGTCGACGACATCCAGGCAGGCTGCGGGCGTACCGGCAAGTTCTTCAGCTTCGAACACGCCGGCGTCACGCCCGACATCGTCACCAACTCCAAATCGCTGTCCGGCTATGGCTTGCCGTTCGCGCATGTGCTGATGCGTCCCGAGCTCGACAAGTGGAAGCCCGGTCAGTACAACGGCACGTTCCGCGGCTTCAATCTGGCCTTCACGACCGCCGCCGCCGCGATGCGCAAGTACTGGAGCGACGATGTCTTCGAACGTGACGTGCAGCGCAAGAGCCGGATCGTCGAGGAACGCTTCCAGAAGATCGCCGCCTGGCTGGGCGAGCAGGGCATCGAAGCCAGCGAGCGTGGCCGCGGGCTGATGCGCGGTATCGATGTGGGCAGCGGCGAGATCGCCGACAAGATCACCCACAAGGCGTTCGAGAATGGCCTGATCATCGAAACCAGCGGCCAGGATGGCGAAGTGGTCAAGTGCCTGTGCCCGCTGACGATTACCGACGAGGACCTGCTCGAAGGTCTCGATATCCTGGAATCCAGTACCCGCCAGGCCTTCAGCTGATACTCTGGCGTCACCATCGCGCCGCTCGCAGCGAGTCGGCGAATGGTGACTCAGTCACCCGTCGACACCCCGTCGGCTTGTCATACCAAGGAGATCACCATGATCGTTCGCAATCTCGAGGAAGCGCGCCAGACCGACCGGCTGGTTACCGCAGCGAATGGCAACTGGGACAGTACGCGGCTGTCTCTTGCCGACGATGGCGGCAAATGCTCGTTCCACATCACGCGGATCTTCGGCGGTACCGAGACCCATATCCATTACAAGCATCACTTCGAAGCGGTCTATTGCATCGAAGGCAAGGGGGAAGTCGAGACGCTGGCCGACGGCAAGCTCTGGCCGATCGGTCCGGGCGATATCTACATCCTCGACCAGCACGACGATCACATGCTGCGCGCCTCAGAGACGTTGGTGCTGGCCTGTGTGTTCACCCCCGGGCTGACCGGCAACGAAGATCACCGTGACGATGGCTCCTACGCACCCTCCGGAGAGCTCTGAGCCAATCGCCAGCTCGGCAAGAAGCCTTGACCAGGACAGGACGGCTCCGCATCCGGCGGGGCCGTCTTGTCCTGGCATCAAGGAAAGCGGTGCCGGGATCGGGTCGAGTCGGTTGCGCGAGTCATGATGTATGAAGAGCGTGATCCGCGGCCCCAGCAACCAGGCACTTGATTTCGCATAATATATATTATGTTAAAAATCATGGGAATCGCATCTGATCCGCCCGTTCCCATGCTCCTCGCCGTGCGGCAATTTCCCCCTTGCCTGCCAGGCCGCGTCGATTCATTGCGATTTTCAACTACTGGCTTTTGTTGTGCGTTGCTCGCATGATACGCGGTTAGCGTTCATCTTGGCTCCGCTGGCAGATTAAGAGAATTCGGGAAAACCGCGCATGAAAACCGCCACACGCATGATCGTCGTCCTGGTATTGCTGGCCGTGATTCTCGGAGGGATCTTCGGCTGGAAGTTTCTGCAAATGCAGAAAAGGGGCGAACAGATGTCGCAGGCCCAGCCACCGACGCTGGTCGACAGCGCCGCCCTGGACACCGAAGCCTGGCGACCACAGATCAAGTCGGTCGGCTCGCTGCGGGCAATCAATGGCGTGGCGGTTTCCAACGAAGTCGCCGGTGTGGTCAGCGAAATCGCCTTCGAATCCGGCCAGCGCGTCGCGCGTGGCGATATCCTCATCAAGCTCGAGGACAGCGTCGACCAGGCTGCGTTGGCCGCCCTGAAAGCCCAGGCTCGACTCACCAACGATACGTTCCGGCGTTATTCCGATCTGTTGCCGCGCAACGCCATCTCGCAATCGCAATATGACGAAGCCCAGGCCAACTATCAGGCCGCACGGGCCGATGTTGCACAGCAGCAGGCGCAGCTTGACAAGAAGACCATCCGCGCCCCGTTCGATGGCGTGGTCGGGCTGCGTCAGGTCGATCTCGGTGAATACATTGCCGTCGGCACGCCGATCGTCGAGCTGAACATGCTCGATCCGATCTACGTCGACTACAGTGTGGCCGAGAAGCAACTCGACCGGGTCCAGGCCGGTCGCCAGGTCGAGGTTCGCGTGGCGGCCTTCCCCGAGCGGGCTTTCGACGGCGTGATCGAGGCCGTGGCACCGACCGTGGATGAAAGCAGCCGGACGCTGGATGTACGGGCCAAGCTCACCAACTCGGAGCGGCTGCTGCGCCCGGGGATGTTCGCCGACGTCCGCACCCTGGCGCCGGACAGCGTCAGCGTGCCGACGCTGCCGCGTACCGCCCTCGCCTTCAATACTTATGGCGATTACGTCTTCAAGATCGTCGAGAACGACCAGGGCCAGACGATCGCCCAGCGCACCCAGGTCAGCATTGGCCGCCTGCGTGGCGACCAGGTGGAGATTACCCAGGGGCTCGAGCCCGGTGATCGCGTCGTCGCCACCGGCCAGCTGCGCCTGCGCGACGGTCAGCCGATTCAGGTCAAGGATGGCGGCAGCGAGAGCAATGCAGACGCGGCGCGGAACTCGGGCGACGGCGCACCGGCTGCCGATAGCGAGGCGTCGAACGCGGAGGCGCAGGGCTGATGAAGTTCACCGACATCTTCGTCCATCGGCCGGTACTGGCCACCGTGGTGAGCCTGCTGATTCTGCTGATGGGCCTGCGCGCCGCGATGGACATGGAAGTGCGCCAGTACCCGCAACTGGAAAGTACCGTGATCACGGTCTCCACGGCCTACCCCGGAGCCAGTTCCGAACTGGTGCAGGGCTTCGTGACCACCCCGCTGCAACAGGCCATCGCCGAGGCCGACGGCATCGACTACATCAATTCGCAGAGTATTCAGGGCGCCTCGACCATCGAGGTGAACATGACGCTCAACTACGACGCCAATGCCGCGCTGGCCGAGATTCAGGCCAAGGTGGCGAGTCAGCGCAGCGTATTGCCGGAAGCCGCCGAGAGTCCGGTCATCGAGTCCTCGACCGGCGATTCGACGGCATTGATGTATCTGGCGTTCTATTCCGGCGAAATGCCGGTGCCGCAGATCACCGACTATCTGACCCGCGTGGTCCAGCCCAAGCTGCAGGCGCTGCCCGGGGTCGCCAAGGCACGCATCTATGGTCAGGGCTTTGCCATGCGCATCTGGCTCGATCCCCGGCGCATGGCCGCGCTCGACGTTACGCCGCAGGAGGTCGTCGCGGTACTCGAGAGCAACAATTATCAGGCCGGCGTCGGCAAGACGCGCAGCGAGTTCGTGGCCGTCAACCTGACCGCCAACACCGATATCAGCGATCCCGAGCAGTTCGAGGATCTGGTAGTGCGCAACGACGACGGCGACCTGGTGCGGCTGCGCGATATCGCTCGCACCGAGTTGGGGGCGGAAAGTTATGACAGCACCGCCTGGTACAACGGCACGCCGGCGAGTTTCATGGCCATCGAGCAGGCGCCGGGCGCCAATCCGCTGGATGTGGCCCGGGCCGTGCGCGAGACGATGCCGGAGGTCCGCCGCCAGCTGCCCACCGGGCTCGACGTGGTGCTGCCCTACGATGCCTCGGAATTTATCGAGGACTCGATCAACGAAGTAGTCAAGACGTTGCTCGAGGCGCTGGTCATCGTGCTGGTGGTGATCTTCCTCTCGCTGGGTTCGTTCCGCGCCGCGCTGATACCCGCGGTGGCGGTGCCGCTGTCGTTGATCGGCGCCGCGTTCGTGATGCTGCTGATGGGCTTCTCGCTCAACCTGCTGACGCTGCTGTCGATGGTGCTGGCGATCGGCCTGGTGGTCGATGACGCGATCATCATCGTCGAGAACGTCCATCGCCACATCGAGGCCGGCGAGAGCAAATTCGAGGCCGCCCTGAACGGCGCCCGCGAGATGGCCACGCCGATCATCGCCATGACCACCACGCTGGTCGCCGTCTATGCGCCGATCGGCTTCATGGGCGGGCTGGTCGGTTCGCTGTTCACCGAATTCGCCTTCACCCTGGCCGGTGCGGTAGTGATCTCGGGGATCATCGCCCTCACCCTCTCGCCGATGCTGGCCGGCAAGGTGCTCAAGCCCCACGGCAACCCGTCGCGCTTCGAACGTGGCGTCGAAGCCACCTTCAATGGCCTGGCCAACGGCTACCGCTCCATGCTCTCACGGGCACTGGAAACGGTCTCGGTACTGGTGGTGTTCGCCGCGGTGGTACTGGCGTCGATCTATTTCATGTTCATCACCAGTCAGAACGAGCTGGCGCCGACCGAAGACCAGGGCATCATCTTCTTCCAGGGCACGGCGCCGCAGACCGCCACGCTGGACTACCTCAAGCGCTTCGCCAACGACATACAGGCCGAGGCCGAACAGATCGACGGCTACGACGAGACCTTCATGATCCTTGGGGGCACCAGCGCCGATACGGTATTCGGCGGTTTCAAGATGAAGCCCTGGAGCGAGCGTGACATCTCGCAGATGCAGGTCATGCCGAATCTGCAAGCGGCTCTGGGTCGGGTGACCGGGCTGCAGACCGCGGCGTTCGCGCGCCCTTCCCTGCCCGGTTCGAGCGGCGGCTTGCCGATCCAGTTCGTGCTGACCACCGCCAATAGCTTCGAGGAGCTCAACGCCGCCGCCGATGAACTGCTCGGCAAGGCCATGGCCAGCGGCAACTTCGCCTTCCTGCGCAAGTCGATCAACCTCGACCGGCCGGTGACCAGCATCCAGGTCGACCGTGATCGCGTCGCTGACCTGGGGTTGACCATGGCCGACGTCGGTCAGGCGCTGGCCACGCTGCTTGGCGAAGGCTTCGTCAACCGCTTCAGCATGGAAGGCCGCAGCTACAAGGTGATTCCGCAGGTCGACCAAGCCTACCGGCTCGACGCCTCGATGATCGAGAATTACTACATCGCCGCCGACTCGGGCCGCCAAGTGCCGCTGGCCAGCCTGGTCAGCTTCGAACGCGGCGTCGAGCCGTCCAAGCGCACCCAGTTTCAGCAGCTCAACGCGCTGACCCTGGAAGGCGTGCCGCGCCCCGGCGTGGCCCTGGGCGATGCCCTGGCCTGGCTCAACCAGAGCGCGGCAGAAACCCTCACCGCGAACTATTCGGTGGACTACGCCGGGGCCTCGCGGCAGCTGATGAGTCAGGGCAGCGGCCTGGTTCTGACCTTCTTCCTGTCGCTGTTGGTGATCTATCTGGTCCTCGCCGCGCAGTTCGAAAGCTGGCGCGACCCGCTGATCATCCTGGTCTCGGTGCCGATGTCGGTGGCCGGCGCGATGGCCTTCATCACGCTCGGCGTATCGACGGTCAACATCTATACCCAGGTCGGGCTGATCACCTTGATCGGGGTGGTCGCCAAGAACGGCATCCTGATCGTCGAGTTCGCCAACACGCTGCAGCACGAGCGCAGCCTCGACAAGCGCCAGGCGGTCATCGAGGCGGCGACGATTCGCCTGCGGCCGATCATCATGACCTCAGTGGCGCTGATCGTCGCCATGGTGCCGCTGCTGATCGCCACCGGCGCCGGCGCCGTCAGCCGTTTCGACATCGGCCTGACCATCGCCTCCGGCCTGGGTATCGGCACGCTGTTCACACTGTTCGTGCTGCCGGCGTTCTACATCCTGCTGGCCCGCGATCACAACGCGCTCCGCGATGCCGGTCGCGAGGCACAACCCGGCCATTGAGCACGAGCCCCGCGCGAACGGCGCGGGGCCCGCTCGGGCCAGGCGTCCTTACCAATGCGCCTGGCCGCTCATCGCCCAGAGGCGTAGACTCGATCTCCCACGATTAACGATGCGCTGTAGATGCCCGACACTCAGACCCTGACCCAGCAGGCCGAGCGCCAGTGCCACCAGCGAGGCGTACGCTTCACGCCGATTCGCCGACGCGTACTGGAAATGATCTGCGCCTCGCCTGGCGGTCTCAAGGCCTATGATCTGCTCGACAAGCTGGCCGCAGTACACGCCGCGGCACGGCCGCCGACGGTCTACCGCGCGCTCGACTTCCTGATCGAACAGGGCCTGGTGCATCGCATCGAATCGCTCAACGCCTATGTCGCCTGCCCCTGCCCCGAGTACCGTCACGGTTTTCAGTTGTTGATCTGTCGTGACTGCGGCCGGGTCGAGGAGCTGCACCTCGACGAGGTCAGCGCGCAGCTCAGCCAGCGTTCCGCGCGGCTCGGCTTTCGCGTCGATCGCCAGACCATCGAACTATTGGGCACCTGCGATGCCTGTCAGCTGGCACTGGCCGAATCCTGAAAGCATTGGCATGAACCCCGGATGCGCTGCACGCAGAAGCGGCATCCTAAAACATAACGGAATCTCATGAGCGAATTGTTCAAGTCCTTGGAATCCGCCCCGCGTGGCGAGCACCTGGACACCGCGGCACTCCTCGATGCCGTACGCTGGAACGACGCCGGCCTGATCCCGGCGATCGCCCAGCAGCACGACAGCGGCGAAGTATTGATGATGGCCTGGATGAGCCGCCAGGCGCTCGAGGAGACACTGGCCAGCGGGCGGGTCTGCTATTACTCGCGCTCGCGCGCGAAGTTATGGCGCAAGGGGGAGACCTCGGGCCAGGTGCAGACTCTCGTCAGCGCATGGCTGGATTGCGATGGCGACGCCTTGCTGCTCGGCGTCGATCAGACCGGGCCTGCCTGCCACACCGGTCGGCGCAGCTGCTTCTATATCGCCCTGGGTGCGCAAGACGGCGAGATCGACGCCGAGCCGTTGGTGGATCCGGCCACGCTTTATCGGCCTGACGGCAAGCGCTAAGCACATGGCTCGCCTGCTGCGAAACATCTCGACCGCGCTGCTGCTGGTAGTGCTGCGTGGCTATCAATATCTGATCAGCCCCTTGCTCGGCCCGCGCTGTCGTTTCTGGCCGAGCTGCTCGAACTATGCGATCGAGGCGCTGCGCCTGCATGGTCCGGCCCGGGGCGGCTGGCTGGCACTCAAGCGCATCGCCAAATGCCACCCCTGGCATGCCGGGGGCATCGATCCGGTGCCGGAGTGCCCGGACTGCCGCCAGCCGGTGCCCGACGAGACCGCCTCAGAAGCGAACGACACTCGCTAGACGGCCTTTGCGCCTTTCGATCACGCAATCAGCCCGATACCGCCTGCTGCTCGGCGACCGCGTAGATGTGCTTGAGCATCGCGTGCAGGCCGTTCGAACGGGTCGGCGACAGGTGCTTGTCGAGCCCCAGTTCCTCGAGGAACGTCGGCTGAGTGGCGACGATCTCGCGGGCCGGACGATCGTTGTAGATCCGCATCAATACCGCGATCAGCCCCGACACGATGGCAGCGTCCGAGGTGGCCTCGAAATGCACGCTATCGGCGCGGCTTTCATGGTGAATCCAGACGTTCGACTGGCAGCCCTGGATCTTGGTCTCCGGGGTCTTGAGTTCTTCCGGAAACGCCGGCAGTTGCTTGCCCATGTCGATGATGTACTGGTAACGGTCCATCCAGTTGTCGAACAGACCGAATTCCTCGATCAGCTCGGCCTGGGCTTGTTGAGCGCTCATGATCTCTCCTCGATCGGTCGTAGCGCTGATTATAACGTCTCAGCCCGGGCGGCGTCCGCCATGCTCACTGCTCGCCCAGGCGATGGGCGGCTATCTGCTGCCGCCATTCGTCGGCCTCGGCATGCAGGTAGCGGGCGGTGGTATCGCGTCGCGAGTGACGCGCGGTCTTGGCCAGATAGCGCAGTTCCACGCCGGCCTGCGCCTGATGGGTCAGCGCGGTATGCCTCCCCCCCCTGCGAGGCGAACATCCCCTGCAGAATGACCAGGCTCTGCCGGCGACTGGCCGCCGACAACGGCCGGCGAAACGGGCGCCACTGGAGATGGCTGCGTGGGCGAGGCGGTCCTATCCAGCGCTCGGGCGGCTGCGGGTGGCGATCCCGCTATCGCCCTGCCCCGGCGATCCATGAAGTTATCAGCACGCAAGATAGTGTATTATCCATATTACGTAATATGTATCAAATGGATGATGCTGCAAACACGCGGCATTGGGTTAAAATCGATCGGCCAAGCAAGCGGGTCGCATGAACCAGGCGCATATGACACAGTGAGGAGACCGTCATGGCACGCAGTGGAGTGCAGTTCGAGGATGTCCAGCGAGCGATCGATGTGCTGCTCAAGCGCGGCGAAGCGCCGGGGATCCAGAAGATTCGCGATGTACTGGGCACCGGGAGCTTCACTACCATCAGCGAGCACTTTCGCGAATGGCGGGAGCAACGCGACGCCAACCGCGACCAGCCCACCTGGCAGGACATTCCCGAGCCCGTCGAGGCGCTCGTTCACTCATTGTGGGAACAGGCGCAGAAGCACGCCGGCGACGGCTTGAGTCACTATCGCGAAGAAGCTGACCGACTGGTCGAGGCGGCGCGGGAGCAGGCCCAGCGTTCGCGTCGCGAAGCCGAGGATGCCCTTCAACGCGAAGCGGCGATCAACGAACATTGGCTTCAAGCGCAGACGCGGCTGCAGGAGCACAGCGCGCTGATCGCACGTCTCGAGGCGGCACAACAGGCCGCCGAGCAGCGCGAGAACGAGCTGAACCAGCGGCTGGCGGCGGCCGAGCGTCAGGCGGGCGAGGCGCGGCAATCGTTACGCGACGAGCAGGCCCAGCACCAGACGGCCTTGAAGGCGCGCGACGAGCATTGGAGCGAGCAGCTCAAGCAGGAAGAACAGCGTCACGAGGCGGCCGAAGCGCGACTGATGGCCCTGCTCGACGAGGCGCGTCAGGAAAGGCAGCGCAGCGAAAAGAATCAGCAGCAGCGTATCGACGCACTCGAAAAACGCCTCGCCGAAGCCGACCAGGACAGACAAGCCACCCGGCGCGCGCTGAGCGAAGAGCAGGCCAGCCATCGCGAGACACAGTGGTCGCTGAACAAGGCCAAGGATGCGCTCAGTGAAAGCGAGCGCCGGGTGCGACAATACGCCGACGATCGGGCCGAAAACGACAAGGTCGTGGCGCAGCTCCGCGAACGCCTGCAGGATGCCGAAGCGCGCCTCGCCCGGGTCAACCTGCCGCCCTTCGTCTATTGATGGGTTGCTCGCACAGCCATGACCGGACGCAAAAGAGCCGCCCCGTTGCCCGGGCGGCTCTTTTCAGGTTCTTCGCGGATCAGCGTGAAACGTCAAGACCCCGCTATTGGGAATAAACTCCCTGCCAGGCAAACCAGCCTGGATGGCCCACTGGAGCATGGGGACTCCTGAGGGAGGGAACTTGTTCCCGATTGGCGCCGCAGGCGCCCGGCATGGCCGGGGAGATACAGTGCCCGCCGCCATCGCGAATAAATTCGCTCCCACAAGGACAAACTAACTGGCAGGGGGCTGTGGGAGGGAGCTTGTTCGCGATGATCTGTGCCGCATTTCCCGGTAAAATGCGATGAACCTCTTTTTACTGATTACTTCTGTTGGCTACGCTACCTGGCGACTGATCCCCGTGGGACGCGGCGATCACGATCAATAGTACGCGTTGGTGGTATCGGTATGATCGGTGACGTCGCGGATCCCGGCGAGTTCGGGGATGCGCTCGACCAGGGTCTTCTCGACGCCCTCCTTGAGGGTCAGGTCGACCGCCGCGCAGCCCTGGCAACCGCCGCCGAACTGCAGGATGGCCATGTTTTCCTCGGTCAGCTGGATCAGCTTGACTTCACCGCCATGGGAAGCCAGTCCGGGGTTGATCTCGCTATAGAGGATATAGTTGATGCGGTCCTCCATCGGGCTGTCGGCGTTGACCTTGGGCATCTTGGCGTTGGGCGCCTTGATGGTCAGTTGCCCGCCCATACGGTCGGCATTGAAGTCGACCACCGCCTCCTCGAGAAACGGCACGCTGTGCGTGTCGAGGAAGACCGTGATCTTGTCCAGCGCCAGGCGCTCGTCGCTGGGCTCTTCCTCGCCGGGACGGCAGTAGGCCAGGCAGGTCTCGGCATACGGCGTGCCCGGCTGGGTGATGAAGATGCGCACCGCGATCCCCTCGACGTTCTGCTTGGCGAGCAGCTCGGCAAGGTAATCCTGGGCGCTATCGGTGATCTGGATGTTCTCGCTCATGAATCTCGCCCCATCAAGACAATACGGTGATTTGCCCTAATGGTATGCAAAAACGCCGGGCGGCACAATCCTGACTGAAATACTCGGACTTATGAGCCCCGCGAGGTCGCTCTAGGCTAGCAACGGGCGGGAGTGCCCCGATCGGGCGCGTTTCTGGTAGCATGGTCGGCCATCGAAAGGCCCGCGCCCAGGCATTTCGAGCCGCCATCGGCAGGCCGCCGGGCAACGACAACCGAGAACGATCGCTGGAGACAGATGCCGACCATGGCTACCGCGCCCCCTTCCCCATCGCTTTCTACCGCGCTGCCCGCCAGCCCCCCCGAGGCATTCGCCAGGACCCTCGGGCAGCGCATCATGCTGCTCGACGGCGGCATGGGCACCATGCTGCAGAACGCTCAGCTAAGCGAGGCGGAGTTCCGCGGCAAGCGTTTCAGCGACTGGGCGACGCAACTGCAGGGCAACAACGATCTGCTGGCGCTGACCCAGCCGGCGCTGGTCGAGCGCATCCATCGCGACTACCTCGAAGCCGGCGCCGACATCGTCGAGACCAACACCTTCAACAGCACGCGACTCTCGCAGGCCGACTACGGCATGCAGGCGCTGGTGGTCGAGCTCAATCGCGAGGCCGCGCGGCTGGCACGGCGGGTCTGCGATGCGGTCGGCGAGGAGACCGGCGTGCCGCGCTACGTCGCCGGGGTTCTCGGGCCGACCAGCCGCACGGCGTCGCTGTCGCCGGACGTCAACGACCCGGCCAAGCGCAACGTCACCTTCGACGAGCTGCGCGAGAACTATCATGAAGCCGCGCAGGCGCTGATCGAGGGCGGCGCCGATCTGATCATGATCGAGACGATCTTCGACACGCTGAACGCCAAGGCGGCGATCTACGCTCTCGAGGAGCTGTTCGACGCTCGCGGCCAGCGCCTGCCGGTGATGATCTCGGGGACCATTACCGACGCTTCGGGGCGCACCCTCTCGGGGCAGACCACCGAGGCGTTCTGGAACTCGATTCGCCACGCCTCGCCGCTCTCGGTGGGCCTGAACTGCGCGCTGGGTGCCGCGGAACTGCGTCCCTACCTGGAAGAGCTGTCGAGCAAGGCCGATGCGCTGGTCTCGGCCCACCCCAACGCCGGGCTGCCCAACGCGTTCGGCGAGTACGATCAGAGCCCCGAGGAGATGGCGGCGATCGTCCGCGAATTCGCCGAAAGCGGCCTGGTCAACGTCATCGGCGGTTGCTGCGGCACCACCCCCGAGCACATCGCCGCGATTCACGCCGCCGTCGCCGGAATCGCGCCGCGTCAGGTCCCCGAGCGACCCCGGGCGTGCCGGCTGTCCGGTCTCGAGCCGTTCAACATCGAAGCCGACTCGCTGTTCGTCAACGTCGGCGAGCGCACCAACGTCACCGGCTCGGCGCGTTTCAAGCGACTGATCAAGGAGGAGGATTTCAATACCGCGCTGGAAGTGGCCCTCGAGCAGGTCGAGAACGGCGCCCAGTTGATCGATATCAACATGGACGAGGGCATGCTCGACTCCCAGGAGGCGATGGTGCATTTCCTCAAGCTGGTCGCCTCCGAGCCGGATATCTCGCGGGTGCCGATCATGGTCGACTCCTCCAAGTGGGCGATCATCGAGGCCGGGCTCAAGTGCATCCAGGGCAAGGCGGTGGTCAACTCGATCTCGCTCAAGGAGGGCGAAGCCGCCTTCCGCGAGCAGGCGCTGGCCTGCCGGCGCTTCGGCGCCGCCATCGTGGTGATGGCCTTCGACGAACAGGGCCAGGCGGATACCTTTGCTCGCAAGACCGAGATCTGTCAGCGCGCCTATCGACTGCTGGTCGACGAGATCGGCTTTCCCGCCGAGGACATCATCTTCGACCCCAACATCTTCGCCATCGCCACCGGCATCGAGGAGCACAACAACTACGCCGTCGATTTCATCGAGGCGGCCCAGTGGATCACTGACCACCTGCCCCATGCGATGGTCTCGGGTGGCGTCTCCAACGTGTCGTTCTCGTTTCGCGGCAACAACGCGGTGCGCGAGGCGATCCACTCGGTGTTCCTCTACCATGCCATCAAGGCCGGGCTGACCATGGGCATCGTCAACGCCGGCCAACTGGCGGTCTACGACGACCTGCCCGCCGAGTTGCGCGAGGCGGTCGAGGATGTGGTTCAAAATCGCCGCGACGACGCCACCGAGCGGCTGCTCGAACTGGCCGAACGCTACAAGGACGAGGCCGCCGGCGGTGCCAGGAAGGAAGACCTCGAGTGGCGCGGCTGGGCGGTCGAGAAACGCATCGAGCATGCCCTGGTCAAGGGCATCACCGCGCATATCGAGGAAGACACCGAACTTGCCCGGCAGCGTGTCGAGCGCCCCATCGAGGTGATCGAAGGGCCGCTGATGGACGGCATGAACGTGGTCGGCGACCTGTTCGGCGAGGGCAAGATGTTCCTGCCCCAGGTGGTCAAGTCGGCACGCGTGATGAAGCAGGCGGTCGCCTACCTGCTGCCGTTCATCGAGGCGGAGAAGACCACCGATACCCAGGCCAAGGGCAGGATCGTCATGGCCACGGTCAAGGGCGACGTCCACGACATCGGCAAGAACATCGTCGGCGTGGTCCTGCAGTGCAACAACTACGAAGTGATCGATCTCGGCGTGATGGTGCCGGCCGAGAAGATCCTGCAGACCGCCCGCGAGGAAAACGCCGACATCATCGGCCTGTCGGGGCTGATTACCCCGTCGCTGGACGAGATGGTGCATGTCGCCAGGGAGATGCAGCGCCAGGGCTTCGATCTTCCGCTACTGATCGGCGGTGCGACTACCTCCAAGGCGCACACCGCGGTCAAGATCGACCCGCAGTACGAGCATCCGGTGATCTACGTTACCGATGCCTCGCGGGCGGTGGGCGTGGCCAGCCGGTTGCTCTCGCGCGACAGCAAGCCGGACTACGTCCAGGCCATCCGCGACGAGTACGTCCAGGTTCGCGAACGCAATGCCAAGCGGCGTCCCAAGGCCGCCGATCTTTCTTATGCCCAGGCCCGCAAGCGCCGCTTCGTGCCGGACTGGCCGGCCTATACCCCGCCGGAGCCGAGCTTCATCGGTCTAAAGACTTTCGAGGACTATCCGCTCGACGAACTGATCGAGCGCATCGACTGGACGCCGTTCTTCATGAGCTGGCAGCTGGCCGGCAAGTACCCCAGGATCCTCGACGACGAGGTGGTCGGCGAAGCCGCGCGCAACCTGTTCGACGACGCCCAGGCGATGCTCGCCAAGCTGGTCGACGAGAAACACATCACCGCCCGCGGGGTGATCGGCCTGTGGCCCGCCAACAGCGTCGACGACGACGTCATCGAAGTCTACGCCGACGAATCCCGCGAGACGGTCGTCGAGCGCCTGCACCACATTCGCCAGCAGACCACCCGCAATCGCGACGGCATCTGCTACAGCCTCGCCGACTTCATCGCCCCGCGTTATGACGTGAACGGCGAGCCGAGCGGCAAGCCCGACTGGATCGGCGGTTTTGCCGTGACCACCGGACATGGCGTCGACGAACTGGCCAAGCGTTACGAGCGGGCCGGCGACGACTACAACGCGATCATGGTCCAGGCCCTGACCGACCGGCTCGCCGAGGCCTTCGCCGAGCGCATGCACGAGCGGGTGCGCAAGGAATACTGGGGCTACGTGCCCGACGAGGCGCTCGACAACGACGCGCTGATCGCCGAGAACTATCAGGGCATCCGGCCCGCGCCGGGCTATCCGGCCTGCCCCGACCATACCGAGAAGGCCACGCTGTTCCGGTTGCTCGAGGCAGAAGCCAGAACGGGGCTCGAGCTGACCGAGAACTTTGCGATGTGGCCGGCGGCGGCGGTGGCCGGCTGGTATTTCGCGCATCCCGAGTCGAAGTACTTCGCCACCGGCAAGATCACCCGCGACCAGGTCGAGGCGCTGGCCGACCGCAAGGGCATGTCATCGAGCGAACTGGAACGCTGGCTGTCGCCGGTGCTCAGCTACGATCGCGACTGAGATGTGGCTGGATGTACCCACAAGTAGTGCGTTTTAATAACATATAGTCCAACAAAATATGACTATTTATTCTTTCATCGAATAAAAGAAACGGAGTATGGTCTCTGCCATAAGGCACAGATCCCATTTCGCCCTGACCAGCAGGACACCCCGGTATGTATCGGTACGACACCTACGATCAGACGCTCGTCGACGAGCGCGTTGCCCAGTTTCGCGATCAGATGGACCGCTATCTGGCCGGTCGCCTGAGCGAAAGCGAATTTCTCCCGCTGCGGCTCCAGAATGGCCTGTACATCCAGCGTCATGCGCCGATGCTGCGCATCGCGATTCCCTACGGCATGCTTTCGAGCCATCAGCTGAGAACGCTGGCCGGCATCACCCGACGCTATGATCGAGGCTACGGTCACTTCACCACCCGCCAGAACCTGCAGTTGCATTGGCCGAAGCTCGAGGACGTGCCGCAGATCCTCGCCGAGCTGGCCGAGGTGCAGATGCACGCCATCCAGACCAGCGGCAACTGCATTCGCAACACCACCAGCGATCAGTTCGCGGGCATCGCCAGCGACGAGATCGAGGATCCGCGGCCTTGGTGCGAACTGATCCGCCAGTGGTCGACGCTGCACCCGGAATTCGCCTACCTACCGCGCAAGTTCAAGATCGCCGTCACCGGCGCCGACCATGACCGGGCGGCCATCCAGGTCCATGACATCGGTCTGCGGCTGTGGCGCAACGAGGTGGGCGAGCTGCGGGTACGGGTGCTGGCCGGCGGTGGCCTGGGGCGCACGCCGATGATCGGCGACGTGGTGCGCGAGGACCTGCCCTGGCAGCACCTGCTGACCTACCTGGAAGCCTGCGTGCGCGTCTACAACCAGTTCGGGCGCCGCGACAACAAGTTCAAGGCGCGCATCAAGATCCTGGTCAAGGCCCTGGGAATCGAGGAGTATCGCCGCCGCGTCGAAGAGGAGTGGGCACACATCAAGGATGGCCCCCAGACGCTGAGCGAGGCCGCGGTCGCCTCGGCCCGGGCGCACTTCCCCGAGCCGCCGCGCCGCGTGGTAAGCGAAGCGGCGATCGCCACCTATGAGGCGCTGCGTCGTGACAATCGCGACTTCGCGCGCTTCGTCACCAACAACGTCACCGACCACGTCGATCCGGGCTACAAGGCGGTGACGCTGTCGCTCAAGCGCCGCGAGCACGCCCCGGGCGATGTCACCGCCGATCAGATGGAGGCCATCGCCGCGCTCGCCGATGCCTTCAGCTTCGGCGAGATGCGCGTCACCCACGAGCAGAACGTGGTGCTTTCCGACGTGCCGGTCGACGAGATCGAGGCGCTCTGGCACAAGCTTCGCGATCTGGGCATGGCCAATCCCACGGTGGGCACGCTCAACGACATCATCTGCTGTCCGGGCGGCGACTATTGCTCGCTGGCCAACGCCGTGTCGATCCCCATCGCCCAGGCGATCCAGGAACGCTTCGAGGATCTCGATTTCCTCTACGACCTGGGGCCGCTGGATCTCAACATCTCGGGCTGCATGAACGCCTGCGGTCATCATCACGTCGGCAACATCGGCATCCTCGGCGTCGACAAGAAGGGCGAGGAATACTACCAGGTCTCGCTGGGCGGCAACTCCCGCGACGACGCCTCGCTGGGCAAGATCCTCGGTCCCTCCTTCTATCGCGAGGACGTGCCCGAGGTGATCGACAAGGTGCTGAAGGTCTATGTCGAGCAACGCCATGAGGACGAGCGGTTCCTCGACACCTACCGCCGCATCGGCATCAAGCCGTTCAAGGAGCGCGTCTATGCCTGATACCAGCCTGATCAAGCTCGGCCAGCCGGAGCAGGATACCTGGGCACTGTCGCGGGACGAGGCAAGCCTGCCCGAAACGCGCCCGGCCATCGTGCCGCTCGGCGTATGGCGCGAGCACCGCGGCGACGCCTCGCTGGCGCCCTGGTTGCCCAGCGACACCCAGCTCGACGCGCCGCTCTACGACGCGTTGCGCCAGGCGCCGCTGATCGCCATCGACTTCCCGAGCTTTACCGACGGCCGTGGCTATTCGCTGGCGCGATTGCTGCGCGAACGCTACGGTTATGCGGGCGAGGTTCGCGCCATCGGCGACGTGCTGATCGACCAGCTGTTCTACATGACCCGCTGCGGATTCGATGCCCTGGCGCTGCGTAACGATCAGCACCTCGACGATGCGCTGCATGCACTGGGTGCCTTCAGCGTCAGCTATCAGCCCGCGGTGGACGTCAAGGAAGCGCTCTTCGAGCGGCGTCTGCGCGAAGCGACCTGAAGCCGAGATCGACCGCAACACAAGCGCCGCCCCCCCAGGCGGCGCTGTCGTTAGATGCTTTCCCCTGCCTTGCGATCAGCCGCGACGTTTCTGCTGGCGCTCGCGATTGCGTGCGCGCTCGCGCTCGGACTTGCGCAGCATCACGTAGGTGGCGCCGATCCCGCCGTGTGACGGTACCGCCGAGGCATAGGCCTGGACCTGATCGAATTGCTGCAGCCACTTGGCGACGTACGAGCGCACCACGTTGGCGTGACTGTCCAACGCCCTGCCGCGGCCGTGCACGACGAGCAGACAGCGCAGATCGCCGGCGGTGGCGTCTTCGATGAAGCGAAACAACTCCTGGCGACAATCGCGCAGCGGCCGCTTGATCAGATGCAGCCGCGCTTGCGGGGCATAACCGCCCTGGCGAAGACGATCGAGCACCCCGGTCTGGATACCGTCCCGGCGGTATTCGATCGGATCGATCGACGCCACCAGATCGACGAACTCATCGCTCAGGAAGTTCGCCGCCTGCGCGTCGGCCTCGGCGCTGGCCCGCCTCGCCAGTTGTGCCTCGCTGGGCATTGCGGGCTGGGTGTCCAGGCTGGCCTTGTCGCGGCCCTTGGAAACCGGACGCACCTTGCCGGCCATCAACTGCGTGAAATCGCTGTCTTCGTCGAACTGACGATTCATGGCTACGCCCTCCGGCCGTTCATCGTGGTGCTTAATCATACCAAAGCCGCAGCCGCTGCCTTAAGCGCCACGCTGTCGCAGCCGGAAAAATGCTATGGCATGATCGGCGGCGTTTGCCACAGTTCACAGGACGGACAAATGAAATTGTTCAAGCGCCTGGCCTTGGCGCTGTTGACGATGATTGCCCTGGCGACCGGCTATCTATGGTTCGTGTTCGCCAGTCCCTACGGCTATACGCCACCCGAAAACTTGCCGGCCATCAGCCGTCAGGAACCCCACCGGGTCTTCGTCTATGGCACGCTGCGTTCTGGCGTCGTGCGCTGGCTGGTCTATGGCCGCTGGGGCGACCCGCAGCCGAGCGTCCTGCCGGGTTACGATCGCGAAGGCCTGGATATCGAGAAACAGCCCGGCGCCGAGGTCTCGGGCTTGGTGCTCAGCGTCTCCAGCGAGGAGCTGGCGGCGCTCGATCGCTACGAGCGGCTCGGTGTGCGTTACAGCCGGTATCGCCTGAGGCTGGCCAATGGTCAGCAGGCCTGGGTCTACGCACGCATTCAATCCTGACCCGGCATTGGGGTGACGCCGGGAAGGCGAGTTGTGGCGGGCACTTGGCGCGCTTTACAATGCATGACCCACTCCTTTCCGGTAAGGCTGCGTATGACGCCCCTGACCCTGTCACAACCCGCGCTGCTCGAAGTCGCGCCAGGCACTCAAGTTGAGCGCGGCTGTGACTTTCATGTTCGCCGCTATTTCGACGAGCTCCTGTCCCGCGAAGAGCTCGCTGCGTGATCGGCCGCCCTCCCGAAACCATTCTCGCCCTGATCGATGCGTACTGAGCGCTCGACTGTAGGCAACAAGGAGCTGTCATGAGCGATTCACGTCCCTACGTGCTGGTCCTCTATTATTCCCGCTTCGGGGCTACCCGCAGCCTGGCCGAGCAGCTGGTGGCCGGCATCGAAAGCCAGGCTGGCATCGACGCTCGGCTGCGCACGGTACCGGCGGTTTCCGCGCGCAGCGAAGCGGTCGAGCCGGAGATCCCCGCCGAAGGCGCGATCTACGCGACACTCGATGACCTGCGCAGCTGCGCCGGCCTGGCGATCGGCAGCCCTACGCGCTTCGGCAACATGGCCGCGCCGCTCAAGTACTTCCTCGACGGCACCAGTGAGCTGTGGCTGAACGGCGCACTGGTCGACAAGCCGGCGACCGCTTTCACCTCTACCGCCAGCCTGCATGGCGGCCAGGAAGCGACGCTGCTGACGATGCTGGTTCCCCTGCTGCATCACGGCATGGTGTATGCCGGCGTTCCGTACAGCGAGCCGGGGCTGGTGGCGACGACCTCGGGGGGTACGCCGTACGGGACCAGCCATGTCGCCGGTGCCCGCGGCGAACGCAGCGTCGACGATGCCGAGCGGGAACTGGCCTACGTCCAGGGCAAGCGCATTGCACGCTTGGCGCTGGCCCTGCAATCCACTCAGGGAAGTGCCGGATGAACGGACTCGAACGGCTCGAAGCGCGCCACGGGCTCGAATCGCTGACCCGCAAAGCGCGCCAGGCCGTGCTGGCAAGCTTCGTGTTGCTCATCGCGCTGCTCTTGATCAGTGGCTGGCAACTGCGCAGCAACAACGGAATCGAGTGGCTGCCGGTGCTGGTGCGCGCCCTGCCGCTGGTCCTCTTCCTGCCTTCGATCCTCACCCGCCGCCCGCGCGGCCACGCCTGGCTGGCTTTCGTCAGTCTGCTGTATATCGCCCAGGGGGCACTGCTTACCACGCTACCCAGCCAGGCCTGGTGGGGCTGGCTCGAGGTTCTGGCGGCAATGGCGCTGTTCTTCGCCAGCGCACTGTACGCCCGCTGGCAAAGTCGCCTGCTGCGCCGGTGAAGCCCTCCAGCGCGCTGATCCTGGCGATGCTCGCGACGAGTATCGCGAGCACCCTGGCAGGCTGGCCGATGTGGCCGGCGGCGCTGCTCAGTTGGCTGGCCACCCTGCGGCTGGCCCGGCAGTTGCCGCGGGCTTCGCGTCATCAAGTGCTGTGGCTGGGGGGCGCCGGGGGGCTGATCTGGCTGGTGGCGCTGATGCGCGACACGCCCTACGCGCCGATTCAGGCGCTGACCATCAATCAGGCCCTGCTGATGATGTTCGCCGGAGTCAGCTTCCTGTCGATGGCGACACCCGCCCAGCCTGCGGGCGAACGCCCGCGAAACGGCAGCCTGTGGGGAACCCTGTTCGGCGTTCACCTGTTCGGCGCGGTGATCAATCTCTCGGCGCTATTCCTGTTCGCCGATCGCATGCAGCGTGACGGCACGCTGAGCCGTCGCCAGGCAATGGTGCTGGGCCGGGCGTTTCCGGCCGCCGCCGCCTGGTCGCCCTTCTTCGTCGCCATGGGGGTCGCACTCACCTATGCCCCGGGGCTCGACTTCACGGAACTGCTGCCGTGGGGCGCGGCCAGTGCCGTGCTGCTGCTGGGTCTGGTGGCGCTCGATACTCTGCGCGTCCCGGGCCCGTTCGTCGGCTATCCGCTGAACGCCAGTGCGCTGGTCCTCCCCGGTGTGCTGGCGGTCACGGTAATGGCGATGCACGAGTGGCGTCCGACGATGTCGATCCCGTTGATCATCAGTATCGTTTCGCCCATTGCAGCCTTGCTGCTGGCTCCCCGGCATGAGCGTGATGCACGCCTGAGACAGCAGATCGACCACGGCCTGGCACGCCTGGTGCCCCAGTTCGCGCTGTTCCTGGCCGCTGGGGTGCTGTCCAGCGGGCTGAGCGCGCTGCTCGCCAGTTTTCCCGCCGGGCTTTCACTGCCGTTCGTCAACTACGGCCATTGGCAGGCCTGGCTGAGTTTGGGGGGCATCGTGACGGCGGCCTTCATCGGCATCCACCCGCTGGTCAGCGTGACCACGCTGGCGCCCCTGCTGACGACCCTCGATCCGGATCCGACGCTGCTGGGCATGGTATTCCTGATGGGCTGGGCGCTGGGCACCGGAAGTAGCCCGCTGTCCGGCAGCAATCTCGTGCTGTGCACCCGCTATGGCGTCAATGCCCGCGACATGCTGGGCTGGAACCTGCCTTATGCGGTGCTCGGCTGGCTGGGCTGCGGACTGATCTTTGCGGCCCATGCCCAATGGGGATGATCGTGCTCGAGCCTGTCACTTGGGCGCGTATCTGCGCTGGCCACGCCGGGTCTTTATACCGATCATGAGAGCATGATGAGAGCAAAGTGCCATGCCTCGCGAGCCGACGAGACACCATCAAGCGGGTTTTGCCTCGATCGCCTTGAGTGCGCCCGGATCAGCAGCGATCATGAAGGGAAATACCAGGAGAACGCCATGAACACCGATATCGCCGACGTCAGACGCAACTACAGCGGAGATTACCTCGACGCCAGCAATACCCCTGGCGAGCCATTGGCGCTATTCCAGCAATGGCTGGCGCTGGCGCTCGAGCGCGAGGCCGACGATGCCAATGCCATGACCCTGGCGACCGTCGACAGCCTGGGATTGCCGCATGCGCGTATCGTGCTGCTCAAGGGCATCGACGAACGTGGTTTTGCCTTCTACACCAGCTATCAGAGCCACAAGGGCGCGGAACTCGCCAATGTCCCGCATGCCGCCCTGGTCTTCTGGTGGCCGGCTACCCAGCGCCAGGTGCGTGTCGAAGGGCGGGTGGTCCAGGTCGACGAAAGCGAATCGGACCAGTACTTCCAGCATCGTCCGCGGGCCAGTCAGCTGGGCGCCTGGATATCGCAGCAAGGCGTCGAGATCCCCGACCGGACGTGGATCGAGGAGCGCAAGGACCGCTTTGAACGGCTTTACAACGGGCAGGACGTGGTCCGCCCACCGCACTGGGGAGGCTACCGCGTCGTTCCGGAAATCGTCGAATTCTGGCAGGGCCAGGCCGATCGCCTTCACGATCGGCTGCGCTATCGTCGCCACGACGACAGCTGGAACAAGGTACGTCTGGCGCCCTGAAACCCGATCCTCGGCAAGCCTGAAAAAAGAAGCGCCCGGCCTAGGCCGGGCGCTTACGCATCGATGGATCTAGCCGGATCGCAGGCTTAGCTCTCGCCTTTCCACTCGTTGACGATCTCGGGATTTTCGTCGACCCATTTCTGGGCGTTGGCGTAGGGGTCGCTGCCCTCTTCCTGGTTCATCAGCATGACTTCGCCCATCTGCTCCGGTGTCCACTCGAAGTTGTCGAGGACTTCGTAGACTTCCGGCATGTCCTTCTCGAGGCCCTGGCGGACGATGGTGCGGATCTGCTCGGTATCGCCGTAGACGTTCTTGGGGTCGTCGAGATACTTGAGGTCCCAGCGCGAGAACATCCAGTGCGGCGTCCAGGCCGTGACGACAATGTCTTCTTTATTCTGGATAGCCGACTGCAGCGCAGCGGTCATCGTGGCGCCGCTACCGCTGCGTAGCTTGATGTCGCCCTGAAGGCCATATTCATCGATGACGTCTTCGGTCAGGCCCATCAGGCCGGCGCCGGGATCGATACCGATGATTTCGCCATCGACAAGGTCGGCCTTCTCGCCGAGTTCCGCGATGGAGTCGATGTCGGTATAAGCCGGCACCGCGAGTCCGAGCTTGGTGCCGTCGAGATTGGTTCCCAGATCGACGACCTTGTCCTTGGTCTGTTCGAAGTAATTCTCGTGGGTCGTCGGCAGCCAGGCCGCGACCATGCCATCGGCATCGCCGTAAGCGACCGCCTGCCACATCGCCGCCGCCGACAGCGACGACATCTCGACGTCATAGCCCATATCCTCGAGCACCGCACGAACCACGTTGGTTGACGCAACTTCGGATGACCACTCGACGTAGGCCAGCGTCACCGTGCCCTTGCCTTCCTGCTGAGCCTGGGCAACGCCAGCGACGCCCAGTCCGGCGATCATCATCATTGAACCGAAGCGTACGGCACGTGACATAGCATTGAACGTTTTCATCACTTTCCCCTTCTTTGGTTGAGTGTCCGGGTGCCGTCCGATTAGCTGCCTCGGAACGTCACCCGCCGACGCCCCTCGAAGCGTCGGCTGCAGCGTCTTAACGCGCCTTCACGGGCTTGCGGAAGGCCTGAGTCAGGCGATCCAGCAGCATGGCTAGAATGACCACGGCGATGCCCGCCTCGAAGCCATCGCCCGGGCGCAGCCGCTGGATCGCTTTCCAGACCTCGCTGCCCAGGCCATCGGCACCGATCATGGCGGCGATCACGACCATCGACAAGGCCAGCATGATGGTCTGGTTGATGCCCGCCATGATAGTCGGCAACGACAGCGGCAACTGTACCTTGAACAGTTTCTGGCCACGTGTCGAGCCGAAAGCATCGGCGGCTTCGATGAGTTCCTTGGGCACCTGGCGAATGCCCAGGGTGGTGAAGCGGATGGCCGGCGGCATCGAGAAGATCACCGTGGCGAAGATCGCCGAGACCGAACCGATGCCGAAGAACGGAATCGCTGGAATCAGGTAGACGAAGGCCGGCATGGTCTGCATGAAGTCAAGAACCGGCATGATCACGCTATACAGCCGGTCGGAGAGCGCGCCGAGTATGCCCACCGGCAGCGCGATCACCACTGCCACGAGGGTGGCGAACACCACTAGCGTCAGCGATTCAATCATCGGATACCAGAGCCCCATGTTCCAGATCAGCGCCAGACCGAGTACCGAGCCGATCGCCAGGCGGATGCCCGCTACCCGCCAGCAGAGCAGTGCGATGAGCGCCATCAGCGCCCATTCAGGCATCCAGGCCAGGGCGTCGTTGATGGTATTGATTCCACCCTGGGTGAACCGTGAAATGCCGCGGGTCACGGATGCGTATTCGGTGGTCAGAAAGTCCAGCCCGGTTTCGATCCAGTCGCCGAGCGGTATACGGGGAATATCGATAGCCATTTAGTGTTCTCCAGCTTCAGCCAGTTCCGCCAGCACGGCGCCCTTGACCACCACGCCGAGCAGACGCTGGTCCGCGTCGATCACGGCGATCGGGTAGCTCTTGTCGTTGAACATTGCAAACAGGTTATGCAGCGGTTCGTCGGGGCCGACCTTGGGGAAATCGTCATGAATCAGCTCCTTGATGGACTGAACGCCTTCCCTGGCCGCCCGGTCAGCGGCGTCGGCCTCGATCAACCCGAGCAGCTTGCGATCGCGACTGGTGACGTAGATCGAATCCAGGCTGTTCTCGCTGAGCTTGTGCAGTACCGTGCGCGGGCCGTCGTCCTCGCGTGCGGTGGCACGCACCGGGCGCATGGCGCTGCGTGCGGTGAGGATGCGCGACATGTCGACCCCTTCGATGAAGCGGGCGACATAATCGTCGGCGGGATTGGTAAGAATATCCTCGGGCTTGCCGATCTGGACGATCTCGCCATCCTTCAACAGGATGATCCGATCGCCGATGCTCAGGGCCTCGTCGAGATCATGGGTGATGAAGATGGTGGTCTTCTTCATGCGGTGCTGCAGCTCGAGCAGTTCCTGTTGCATGTCCTTGCGGATCAGCGGGTCGAGTGCCGAAAAGGCCTCGTCCATCAGCATCACGGTCGAATCGTTGGCCAGCGCCCGTGCCAGGCCGACGCGCTGCTGCATGCCCCCGGAAAGCTGGTTGGGCAAGGCGTCTTCCCAGCCGCCGAGACCGACCTGCTTCAGCGCATCGCTGGCGCGCCGGGTGCGCTCCTGCTTGTCCACGCCGCGGACCTCAAGGCCATATTCGGCATTCTGCTGTACGGTGCGATGCGGGAACAGCGCGAAGTTCTGGAACACCATCGAGAAGTGACGGCGCCGGCAATGCAGCAGCTCCTTCTCGGACAGCGTGGGGATATTCTCGCCGTCGATGACGATCTCGCCCTCGGTCGGCTCGATGAGCCGGTTGAGACAACGGATCAGGGTCGATTTTCCCGAGCCCGAGAGACCCATGATGACCAGCAATTCACCCTCTTGGACATCGAAGCTGACATTGGAAAGACCCAGCGTCTGGCCGGTCTGCTCGAGAATCTCCCCGCGGCTCTTGCCCTTGTCGCGCAGTTCCAGTGCCTTCTTCGGCTGATTGCCGAAGACCTTGCTCAGGCCGCGTACCTGAATCTTGGTCTGTTGCGTTTCGCTCATCGGCTTTGCCTGTATGTCGTGATCGTTTTATTTGATGCGAAACGACGCGGCGAAGATTTCTCAACGCCATCGCAGCGCCGTATTTTCATAACGAGTGGTTATAGCTCTTATTGCATCATACAATCTTATTAATAGTGCTTCAAATCAGAAGTACTGATGATTGATCAACGGTTCAATTTCCCCATGGCCAGTTACGGAGGAATTCCGAACGCTCAATAGGGCTGATTTTCGAGGCGATGACGCTGCCAGTCGCTGGCGGGGGCATTGAGTCGCAGGGCAGCATCGACGACTTGCTCCTCCATGTTGTAATGACTGGTGAAGCCGAGCCGCTTCACCAGCGCTCGCATCGGACCGTTATCGACCATGATCTTGCCGACCATTTCCAGGGTACCCAGGCCGCGGCTGTAACGGATCATTTTTTCCATCAGCAGTCGCCCCAGGCCATGACCATGCATGTCGTCGCGGATGATCACCGAGAATTCGGTGCGGATGTTGTCGGGATCGTTCCAGACCCGTACCACGCCGAGCATTTCCTTGCTGCCGTCGGTGCGCTGATGTTCGGCAATGAAGGCCATCTGACGGTCGTAGTTGATCTGGGCCAGCCGCGACAGATCGCGCTTGCTGAGATCGGCCTTGTTATGGAAATAGCGAAAGCGGATGCTCTCTTCGGAAAGCTGAGCGTGGAAGGCCGTGATCAGCGGCGCGTCCTCGCCCCGAATCGGGCGAATCTCGACGTGCATGCCGTTGCTGAGCGCGACCCACTCACGCAACTCTTCCGGATAGGGCATGATCGCGTGGCGCGCGGGTTCGCCGAGATCCATCGCGAAGTCGATGGCCATCAGGCCCTCGCTGTTGAGCAGCAACGGATTGAGCTCCAGCCCCTTGAGCTCGGGCAGGTCCGAGGCCATCTGCGATAGCTTGACCAGCAGTTGGCCCAGCCGCTTGTAATCGAGATCGGGATCGCGCGAATGCTCGCCGATCAGCTTCGCCGCGTGGGTACGCGCGATCAGCTCGTTGGCCAGGGTCATGTTCAATGGCGGCAAGGCGACCTGCCGATCGGCCAGCACGTTGACCTTGTAGCCGCCGATGCCGAAGACGATCACCGGGCCGAAGATCGGATCCCGGGTGATGCCCGCGCACAGCTGCAGCGAATGCTTGCCGCGCTGCATTTCCTGCAGGCAGTAACTATAGATGCGGCTGTCGGGGAACTTCTCCTCGACCTTGGCGCCGAGACGCCGGACGCCGTCGGCCACCTCCTCGGGGGTCTGCAGATCCTGCAGCAGGCCGGCCGAGAGCTTGTGCGGGTGCTGGCGATAGCGAAACGGCAGGCAGTTGCGTTCATGGACGATCTTGAGCGCCATGCGCCCCGACAAGGCGCCGGCCGCCTCGGCGGCCTGTTGCGGGGTGAGCGCATAACGGCTTGGCGCCACCGGGATGCCGTAGGCGGCCAGCACCTGGGCGGTCTCCTCGTGGGTCAGTCGATCGCGTTGACGGGCCTTGGCCTCGCCGATCAGCCGATGGCAGCGTTCGCGAATCGCCGCGCTGGTGGTGAATGGCAGGCTCGGTGGGGTTTCCTGCAACTGCGCCTGGACCCGCTGATAATCCACCATGTGCATGAAGGCCTTGACCGCCTTCTCGGGCGAAATGTAGGTCGGAATCCCGGCCAGATTGCATTCGTGGCGGGCCGACAGCGCCTCTTCGAGCCCCATCCAACTGGTCAGCAGGTTGCGCTTGAAACGCCGCCGGTTGGCGACCACCGCCTGGGCGGTGGCTCGCGACGGCGCCAAACGGGTCGGCGCATGGACCACCAGTACGGCATCGGTATTGGGATCGGCGGCGACGATATCCAGCGCCTCGACGAAGCGCTCGGGCGCCGCATTGCCGCCCAGATCGACCGGATTGCGACCCGGCAGACTGATGTCGAATTCGCCGTCGGTCAGCGCCCGGCGCGTCTGTTCGGAGAACTCCGCCAGCGTGCCGCCGGCGTTGATCAGCTTGTCGATCGCCAGCAAGGCCGGCCCCAGACCATTGGCGACGATCGCCAGGCGGTCGCCACGCAGCGGCTTCATGCGCGACAACGTTTCCAGCGCGTCGAACAGCTCATCGGAATCGTCGACCCGGACCACCCCGGCACGAGCCAGCGCGGCATCGACGATCACGTCGCGGTTGGCCACGCCCGGTGTCGACGGCACGCCGGACAGCTCGGAGCCCGGCGTGCGGCCGCTCTTGATGGCCAGCACCAGGCGGTTGCGCGACGATTCGCGCAACGCGGTCATGAAATGCTGGGCGTCGTGGATGCGCTCCAAATGCAAGAGCATCGCCTGACAAGGCGAGTATTGATTGATGTAGTCGATCAGGTCGGCCAGCATCACATCGACGCTGTCGCCCAGCGTGACGAGGTGGGAGAAGCCAATGCCGCGCCCGGCGGCCCAGTCGATCATGGCATTGCCTAGCATGCCCGACTGACCGAGATAGGCGACGCGTCCGGCCTTCACCGGCTGGCTGGCGTAGGTGGCGTTGAGATGACGCCCCGGGACGATCATGCCCAGACATTCCGGACCCAGCACACGGATTCCCGAACGCCGCGCCGAGGCCAGCATGCGCTCACGAATCGAGCCGCCGTCGCCGCTGCGATCATCGAGATGCGCGCCACCGGAGAGCACCATGGCCGCGCGCACGCCGAAGCGCCCGAGCTGCTCGATGAGCCGGGGCAGACCCGCCACCGGCGAGCAGACGACCGCCAGGTCGGGGACGTCGGGAAGCTCATGGACGCGCCTGACGCACGGCTTGTCGTGAACGCTGGCGTAGCCCTTGGGATTGACGGCCCAGATATCGCCCGGAAAGCCGCTGTCGATCAGGTTGCGAATCACCAGCCCGCCCATGGAATGAGTCTTTTCCGAGGCACCGATGACCGCCAGGGTCCTCGGTTCGAAGAAATACCGCAAAAACCGTGTGCTCACGCTGCGCTCTCCTTGCCTCGACCTTGTCTCGACGATGTTCACTGTGTACGACTTAAGAACAGTGTCCTGCAAGCCTTGCCGGCGTTTACCGTGATTAACTGTCGGCCGGAGACCCTAGATGATCACAGCCTTTATCAGTCATCCCCATTGTGATCGCCACCACATGGGGCCGGACCATCCGGAAAGTCCCAAGCGGCTGGACATCATTCGCGCTCACATGGCGCTCGCCGGGGTACTTCAACAGACCATGCAGGCCGACGCCAAGCCGGCGAGCGACGAACAGCTGGTGCGCATCCACCCGGCGCGTCATCTCAAGGCGCTCGAACGTTGCGTGCCCGAGCGGGGGCTGATCAACCTCGACAGCGATACGTTCATGAACCCCGACAGTCTCGATGCCGCGCGCTTCGCCGCCGGCGCCGTCATTGCGGGCATCGACCGGGTCTTTCGTCATCAGGCCGACAATGCGTTCTGCGCCGTTCGCCCGCCGGGCCATCATGCCGAGGCCAGCGAGGCGATGGGCTTTTGCTTTTTCAACAACGTCGCCGTCGGCGCCGCTCATGCCCGGGCGCGCTACGGCGTGCGACGCATCGCCATTATCGACTTCGACGTTCACCAGTGTAACGGCACGATCGACATCTTCGGTGGCGATCCCGACACGCTGATCTGTACCAGCTATCAGTACCCCTTCTATCCCTGGCGCCACCTGCGCGCCGGATTCGACAACGTCATCGACACGCCGCTCGATGCCGGCTGCGACAGCGCTAATTACCGCAAGCTGGTCGAGCGTGACTGGCTGCCCGCGCTGCAGGCACATCGCCCCGAACTGATTCTGGTCTCGGCCGGCTTCGATGCCCACCGCGAGGATCCGCTGGGCGATATCTGCCTGGAGGACGCCGATTATCACTGGATCACCGAACTGCTCATGGGCGTCGCGCGTAGCCATGCCGACAACCGGCTGGTGTCGGTGCTCGAAGGCGGCTATGCGCTCGACGCCCTGGGTCGCAGCGCCGCCGCCCATGTATGTGCCCTGCTCGGCCAGCCCTACCTGCCCGCTGCAGCGCCAAAGTGAGCACGATGTTTCCGGGAGGGCGGAAATCGGCATGCAAGAAGATGTCGCAGAATGCATCATCATAGGCGCTACCAGGGCGCTTGATGGCAAGCGCTGTGCTAGCATGGACGAAAATTGATTTCCGATCGTGAACTGTCAATCAATGGCCACAACCGACCAGGACGCCGCTTTGCAGATCGCCTCCGGGCGCAAGCCTTTCGTCGAGCCACTGCGCCTCGGCAAGCGACTCAAGGAGATCCGTCTCGCCAACCGGTGGACGCTCGAGGACGTCAGTCAGCGTACCGGGCTGGCGCGCTCGACGCTTTCCAAGATCGAGAACAATCAGCTATCACCGACCTTCACGGTGGTCCAGAAGCTGATCGGCGGGCTGGGCATCGATTTGCCACAGTTATTGCGTCCGCCAAAGCCACAGACGGCCACCATGGGACGGCGCGACCTGACCAGGGCCGGCGACGGACAGCGCCATCCGACGCCGACCTACGAGCATGAGCTACTCTCCCATCAACTCGCCCAGAAGCGCATGATCCCCTTCAAGACCATCGTCCGGGCGCGCAGCTTCGACGAGTTCCATGAATGGGTGCGTCATGATGGTGAGGAGTTCTTGATCGTGCTCGAGGGCAGCATCCTGCTCTACACCGAGTTCTACGAGCCCGTGGCGCTCGAGCAGGGCGACAGCATCTACTTCGATAGCGACATGGGCCATGCGCTGGTTTCGATCGACGAAACGGACGCCACGGTATTGTCCGTCTGCACCCGCGCCGACATCGGCTAGGTCGCCGATCGTTCGCGGCGCTGCTCGGCATATGGCCTGCGCCCTTCTTTCCAGTCTTGACCAAGCGGAGCGATCAACATGCGTGAATTCGACGACGCCACACGTACCGAACTCGAGGCCGCCGCCTTTCGCCGGCTGCTTGCGCATCTCGACGCCAACAAGGACGTCCAGAACATCGAGCTGATGATTCTGGCCGATTTCTGTCGCAACTGCCTGGCGAAATGGCTGGTTGCCGCCGCCGATGAGCGCGGCGCCGAACTCGACTACGAGTCGGCCCGCGAGTACGTCTACGGCATGCCCTACAGCGACTGGAAGGCGAACCACCAGGCGCCGGCCACGCCCGAACAGCTCGCCGCCCTGGAAGCCCGTCAACAGCGCAAGGAAAAGGCATGAGCGACGAACGTGAAGGCTTGATACCGCTCAGCGTGGCGGTATTGACGATTTCGGATACCCGCGACGAGTCGACGGACCGCTCGGGCCAGACGCTCGTGCAGTGTCTCGACGAAGCCGGCCATCGGCTGATCGACAAGCGGATCGTCATCGATGACGTCTACCGGATCCGCGCCGTAATCGCCGAGTGGATCGCCAATCCCGCGGTCCAGGTGATCCTGACCACCGGCGGGACCGGCTTCACCGGGCGCGACTCCACCCCCGAGGCGGTCTCGGTGCTGCTCGACAAGACCATCGATGGCTTCGGCGAACTCTTTCGCCACCTGTCATGGCAGGAGATCGGCAGCTCGACCATCCAGAGCCGCTGCCTCGGCGGGCTGGCCAACGCCACCGTGGTGTTCTGCCTGCCGGGTTCCACCGGGGCCTGCCGCACCGCCTGGCACGGCATTCTGCGCGAGCAGCTCGACAGCCGGCATCGGCCCTGCAACTACGCCAACCTGGTGATCCCCGGGCGAGGCACGCATGGCTGACGCCCAGGCCGAACTGCAAGACGTGGAGGCCGCGCTCGAGGCACTGCTGGCCGGTGTCTCGCCGCTTGCCGGCGAGCAGCTGCCGGCCGAGCACGCCGCCGGACGCGTGCTCGCCGAGTCGGTGACGGCCACCCGCGACGTGCCGCCGGCCGATAACAGCGCGATGGACGGTTACGCCCTGCGTGCCGCCGATGCCGGCACGCTGCTGCCGATCAGCCAGCGCGTTACCGCCGGCAGTGCAGCGCAGCCGTTGGCGCCGCGTAGCTGCGCGCGAATCTTCACCGGCGGCGAGATACCGCTGGGCGCCGACTGCGTGGTGATGCAGGAAGCCGTCGAGTTGCGCGAGCATGGCGCGCTGATACCGTCCGACGTGTCCCGCGGCGAAAACCTGCGCCGCCGCGGCCGCGACGTGGCAGTGGGCAGTGCTCTGCTGCCTGCCGGGGCGCGGCTCGGGGGCGCGGCCTTGGGGCACATTGCCGGCCAGGGCATTGTTTCGGTCAGCGTCCGTCGCCGTCCGCGTGTCGCCCTGCTGACCACCGGCGATGAGCTGGTCGAGCCCGGACAACCCCTCGCTGCGGGGCAGATCTACAACAGCAACCGGCCGATGCTGACACGCCTGCTCGAGCGCTTCGGGGCCGAGGTCGTGTACACGGCCACGCTGCCGGACGATTTCGCCACGACCTGTCGCCTGCTGGGCGAGGCGGCGCAACGAGCCGACGTTGTCGTCTCCTGCGGCGGGGTGAGCGTCGGCGAAGAGGATCACGTCAAGGCGGCGCTCGAGCGCCTCGGCCGGCTCGATCTCTGGCGTCTGGCAATGCGCCCGGGCAAGCCGCTGGCGCTGGGCCGCCTGCCGCACGCCGATGGCGAGGCGCGGTTCGTCGGCCTGCCCGGCAACCCGGTTTCGAGTTTCGTCGGTGCCTGGCTCTACCTGCGCCCGTTGATCGGCGCCCTGCTGGGCTGTGGCGAACTCGCCGCGCTGCCCCGGCTGCCTGCCCGGGCGGGATTCACGACCCGTACCCAGGCGCGACGCCACTTCATGCGCGTGACGCTCGAATTCGGCGAAGCGGACATCGTCGCGCACGCCTTCGCCGATCAGAACTCGGCGGTACTGTCTTCATGCGTCGCCGCCGAGGCCCTCGCCGACATTCCGCCGCACAGCGATATCCACGAAGGCGATCGTATCGGCTGCCTGTGGCTGCCCGAGGGATAATCAGCTTTCGCGCCTGATGCCCAGTTCGCGGTTGAGCGCCGGCCATAGCGCCTGGAAATCCCGTTCCAGGCCCGCGTAGTCGGCCTCGATCCAGGGCACTAGCTCGGCGAGACGGTTGGGGCCCTGCAGGCGCCGCCCCAGATTGGCGATGGCCGTGCAGGTGAAGTCGAGATCGGCGTAGCGCGACAACCAGTCCTGCTCGATGAGCAGCGGCATCATCGTCGCCAGGCGAGCCGGTGCCGTGCGTGCTGCCAGCACCCGGTAGCAGCGCTCGATCAGCGCCGTGTCGAGATGGTCCCGGGCGACGAAATGATCCCACACCATGTCCAGCGCGATGCCGGCGTAACGGCGTCCCCAACTCGGCGCCCGCGAACGGGACTCGCGCACCACGCAATGCTGGTCCACCCAGGCGTCGACGCGTCGATGATGGCGTATCCCGGCAGCGACGGCCGGGGCCCAGTCGCCCAGATCGGCGCCCTTGACGCCATCGGCAACCAGATTGCCATACAGGAATTCATCCGTGCCGCCGCGGGCCAACCAGCCATGTGCGAGAAAATTCACCAGGCGCTCTTACAGGCAATTGGTGGGCTTGGGCAACCCTGCCAGCCGCGCGGCGACCTTGGCCGGGCTGTCGGGGAACAGGCGCATCAGATGGATGGAGCGCCCCTTGTCGGGCCCCAGCCGCTGGCCGACTGCCTTGACCAGCGGGCGCATCGCCGGGGCCATTGCGTAGCGCCGATAGAAATCGCGCAGCGTATCGATCACTTCCCAGTGTTCGTCGGTCAACTCGCGGCCCTCTTCCGCGGCCAGCGCCTGGGCGACGGCCGGCGACCAGTCGGCGAGATCGACGAGATAGCCTTCGGGATCAAGGGCGACTTGGCGCGCATCGATGGCAACGTAGCGTGCGGGGCTCGTGGTGCTCATCAGAACCAGCTCACCGTGCGTTGGGTTTCTTCCGTCAACGTGACGAAACCTTGCATGTCCAGCACCGTTATCCACGCTGCGCAGTGCTCGCTCAAGCCCCGCGACGCGAGATCCTCGGCCAGCGCGAAGCAGCGTCCATGCAGCGATGAAAAAAGCGCCGCATGGGGTTCCACCGCCCCATAGACCCCCGCTTCCATCAACAGCAGCCGGTCGTCGGGGCCCATTGCACGCAACACCTCGTGCGGCACGCCGCTGGAGGCGGGAGAGCGATTAAGCAGGTGCAAAAGCATGGCCGAACGGATCCTCGCTGGGCGCCATCAGAAGTTGAAGACCGACGCGCTCGTTGCAAACAGGCCGGGCAAGGCCTGGTCAGATACCGGGCGTGCCGGCCAGTTGAGTCGCTCCATGGTGAGTCCTCGACTGGTCAACGACTCGATATCGGCGCGGATATCGTCGATATCGTACATGGTCAGCATGTCGAGCGTGGCATGGCTGCCCTTCTGCCCGAGCGGCCCGGCCTGCTGACCACCACGTAGCGCCTCGACGCCGTCGCCGAGAAACAGCAGGGTCACGTCCTGGCCAAGGGCGGCGGCCACCAGCGCGACGTCGAGGCCTTCACGCAGCCAACTACTGTCATGGGGAGCGTGGCGCAGCACCACCAGCACCCTCTGCGGACTACCCATGCATACTCCAACAATCCATGCACACTCCAACATTCATGCCCATCAGGGTGCGAACGTCACCAGGCGGTCATGGGTCATGCTGGCCTCCACCAGTTGGCCCAGCCCGGTCAGCTCGAACGGCGGCTCGACATTATGGGCTGGCTTGCCGTGGCGCCGCGCCTCGCGCTCATCGATCATGCCCCGCCGCAAGGCCGCCGCTACGCACACCAGCAACTCGGTGCCCTGGGATTCGGCCAAGCGCAGCCAGGCATCGCCCAGGTGCGGCTCATCCTGAGGCGGCGCGCTCAACCGCGAGGCATTGTAAACCCCGTCATGATAGAAGAACACGGTTGCCAGGCGATGGCCGCGATCGATGACGGCCTGAGCGAAGCGCAACGCCGAATGCGACGCTTGGTGGGAATAGGGCCCGCCCATTACAACCAGACCATAGCGCATTTCGGTCCCCTTTCTGGATCAGCTAGCTCAGCTAGCTCAACATTCATTGTCGTGCACGCCTTGCGGTAGAGGCAACATTACGGACAGGCACGCTGCTCACGAGAGTCAGCGTAAACCTGCACAACGAAAAGAGCCCCCGCCGGCAATCCGGCGGAGGCTCGTGTCACAGCAGGCCGACTCAATCGCTATTCATGATGCCCAGCAGCGAAAGCAGGCTGATGAACAGGTTGTAGATCGAGACGTACAGCGTCACGGTCGCCAGAATGTAATTGGTCTCACCGGCACGATGCACGATCTCGCTGGTCTGGTAGAGAATGACCGCCGAAGAGAACAGCACGAACCCGGCGGAAACCGCCAGAGCCAGGGCGCCGATATTGAAGATCATCGCCACGACCATCGCCAGGATCAGCACGATGGCACCGGCCATCAGGAAGTTGCTCAGGAAACCGAAGTCCTTGCGGGTAATCAAGGCTACCGCGGACAGCCCGACGAAGGTCGCCCCGGTCATGGCCAGTGCGGTCATGACCAGCTGGCCGCCATTGGGCACGGACAGATAAAGGTTGATCACGGGACCCAGAGTGAAGCCCATGAAACCGGTGAAGGCGAAGGTTGCCAACAGCCCAGCTGCCGAGTTGGCAGTCTTGTGGACCAGGAACATCAAGCCATAGGCGCCGATGAAGAAGATCAGAATGTTCATCTGACCAACGCCCATGGCGACGGCGACGCTAGCGGTCACTGCCGAGAACAGCAGCGTCATTGCCAGCAGCATGTAGGTGTTGCGCAATACCTTGTTGGTCGACAACGCCGACGTGCGGCGATCGCTGACCTGCGATGACTGATAGGCCATGATTCAGACTCCTGTCGCTAAAGAAAACGAGTGTTAAAGGAAGAACTATGAGTATGACCCAGCATGCCGGCTGCGGGTTCCCCGCGCAAGCCACAATAGCGCGTTTTTCATGGCTTATCTCGATTGCCGGCTTACGTTTTGCTTGAGAAGTGACGGGCGCTCTCGTGCAGCGCTTCGATATGCAGATTCCCGGTGCCGAACGCCCCCAGGTCGATGTATCTGACATTCCCCAGATTGATCGGCTCGGCAAGGATGGTATGACCAACCACCACGCCATCGATATTGGCAATGCGGGCGTCATGGTGAGAAGCGATACGTCGACGGGCCCAGGTCAGCTGCTGCTTCAACGCATGGCCCTGTCGCTCGATAGCCAGCCAGTCACCCGGCGGTTCGGCATGCACGATTCCGACGCTGGCCTCGTCGAGGGCCACCTCGATGGCGTAGGGCATGCAAGACAATGCCGCCTCCAGCAAGTCAGCTAACTCGCCAGACCGCTCATTCAAGGCCCAGCCCCCGCCGTTCTCGATCCACAATGCCCAGTCGCCGCTTTTCAGGGCCTGTGCGGCAAGTTCTTCATGATTGCCGCGCACGGCGTGAAACCATGGTTCGAAGGTCAACTCCAGGCAGGCCCGCGAATCGGGGCCACGATCGATCAAGTCGCCTACGCAGAACAACCGATCGCGCGCAGTATCGAAATCCAGGCGCTCGAGCGCCGCTTGAAGCAGGCCGTAACAACCGTGGATATCGCCCACGACATAGTCAGTACCCGCTCGGTTGACGGCACAACGTTCGAGCATCGTGCTCATGAACATCCACCTCGAAAGACCCCTGGGGATGGCTCGACAGATCGCTCCGCGAATCTCGCACCATACAAGTGCCTGATGCGCCAAGGCTTGAAGATAGGCCCCGGCATGACCGGGGCCGGGAACACAGCAGGGCTCAGGTCCTCTTAGTGCCCTGCATGTTCAGGCGTAATGCGATCCCCGAATCCTGACTTACATTAGCGACTTCGAGGGCATGCGTGGTCATATCCGCCTCGAGCCGGCTCAGAGCCTCCGGATCGCTCCGCTGAATCGCCAGGAGCTGATTTTCAGACAGATTGCGTGCCCGATGTAGTCTTTGCCCGCCTTGCGTAGTGCGGTACCCACTTCGCCTGAGGCAGTCTCGTGGAATGCCGTCTCGTCCTCGCCGGCATTCAGGATCGTGATTTCCATGTCTTGCTCCTGTTGTTTCGATCTAGCCTTGCTGCCACTCGCAATCAGCCCATCAGACGCCATTGGTCAGAGTGGCTGACGCGCGGTTCACAGCGTTCCGTAGAAATCATCGACCTCTTTCTTGGCCTCCTCGCGAGCCATGCCGTGACGCTCCTGGAGAACGCCGACCAAACGCTCGTATTCACCGTCGACGACATCCAGGTCGTCATCGGTCAGCTTTCCCCAACGCTTCTGGGCTTCGCCCTTGACCTGCTTCCAGTTGCCTTTCACCTGATCGCTATTCATGTGTCTCTCCTTATCGCCTCCATGCAAGCGCTTGCTGACGCTCCACTACACCGTAGCAGTCACCCGGGCTTTTAACCTAGCCTGAGAACACTGAACTCCACTGATCATAGTCGCCTTGCCCTATAGCCGCCTTTCGCCGAATGCGGGCGCAGCCAGGCGCTGCGCGTAAGGCATTGTATTGATTGCTACCCAGGAGTTGACGGTGACGAAAAAAGTGGTAATATACGCCTCCGTAAGCCGGAGGGATGGCAGAGCGGTTGAATGCACCGGTCTTGAAAACCGGCGAAGGTTTATAGCCTTCCCAGGGTTCGAATCCCTGTCCCTCCGCCACTTACCTTTCTCAGCAATGACTTACGTCACCCGCCCGCTGAGCAAAACACCCGAAAATATCGATTTCTATAACGTCTATAACGATACCCGTTATAAGCTTGCGCCGGCCCGGTGCATAAACGCGTGCTTTCAGACCAAAGTGCGAGCGAGCCATGCAGAGCGCGCCAAGGTCTCACGCGACAGCCTGTACCGGGCAATAACTCGATCCCCCCAGTGAACTGCCTGCATGGCTATCGATCAGTACAGCCGCAATCCCACGCGCTTGACCTGGTTACCGTCCATTTCGCTGATGACCCACTGAAAGCCGTGCCAATCGATGTCATCGCCGATTACCGGATGGCCGCCAACCCGCAGTGATACGAACTCGCCAAGTGTCATCTCCTGCTCACCAGGACTCAACGTCAGGCCGTATGCATCTGCCACGTCACGCATCAGCGCAGCTGCGTCGAGAGTGAAGGTGCCGAAGAACGCGCGCTCCTGCTTCAAGCGGGCATCACCATTGAAAAGCCGATTCAGTGCGGGAAGATCGTCACTGCGGCCGATGATGCAAAGCACGTCACCCATGCGCAACCGGGTATTGCCCTTGGGGTGCAGCATCGCATGCTGCCGGAACAGGGCCGAGATCATCGCTCCCGAAGGAAAACGCAACAAGCGAATGGGGGTATCATCCAGGGCATCGTTCTCGACCTGATAGACGAACATCTCATAGTCGTTTTCCGGCAGGACACCCAGCGGGCCGCGCCGGTTGGGCGTGGTCCGGGCAGGCACCAGAACCTTGGTCAATCGGGCCGCGGGAGACAGGCTGCTGCCCTGCACGAGCAGCGAGATCAGCACCGCGAAAAAGGCCACGTTAAAATATAACGTGGCATTTTCCACGCCACCGATAACCGGAAAAATCGCCAGCACGATCGGCACCGCACCGCGTAAGCCGACCCAGGATATGAAGGCGATCTCTCGCCAGCGAAAACGAAAGAATGGCTTGATGGCCACGATCACAGCCAGTGGACGAGCCACGAATATCAACACCAACGACAGCAAGGAGGCCGGGACCGCATAGTCCATCATCTCGCTCGGGTTCACCAACAGACCCAGCACGAGGAATAGTCCGATCTGACTGAGCCAGGCCAGGCCGTCGTGTACGGGCAGAATGAAGCTGAGATGCCGTCCCGGCTGGTTGCCGACCATGAGCCCGGCCAAGTAGATCGCCAGGAAGCCGCTGCCGCCCAGCGCGCTGGTAAGTCCGAAAATGCAGAACCCCAATCCCAGCGTCAACAACGAGTAAAGACCGGGGGCCAGGTCAAGCCAACGCAGCAACCTGGCGATGAGCCAGCCGCCACCTACGCCGATCAACAACCCCAAGCCGAACTGGTTGACGAACATCAGCACGGTGTCGACGGGGCCGCCGATCTCACCGGTAAGCACCTCGACCAGTGTCATGGTCAGGAAGATGGCCATTGGATCGTTGGTACCGGATTCGATTTCCAGCGTGGCCCCGACGCGTTCGTTCAGGTCGAGTCCCCGCCCGCCGAGCATCGAAAATACCGCCGCGGCATCCGTCGACCCGACGATTGCCCCCACCAGCAAGCCCTGAACGAGCGTGAGATCGAGAAGCCACATGGCAGACAGCCCGACGACGCCACTGGTCAGGAAAACCCCTAGCGTTGCCAGCGACAGCGCCGGCTTGAAGCCGACGCGGAAGGTTTTCAGGCGCGTACGCAGCCCGCCGTCGAGGAGAATCATCGCCAGGGCGAGATGACCGATGATAAAGGCCAGCGAGTAGTTGCTGAACTCGATGCCCAGCAGGCCATCTTCGCCGACGAGCATGCCCAACCCCAGAAAGATCAACAGCAAGGGAAGGCCGAACAGCGATGACAAGCGGCTTGCCAGGATACTCAGCGCGAGCAAAGAGCCGGTGAACAGAAACAGCGTGTTGATGCTATCCATTGTGGTCCATGTCGGATTCCTGATGCCCAGTTAGTATGTCATGCGTTAGGTAGCCACGCAGGCGCCCTTCTGTGTCGTTTGCGCATTGCCAAGAGCGATCTGAAACGCCGAATCAACGGCTTCGCTAGCCAGTCAGATATCCACCGGGCTAGACTGGAGCGCCACCCCGCCCGCTACGCGGGTCATCCCATCGTGTATTAGAAGGAATCGTCAGTGATGCTGGTGAACCGCCTTTCGGCCATTGTGTTAGGTCTCGTCTTGGCGTTGGACACCCAGCTAGTGCAGGCTGCTGCATTACCACTCGACAAGAGCGCCATCGAGGCTGCGCTACAGGTAGCCGGCAAGGCCGATGATGACGCGGCGAACAGCGCTATTCGTGACAACCTGCCGATTCAGGGACTCTCCCGAGGTAGTGAGGCGCAGCGGCTCGCCCCTAGCGAGCCCCGCTTCGCCCAGAATGAGCCGGAAACCATCACGCCGCCGCCGACCCACAGCCTGCGCGTGATGCTCGACTGGTACATCAACCCCTACCATGCGGCGCTGATCGTCGCCCGCGAACGCGGCCTGTTCGAACAGGAAGGGCTTGACGTCACCTTCAGCGCCCCGGCCGACCCCAACGTGCCGCCCAAGCTGGTGGCGGCCAAACGCGCCGACTTGGCCCTGATGTCGCAGCCTACCTTGCATCGGCTGGTCGACCGCGGTCTCCCCCTGGTCAGGGTCGGCACGCTGATTCCCGTGCCGCTCAGCGGGATTCTGGCCCGCGCGGATCGCGGCATTTCCTCATTAACCGATCTCAAGGGTAAAACCATCGGCTATGCGGTAGAAGACGAAGCCCGGGTACTGCTCGATGCTCTATTCGAACAGCAGAGTTTTGGTGTCGAGCAGGTCACCCTCAAGCACGTCGACTTCTCGCTCAGCCAGGCCCTGGTGGGTGGCGATGTCGACGCCGTCGTCGGCACCTTGAGACCGCTGGACCGTCGTCAGAACGCCCAGCAGGGTGTAGCCACCCGTGAATTCTCTACCGACGATAGTGCCAGTCCCCTGTACGATGCGCTGATCCTGGTGGCCAACCGCGACGACCTGGGCAAGCACCGCAGTGATATCGGTAATTTCCTCGAGGCCCTGGAACAGGCCACCGCCTGGCTGGTCAAGCATCCACAAGCCGGCTGGGAGCTGATCCGAACGGCCGAACCAGCGCTCGATACGCCAGAGAATCGTGCCGCCTGGCCTGATGTGCTGCCCCTCCTGGCACTGCGCCCCAGCCTGCTTCAATCCCAGCGCTATGCGCGCTTCGAAGCCTATCTGAAAGCCCAGGGACTGATCGAGCAACTCTCCCCGGTATCACGCCTCGCCGTCGAGATCGAGACGCCCTGACGGGCACCGCCACCGAGCGCACTCGTCTCAGTTTTCCTCATGGCCACGTTCGGCCAGAAACGTATCCACGGCCTCGTGAAAGGCCTTCGGCGCCTCGGCATGCAGCCAATGCCCCGCCTCCAGGGTGACGACTTGCGCTGCGGGCAATACCGCCTTGACCTGGGGCAGCAGGGCATCCTCGACGTAATCCGAGCGGCTCCCGCGCACGACCAGGGTCGGGCCCGAATAGCTGCCCTCGCCGGCCGGCTCGGCGGCGATATCGGCATAGGCCGCCTCGATCTCGTCGAGCCCGACGCGCCAGCGCATGATGCCGTCATCGCCGCGCTCCAGATTGGTTGCCAGGAACCTGCGTATCGCCGGCGTCTCGACATGCGCGGCCATCGCCGAATCGGCTTGCTTGCGGGACTCGGGCGCATCGCGCTCGACCTGCCGCATGGCCCCGAAAATGGTCTCGTGACCGTGATCATAGGCCACCGGGGCGATATCGGCGACGATCAGCGACGCCAGGCGCTGCGGATAAAGACGCGCCACGCTAAGGGCGACCTTGCCGCCCATCGAATGGCCCAGCAGATCGCAGCGTTCTATTCCCAATTGATCGAGCAGCGCAACGACATCCTCGGCCATCACCGCATAGTTCATGGTCGCCGCATGCGGCGAACGACCATGATTGCGCAGGTCGACGACCACCACTCGACGCTGCGCCTGCCATTGCCTGGCATGCGAGCGCCAGTTGTCGGCACTGCCGAACAGGCCATGGAGAACCACCAGCGGCACGCCTTGCTCGGGGCCGCCGAGCTGATGATGCAAAGCGACGGTTCGGGTCATGCGAAGCCTCTCCTGTATCAACGCGAATGGAGGAATCTCGGTAACCGCATGCTTACACGCCCTCGTGGGTCGGCTGCGCCCCCCAGCTCAGTAGACGACGTGTCAGCCATCCCAGCAGCAACCCGTACATGGGCAAGAATAACAGTAACGAAATACTCAGCTTGACGGCGTAATCGACCCAGGCGATTCCCACCCAGTGACCGGCCATGAAGGCATCCGGCCCGTTATGAAAGGCGACCGAAAAGAACACGAAAGTATCGGCGAGGTTGCCGACGACCGTCGACAACGCCGGCGCCACCCACCAGCGAGCGTTGCGCCGCAGACGATCGAAGACCTGGATATCGAGTAGCTGGCCGATCACGTAAGCCATGAAGCTGGCCAGGGCGATGCGCGCGACGAACAGATTGAACTCGCCCAGCGCTGCCAGGCTGCGAAACTCACCCTTCTCGAACAGCACCGAGAGCAGGTAAGAGATGATCAGTGCCGGGAACATCACGCGGGCGATGATCAGGCGCGCCGGCGTCTTTCCGAATAACCGAACGGTAAGATCCGTCGCCAGGAAGATGAACGGGAAGCTGAACGCGCCCCAGGTGGTATACAATCCAGCGATCGTGAAAGGCAGCTGCACTAGATAGTTGCTGGCAGTAATCACCGCCAGCTGCAACGCCACCATGACCAGCAGGCAGCGCCGATATTGGGTGTCGGTCAGCGCAAGCATTCAAAGGTCCTTTTTACTGACGATGGATACCGAGGGGTGAGGGAACCCTCGCAGGTGATGCGTGGCTGGGCGTGGGCGGGGATTATAGCCGATCGCGGCCTTGCGGTCGCCTACCCGGTCCGGACGCCTTGCAGGTGGGCCTCGATCAGCGCCCGCGAGATCGAATAGGCCGGTGGCAGTTGCGGCAGCCGGCGGGGGGTGAACCATGCCGCATCGGCGATCTCGACGCCATCGATGCGAATGCGTCGGCTGGCGGCTTCGGCGAAGAAGCCCAGCATCAGCGAGTGCGGAAAGGGCCAGGACTGACTGCGGAAGTAGGCAACGCGCCCGACGCTCAGCCCCACTTCCTCGTACACCTCGCGGCGCACGGCGTCCTCGGCGGCCTCGCCGGGCTCGATGAAGCCGGCCAGGGTCGAATAGCGTCCAGGCGGAAAGCGCGGACTGCGTGCCAGCAGCAGATCCTCGCCGTGGGCGACTAGCGTGATGATGCAGGGCGAGATGCGCGGATAGCTACGCTGGCCGCAGCGATCGCAATGCATGGCGAATTCGCCGGCAATCCGCCGAGTCGGGCTGGCGCAACGCCCACAGAAACGATGGTCGCGCTGCCAGGTCACCACCTGCAGCGCGGTGGACAGCAACATGAAGTGCGACTCGCCCAGCTCGCCGAGCCATTGCCGCGCCGACGGCCAGTCCTGCTCCTCCGCCTCGACGAGCACGGCCACCGGCAGGTCGTGCCAGAAGCCCAGCGGCTGAACCCCGTCGGGCCAGGTCGCGACGCTCTCGAGAAAGCTGCCGTCTCGCCCCGGGGCGACACGCCCGCGCCGGTCCATGCGAATGTACACTCCGCCGCTGTGGCGTTCGGCGCCAGGCAGGTCGCGGCGAAACATCACGGCTCGACCGGCCGCGAATGCCAGTCGCCCATCGCGTCCCAGCGGCACTCACCCGCCGAGTCGCGGATGCTCGCCAGCTTGGCCTGATGCGCGGCCCACTCCTCATCACTGGGTACCGACACGACAAGCCGCGGGCGATTCGTCGGCAGACGGCGGATCCGGCTCGCCGCGGCGCCGCCTTCAACCGCCTTGCCAACGTCGGCATCGAGGGTCAAGGCCGTCTGGCCACCGGTCATGGCCAGATAGACATCGGCCAGTATCTCGGCATCCAGCAAGGCGCCGTGCAACACCCGGTGGCCGTTGTCGATCTCGTAGCGCTTGCACAACGCATCGAGACTGTTGCGCTGACCCGGGTGCCGGTCCCGCGCCATCTTCAGCGTATCGAGAATTTGGCAATGATCGGCGACGGGACCCAGCACCGGCTCGCCACGCAGGGCCTTCAACAGCTGGAACTCATGGTCGATGAAACCAACGTCGAATGCCGCGTTGTGTATGATGAGTTCCGCACCGTGAATGAACTCCCAGAATGCATCGGCAATCTCGGCAAAGCGCGGCTCATTGGCCACGCGCTCGTCGGTGATGCCATGGATTCCGACGGCTTCGGCCTCGATGCTTCGATCGGGGTTGATGTACTGATGATAGCTGCGACCGGTCAGCCGTCGATTGACCACTTCGACGGCGCCGATCTCGATCAAGCGATGCCCCTCCTTGGGGTCGATACCGGTCGTTTCGGTGTCGAGGACGATCTGGCGCATGACAATCTCGATATTCGTTGAGGAGGGAAGCGCAGCGTCGGCTCAGTTCGCCAGCGTTGCCGCGTCGATGGCCGCATTGGCCAGGGCATCGGCACGTTCGTTGCCGGGGTGGCCGCCGTGTCCCTTGACCCAGTGCCATTCCATCTGGTGGCGCTGCGACTCGATCAACAGCGCCCGCCACAATTCGGCATTCTTGACCGGCTGCCGGGCGGCAGTCTTCCAGCCGCGCTTCTGCCAACCGTGGATCCACTCGGTGATGCCCTTGCGCAGATATTCCGAGTCGGTATGCAGGGCGACGCGGCAGGGGCGCTTGAGTTCACGCAGCGCCATGATCGCGGCCGTCAATTCCATGCGATTGTTGGTGGTCTGGCGCTCGAAGCCGTTGAGCGTCTTCTCGTGTTCGCCGGCCCTGAGCAGGGCACCCCAGCCACCCGGGCCGGGATTGCCGCGACAAGCGCCGTCGGTATAAATCGTTACCCGGGGTAAGTCGTGTTCAGTCAACCTCGGTCATCCTTTCGCGTTCATGCTCGTTGCTTGCCACCCGCGGGGCGTGTCCCAACAGCGAGCGCCCCACGGCAGGCGTGCGCAATCGCGGTCGAACGACCTGTGCCCACTGACTGCGGCGCCGCGCACGAATCATGTAGGCATCTGCCAGGGGCAGGTTGTGGCGTCGCCCGAGGGTTTCCAGAGCGGCGTTGCGCGGGTATCCGCCGAGCAGGCGAAACCCGCAGTAGTCTACCCGCTCGATCTCGAAGTCGACAAACGCCAACCAGTCCTTGAGGCGTCCCGGCGTCCGCCACTGGCCGCGCCAGGGCAAGACCTTGCGGCGCCCGGCCCAGGGCCGGCGACACCCCTCGAAGCTCCAGGGCGACCAGCCGAACACAACCAGGCGACCCTCGTCGGCGACCAGCCGCGTCGCCTCCTGAAGGAGCCGATGCGGCTCGGGCATGACCTCGAGCAGATGGTGGATGACCACGAGAGTCATGCTTTCATCGTCTAGCGGCAGGCTGTCGGGCGCACTGATCACGGTTGCCGCATCGTTGGCGAGTTCGCGGGTCGGTGACCAGGTCAGGGAGTGACGAATGGGGCACATGTCACTGAGCCGGGGCGCCATTCCCAGCTGTAAACTATGAGCGCCAAAGAGATTTTCGCATATCGGCCCCAGGCACGCCCGCTCGGCCTGCCAATGAGCCAAGCCGGCTTGCGTCGACCAGTAGCGACGTCCCTCGCGCATTAGTCGAGCCAATTCGACCGTTGACTGCGAATTTGACACAGCGCCTCGATCCCCCCAAGGTTGGCCATTTTACGCAGCCGGAATTGCGCCACGTACGTGCGGATAACGGTTAATCATGGACTGTTCTGGCTGCCGTCAACCGCGCCGAGGATAAACTCTTCATGTTGAGCGTGACACCCATTCCGGCTTTCAGCGACAACTATATCTGGCTGTTGCGCCAGGATACCAGCAACGATGTTGCTGTCGTCGATCCCGGCGACGCCGCACCGGTGGTCGAGCTGCTCGAACGCGAGGGACTCGACCTGACAAGCGTGCTGATCACCCATCATCATCATGATCATACCGGCGGCCTCGCGGAGCTCGCCAAGCGCTACGCCCCCCACGTCATCGGCCCCGACAATCCCGATATCAAGGCGCTCGACGAGCGACTGGGCGACGGCGACGAATGTCGCGTCCTGGGGCGCCGATTCGAGATCATGGCGGTCCCCGGTCATACCCTCGATCATATCGCCTTCTTTGCTGCCGGAACCCCACCGCTGCTGTTCTGTGGCGACACGCTGTTCTCGGGGGGCTGTGGTCGTCTCTTCGAAGGCACGCCCGAGCAGATGCACGAGGCGCTGACCCGCTTGAGCGCTCTGCCGGATGACACGCTGGTGTTCGCCGCACACGAATACACGCTGGCCAATCTGCGCTTCGCCCAAGCCGCCGAGCCGGACAACCCGGCCCGCGATCGCTACCTGAGCGAGTGCCAGCAGGCCCGCGACCTTGCGCGCCCCACCCTGCCCAGCAATATCGGCCGCGAACGCCAGATCAACCCTTTCCTGCGGGTCTCCGGCGAGGCCGTGCGGACACGAGCCGCGACGCAGGGCGCGGCGGATACGCCGCTGAATACATTTGCCACGCTGCGCTCCTGGAAGGACCGCTTTTGAACCCCATGGACGCCATTGATCGCGCCCACGAGGAAGCCCCGACATGACTCACCGATCGTCCCGCCGCCGGGCTCACGGCCTGGCGGGCGGCTTGATGCTGGCCCTGGCCGTGGGCGCCGCGCAGGCACAACCGCAGACGCCCCCGACCTTCTGGAACGAGCTGATACTGGAACCCGCCGCGAGCAAGGACGCCTGGGCGCGTCTACGCAACGATTTTCAGTGGCAGGTGGATGCCGACGAACCGCGCGTTCAGCGCTGGCTGGAATATTATCGCAAGTCTCCCGACAACGTGACCGCGATCGCCCGGCAGGCAAGCCCCTGGCTTTACTGGGTCATGGAGGAGCTCGAGCGTCGCGACATGCCCGGCGAGATTGCCCTGCTTCCCTTCATCGAAAGCGCCTACGACCCTACTGCCCAGAATCCCGGCGGCGCTACCGGCCTGTGGCAATTGATGCCCGGCACCGGCGACGCACTGGGATTGCGGCGCGACTGGTGGTACGACGGCCGTTTCGACGTGATCAGTTCGACGCGCGCCGCACTCGATTATCTTCAGCAGCAGGCCGACCAGTGGTATGACGGGGATTTCGAGCTTGCGCTGGCGGCCTACAATGCCGGCGCCGGGACCGTCAACCGAGCGATACGCCGGGCGCTCGCTCAGGGCAAGTCGGGAAGTTACTGGGACCTTCGGCTGCCGCGCCAGACGATGAGCTATGTACCCAAGCTACTGGCGCTCTCCCAGATCATCGCCCGCCCGGACGAGTACGGCATCAGCCTGCCCGCCATCGCCAACAAGCCCGCCTTCGCACGCGTCCAGGTACCCGGCCAGATCGATCTCGAACAGGCCGCCAAGCTGGCCGATGTCAGCGAAGCCAAGCTGGAAGCGCTCAATCCCGGATTGCTTCAGGACGTGACGCTGCCGCGTGACGCTTCGACCCTGCTGGTTCCGATCCAGGCGCGAGAAACGCTGATAACCGCGCTCGCCGACCAACCGCCTCGAGCCATGGCCAGCTGGCAGCGCTATCGGGTCAAGCGCGGCGACACCCTATCGGCGATAGCCAACCGCTATGCGGTGCCCGTCAGTGTGCTGCGACAGGAGAATCGCCTGAATGGCGATATCATCCGCATCGGCCAGACCTTGCGGGTTCCGCAAGGTCGTAAGACGCCTGACTCCCGTGCGGACACTTTGGTGGTACAAGTCAAGCCCGGGGACAGTCTCAGCGGTATCGCCCAGCGTCATGACGTTACCGCCTCGGATATCGCGCGCTGGAATGCGCTCGACAGCAACCAGTATTTACAACCCGGTCAACGCCTGACACTGTATCTGGCAAACTAAGCATTTCACCCGCCTTTCCCCTCCTTCGATTTCTTTCTAAGCCCTGTGTTTACGGGGCTTCCTTCCTTCTCCCCCTTTCGCTAGTATTCACCCTAACGGACACCCAACAGACACTCCCCTAACGGACACCGATGCTCACCGACAAAAAGATCCGCGCACTCAAGCCACGCGACAAGGACTACACCGTTTCTGACGATACCGGCGGCCGCGGCGAAGGCCGCCTGGCCATCCGTGTGCGCCCTACCGGCACCAAGACGTGGGAGTATCGTTGGTTCGAAGACGGCAAGAAGCGGCGCAAGTCGCTCGGCACCTTCCCGGCCGTACCCCTGGTGGAAGCGCGCCAGGAAGCGGCGGAAACCGCGCGCAAGGTTCGGCAACAATCGCCCATCTCCCCCGCTGCCCAGGGAACACTCGGCGAGTTGCTCCTGGCCTATGTGCAGGACATGCGAAACCGCAATAAACGATCAGCTGACGAGGTAGATAGCGATGTCAGGCGCCTGGTCGAGAAACCGTTTCCGCGCCTCTGGGGCAAGGTGGCCGCCAAGGTCACGCCGCACGATATACGCGATGTCCTCACCCATCACATCAACCGCGGCATGAGAGCGGGATCCAACCGGCTGCGTTCATACATCAGCACGGCGTACCGCTACGGGATGCAAATCGAGTTTGATCCGCTTGCATCGCAAAACCGCACATGGGGAATTACCCTTAACCCGGTGGAACCTGTGCCCAGGCAGCGCCAGTTCGAGAACCAGGGTAAGCGCGTCCTGACCGCCGGGGATGTCGGCGCCGTATGGGGCAAGATCGCCCGCACGGCGCGCGTGGGGACGCTTGGCGCATCGATTGTCCGGCTCTGTATTGCCACCGCTGGACAGCGCCCGACGGGGCTGGTGAGGCTCGAGCCCGACATGCTTGACTTTGATGAGCGCTTGATCTGCCAACCCGGGTCCATCACCAAGAATGGCAAACCACACGTCATCCCCATGTCGCAACAGGCCTACGAAATCCTGGCGCCGCTTCATCAATCTGCCGTAGATCGCGACTGGCGGTACCTGTTTCCCTCGGCGTACAGCACGATTGATCACTACCAGGTGAACAGCGCCGGCCAGGCGATACGTGAATACCGAATGCAGCACGGTGCTGCCCACTGGACGTTGCGCGACATCCGCCGTACAGCCAAGACCGTGCTCGGCATGCAGAAGGTCAGCAAGGAGGACCGCGACAGGCTCCATGGCCACGCCTTGCACGACGTATCGAGCCTGCACTATGACTTGTACGAATATCTCGACGAGAAACGAGCGGCGATGAAGGCTTGGGAGAAGTGGCTGAACTCGGCGCTCTCATAGGTATTCGACCATGCTCCACCCCGCCCACTTCCGCGGCATCAGCTATTGCATCCAGCGCGTCGATAATGGATAAGGACGACAGTATGAAGCACATCGCAACGATGGCCCTGGCCGGCATTCTCACGGGCTGCGCCGGCATGCCCGGCAGCCACGAGCCGCCCCACTACGATTACAACCAGCAAGCCATCATTGCGCCCGGGTATCCTGTCGAGCGCGTCGATCAGCCGGCGGGCTACACCTATGCGGCGATCGAAAGCACATCGGCATCCAAGGAATATAGCAAAGCCTGGGATTCCGGCAGCGGCCGGATGAGTGATTATGGCGTTGGATGGAACAGCGATGAAGGCGGCACGAGCGTGGTGGTCGCGCTATTCCGTAGCGTCGATCCGCAGTCCTATATGTTCCCGCTGGAAGACACGGATGGCTTCGAGTTCATTGATGGCAATCGCGTGCAATACGCCTTCCAGGAAGGCCGGTACCGGGATGTGGTTGGGAACGCGCCCGACCTGATACCCGGCAACGCTCCTGGGTGCGCCCATGGTGTGTACCTGGTGGCGACCTCAAGCGATGCCCGCCGCCGGTTCATCGGCACGCTGTCCGACGGCCTGCCGTGTGATGAGCTGGGTCAGGTAACCAGCCTGGACCGAGAACAGCAGCTAGATCGCGCGTTCCGCCTGATGGGCTTGCGGTGAAGTGAGCCGCCCCTTAGAGCGGCTTGTGGTGGCTGCGGAATTTTGATCAGCGTCCTGCTGGCAGCGCCCCGGCCGCTCTCTGCATCGAATGGGCGATCCTCGCAGCACCAAGAACGTGCTCGTGAAGATCATCCGCGTGGTGGCTGCCAAGCGCTTTGAGCGCCGGGCCCAGCTCGCGCTGCCAACGGTTGCTCAGCCACTTGGCGTGGTAGCACAGCAGCCTGAGCCCGGCGGCCTGTTCGTCGAGATCACCGTGCGCTACCGCATGAGCAAGGCTGCCTTCGGCCTGATCCGTTCGGATTGCGAGGCGATATGGGAAGCCCGTGGAGAGATGCCGGCGCGCCTGGCCGATGAAATTCCAGAGGCGGCATGGGATCAGCACCGCGAGGCGATCCTCGAATTGGTTGCGGAGAGTTTGGGGAAATGATGCGAAGAATTGCTGTAGCGCTACTCACCGCCCTGCCATTGCTGGCCATGGCCGAAAACTACGGCTCTGCTCGAGTCAGCGAAGTCACCAGCATCTACGATGGCGATACGTTTCGAGCGAATATCGAGGGCTGGCCGGCAATCATCGGCGAGCGGGTGCCGGTGCGCATCATGGGCATCGATACGCCGGAACTCCGGTCACGCTGCTCCACCGAGACAGGCAAGGAGCGGGAGAAGCGCCTTGCGCGAGAAGCCAAGCAGTTCACGGTGGCCAGACTGCGCGGCGCCGACGAGATCGTGCTCGAGCATCTGGATCGCGGCAGCTTCTTCCGCGTGCTGGCCGAGGTGCGAGTGGATGGCGAGAGCCTGGGCGAGTCGCTGATGGCGGCGGGGCCTGCGCTCAGGAAATCTAGGCCCTCGCGCTTTACGCGGCGCCTCGCTACCCTGTCTCTATGGATCTCTCCGAGCTATTCTTCCTTGCCATCGCTCTGCTCGTCTTCGGGGGCCTGGCCATGACCTGCATGCCGCCGCGCTGGCAGACGCCAGGCGTGTGGCTGCTGGTCAGCCTGGCGGTCATCCCTGCCTTCCTGATGATCATCATGGTGCCGACGCTGGCGATAGGCGGGGCGATCCTGCTGGCATTCGCCGCCGGCGGTAACGGCCGGCGGCGCTGATCTATTCGCCCGTTTTCGCGCTTTCCAGCCGACGCCCCGCCATCTCAGTCAGGCGGTTCTTCATCGCGCGCAGCCGGTCCATCTCGCGGCGCTTGAACTCGGCGCTGTTGTCGGAGCGTTGAACCATCTGCATGCGCTTGTTGACGGCCGAGAGCTTGCTCTGCGTGCGGTTGAGCCACTTGCGCATGCGCAGCATCTCCCGGTTGTCGTTGAGCAGCTGCATGGCCTGCTGCTGGTCGCCGAGCTCGCGATACTCCTTGATGTCGGCGTAGACCCGACCGACCTCGTTCAGACCCTCATAGAACAGCGTTCCGTAGCGGTTATAGCGGTCCTCGTCGCCCAGGTTCTGGTAGAAGCGCCGGATCGGCTGATATTCATACCAGTAGCTTGCCGGCTTCGTCTCGCCCTGCATGGTGCGCGCGATGGTGTCGGTGATGCCTGCGCCCCAGGCGCCGACCTGACCGAGATACCCCTGAATGAGGTGATCGACCTGCACCGGTGACACCGTGAGCTTGCCCTCGGGGCCGAATAGCGCCTCGCTGGCGTCGGAGATCCACTGTGCGGGTGCCGTGGTGCTGCTACGGGAGCGCAGGCTTGGCGACAGCCGGTCCATGCCCATAGACTCGATGGGGCGGCCGGTGAAGGCGTCGTAGTTCGAATAGACGTCGAGCATCGGCTGGGCGATCTGCGGCACCGGGGAGAAGCTAAACGTGCCGGTCAGCATGCGGCCGAGACGCTCGCGGAACAACTCGCCGGTGGCCTTGTCGTCCACCATCTGCTCGGTCATGCGCTCGGCCAGGGTGGCGATCGCGCCGACCTCGAACGGTTTCGGGATGAATATCCCCTGGTCGCCGATGCGGAAGAACCAATAGGTATCCTTCTGCCAGTCCTCGAGCTTGCGGTATTCCTCGTCGTCGTAGTTGTTCAGGTAGAGCGCGATGCTGGCCATGGCGATCGAGCCGGTGACCGTCCAGAAGCGCGCCGCGGCCTCCTTGTCGCTGGCACTACCCCTGCCCATCGCCACGCGCAACGTCGGCGCCACGCCGGAGCGCCCGATCTTGTCGAGGCCCTGAAGGCGGGCGTTCATGAATGGCACGACATCGATCAGAAAGCGCACCGCCGGCCAGGCGCCGCGGCTGGAAAAGTCCATCAAGTCGCGCGCCTGGAAGGCGGCGAACAGTTTGCCGCGCGCCTCGTTCTGTCGGTAGATCTCGGCTCGGCTCATGTTCTCGGTGAAGTCGGTGGCGTCGTTCCACTTGCTCCACAGCAGCTTGGCCGCCGCCGGCACTTGGCTGGGATCTCTAACCAGGTGTGCTTTGCGCATCTGGCTGGTCAACTGCACCTTGAGCTCGTCGGCGTTCTCGCCATACAGGTAGCCAAAGCTGAACGAGCCGCCACTGGCCATCATCCGCGCCCGGGTGCGCTTGTTAGCGTAGGTCCGGGCGCCCCTGAACAGGTTGGCCGGAATGTTCTTCGACAGCGGCGACGTGGCGGCGGCCTGCATGGAATCGCGTAGCATGTTGGCGACGACGAACTGCGGCGTGGTCGTGGTCATGTTGGTGAATACGCGCTTGAAGCCGCGCATCAGCTTCATGGCGGTATTGTTCATGCCCGGGTCGGCCAGGGATGAGATCGCCTTGTAGACCAGCGGATCGCTGACCTCGTACCAGACCTTCTGGCCGTCGCGCAGCACGTACGTCGCGTCCGGGTTGCCGCGCACCTGCGCTTCTGGTGCCTGACTGGCAATCCCCACCGCCTCGGCATTATCCATCGCCTGCACTGCCGCCTGGTTATTCAAGCTGGTCTGCAGCAAATGATGAAAATTCATCATCGTGTTCGACAGCAGGTCGTTCAGGTTGCCGCTGCCGCCCCTGAGCTTCTTGTAGGCCTCGGCGCGGGTCAGGCCGGATGTCGCGCGCGGCGCGTCCGGGCCCTTGGCTTCCTCGCTGATCCGGTAGAACGGCACATAGAATTCATCGCGCCACATCGCCCGGTTCTCGGCGCTGATAATGCCCGACTGCTCGGCGATCGCCAGCACGTCGTCGCGGTATTGCTGGAACTCGGCGAACACCTCGTCGTAGAGCGCGCCGCGGTCGCGGCCGTCCTTGGTGGTGCCCTGGTTCAGCGTGCGTAACCCCTCGATCTCGCCGGCCTCGAACAAGTTCTCGCGACCCTCAGCGGCCAGGCGTGCGGAGCGGTTGCCGGCGATCCAGCCCATGAAGCGCTCGATCTCGGCGGCGTCGCCCAGCCGGCCCAGCACGCTGCCCAGACCCAGGCTGTCGTCGTCGCGGACATCGATTACCTTCTGGTCCGGGTCCAGATAGATGCGGCCGTAGTTGAGCATCGCTGTCAGCGCGCCGCTGGCAGCGGACGACATGCGGGCAAGCACCCAGCTCGAGGACGCGGTCGATCCGTCCACGCTGTCCTTGCCCAGCAGCTTCTCGTCCATCTCCTTGAGCGCGGCGTAGCGATCGACCAGACCCTGGCGAATCTTCGTTCCCAGTCGGTCGGTATGCTCCTTGAACCATGCCAGCGCCGACTCCCTCGGCGTGCGCGGCGCGATCTTGTTGAGCGCGCTGGTCTGCGCATCGGTCAAATCGTCGAAGGCCTCTGACGTGGTGCGCGGTTGGGCGCGCAGGCTGTAGCGCTGTACGATTTCGCCACTTGCCTCGGCCTGCTTGCGGCGTAGGTAGTCGCGGGACTTCTCGCCCAGCAACAACACATCGGTATACGACCAGCCGATGCCCGGGAACATGGTGCGCAGCAGTTCGCGGATCTTTGCGACAGCACGCTGCCAGGCCTTGGGCCGGTAGCCCTTCTCGAGCAGGTGGGCGATCATCTCCTCCGCAATGGTCACCTGGTCGTCGGGGTTGTTGCGATCGAGGAAGTCGTAGGTTTCCAGCACCTCGTCGAGCGCGGCGCGCCCCTGCTTGCTCAGCGGCAGGGTCTTGTAGAGCTGACGCATCACCGGCGCCAGTTCCTCACCCAGCATGCCGCGAATGCCCTTGTGGCCCACGGCTTCATGCACTGCGGTTCGCACCGCGCGTTCGACCGATTCGTTGTTGTTGGCGATGATGTAGAGCTTGTCGCCTTCGTAGAAGCCGCGCACGTCGCGTGGATTGATCCCGTTCAGGGCCATGCCGATCAATGAGGCCTCGGGAAGATCGCGCGGCGAGTCGAGGATGGTGAAGTCGCCGAGCTGCTCGATCATGCCGGCCAGCGCATTGCGCACGGCTTCGGCTGTGGGCGGCTGATCGGCTGGAGAGTCGTCGAGACGGTAGAGCTGATCGCTGGGCTGCTCATCCAGGGGACCGTTCTGCCCGCGCGCGGTGGCCGTCTCCGCGGCCCGGTCGCTACCATCGGGGCTTGTCTCGCTGGTGTCACGGTCTGCCGGGCTATCGGTGGCCTGGAGATGTTCTGGCGCCACTGGATCCCGGGCGGCTTGCGCAGCCGCCTGCTTACCATCTTCACGCCGCCGGATCAGCGCCTCAGCGTAGTCCATGCCAGTCTTGGTCAGCGTCGATTGTTGGTAGAAGGCGCCATCCTCGTCCACGAGGCGGCGATTAGAGCCTTCACCCTGCATGATAGCGCCATCTTCCACGGCCCGCTCGATACGCTCTTTGCGGGTCATTACTCGACCATCGAAACGCATGCGCCGATTGAGGGCGTCGCGGGCCTTACCGGCTCCAGGCCGCGTGACGCCGAGGATTGCTGCCAGCTCGTCGAGATCTGCTTTCTCCCGTGCCTGTTGCTGCTCCTCGCGCTGCTGGTTGATAGCAGCCTCCTCCTGAATCTGCGACCGCTGATCCGCGCGGCGCGCATTGCGGCCAGCCTCTTCCAGCGCTTCCTCGCGGGTCTCGAACAGGCTATCTCCGGACTGCTGCTGACCGGCCCGCTCTGGCACGGCCCACATCTCGCCCATGGCGCGCACATGAGTGCGGTAGGGCTCGAACCCTTCGGGGGCTGATTGCTGCAGCGTGGCTTCGCCTTGAGATTCCGTTAGCTCGGCCTGTTGCTCCTGCCGGGCGGCCTGTTCGCGCTCGGCAATGTCCTGCTCGGTGTAGGTGCTGAGGAGCGGCTCGGCTACCGTGTCGTCGGGCGCATTGTCTCGGGCAGCATCAGCTTGTCGCCCTTCGGTAGGCCGCGGTTCGCCTGAGCGAGTGCGTCCTGAAACATCGCGCGCAGCGGTTCGTTGTTGCGTATCGGACTGGCGGAATCCTTCATTGATCACGTCCTGGTTGGTGGTGGTGTCTTCAAACAGAGATCCATTGCGCTCGCTCTCGGCGCGCTGGCGTATCGCCTGCCCAATGTAGCGCATCGCTTCGCCCAGGGCCAGGCGTGAGCGCATGTTGTTGTTGAGCGTCACAGCAAGGTCGGCGGTCAGCGCCGGCACGGGTTCGCTGAAAACGTCCTGTTGGCTGACCAGTTCTCGGATCGGCGTTCCATCCTGCCGCGAGCGGCGCACCAGGCGCACGGCGTCGTTGATCGTGCCGATGGCAGTCAATGCATCCTCACTGCCGGTCTCGCGCGCCACGGCCAGGTCAGCCGCCGCGCCCTGCAAGGCGGCGGTCAGGTTGCGCATGGCGTCGCCCTGCTCGGTGGCCATCTCGACCATGTCGCTGTCGTTGTAGGCCTTGGCGAACACGGCGCGCTGCATGCGCTGGCCGAGCTCCGGGCTGGCCTGGCCGTCGCGGGTGGTGTAGCGGCTGGCCTCGTTGTTGCCCAGATGCTGGACGAAACGGCGCTGGAAGGCGCGGTTGCTGGCGGCCAGCGGGTCGCCCGACTGATCCGGGTTCCATTGCTGAATGTCTCCAGCGGTCAGCGCGTCGGCATCTGCGCGCGCCTGCTCGTAGCTGGTCATGCCTGCGACGGTAGATTCATTGGCACGCCGCGCGAAGTCGGCCCGGTCCATGCTGGTAACCCGCTCGCGGACCAGCACCGGCTGCTGCATCTCGCCGATGGCGGCCGGGTCCATGCCCATCGCCTCGGCCTGCTGGCCGACGTACTGACGGTAGGCGCTGCCGAGACCTTGCCGGTAGGCCTGGCTGATCGCCATGATGCGGCCGTTGCCGGATTCGACCACCCCGTCAGGGCCAATGATCGGCGCACCGGTGGCGGCATCGGCGCTGGGCCCCAGTCGCTCCGGGTTGAGGTTGGCGGCGATGTTGCGTACCTGCACCTGGCTGTTGGCATTGGTGCGATCGCGTGGCTGCAACTCGGCAGGGAATGCCTGATTGACGCGGCCATCATCGGTATTGGAGGGCGTGAGCTCGGCCAGGTCCATGACCCGGTAGCGCGTCTTGATCGGCGTATTGTCGGGCAGGTAGGTGGTTTCGGTGGGGCCGCGGGTGCGCGCAAGCTCGGCGACGCGCTGATTGCTGTCCTGCTGCTGAGCGCGTTCAGTCTCGGGGTTACGCCCACCCTGTGTGTCGCTGAACTGGGCGCGCTCGAACGGCTGATCCAGTCCGGTGTTGGCGTTGCCGCGGCGCGCAACCGGCCCATCGCCGTAGACGATACCCTGGTCGGCGAGCTGCGGGCGCCGCTGGGTCATCTGCTCGCGCAGGCGTGCCTCGCCCTGTTGTTGGGCCTGCATCCGCTCATCGCGGCGCACGGTGCGCGCCTGCGGGTCGTATTGGGTGGTGTCGGCGCTGGGGCCGCCCATGTTGATGACGGATGGATCCGGGGCATTGAGTCGGCCGGCGGAATCCTGCCCCAGGTAGCCACCGAACGGCGCGGCGCGCTCCCATGTGCCGGTCGCCGGGCGCTCGCGGCTGCCCTGGCGGTTGAGCGATTGCGTCAGGTTGCGGCCGATCATCTCGGCGCGGCCGGCCAGCCGGTTAGCGAGCTCGATGTTGCCGTCGGCATAGGCGGTCTCGGCCCGCTGCAGCACGGCGTTCATGTTGCGCAGTCGGGTCTTGCCCTGCTCGGTGCCGTTGGCCAGCGCCTCCATGTCCTCGGCGGCGTTCATGGCGAGTTGGATGCGGTTGCCGACCTCGGCGCCCTGCCGGGGCCCTTCGGCGGCCTGTTCATCCTGGCTGGCGCCCTCGGCCATCTGCTCGGCTTGCTGGGCGGCCTGCGCCTGCTGTAGTGCGTCGCCACCGGCGGCGGCGGTCTGCTGGCGGGCCTCGGCAATTGCCTGTTCCTTGCGCCGTTGGGCGCGCTGCGCGGGCGGCGTGTCGTAAGCCGACCAGTCCGGCTCCGGCTCGGCCTGCGGTTCTGCCTGGCGGCTGCCCTCGGCCTGCCGGTCGGCAGGTAGTTTGTTCACGGCGCGACGCGCCTGCCCTCGCTCGACAATGCCGGCCGGTGCGCCCATCATGGCGCCACCCAGGCCGCCGGCTGCCGCCGCGTCAATGACCTGCTTCCAGTTGGCCTCGCCCAGGTCGCTCAGCAGCGTCTGACCGTTGTTCTCGACCCAGTAACTGGCATTCTGCTCGATGAGGGTTTGCAGGGCTTCGGTCGAGGATTCGGCCATGGCCTGCGTCAGCATACCCTTGCCGGTCGCGCCCTTGAGAGACTGGCCCGCGGTACGCTTCAGGCTGGACAGGGTGTTGTCGGCAATCTCGCCCGCAGCCCGGTCAGCGATTTCCTTGCCGCCGAACTTGCGCAGCGCGCGCATCACCGGCAGCGCATCCAGGGCGCCGGCAATTGAGCCGTGAGCCAGGGCTACGTCGGCGTTCTCGACCTCCCCCATGATCGAGCCGGTTTCCATGCCGGCACTTGCGGCGTAGGCGCCGATCGCCTGACCGGCTTGGGTCGCCGCACGTTTGGCGGCGGCTCCGGCCAGCATGCGCGCAGCAACACCGCCCGCGCCGCCGCCGGCTACGGCCGTGGCCATGGTCGGAACCAGGTTGCCCGCCGTGTAACTGGCCCACTGCCAGGCGCTGGTCTCAGGGTTGGTGAACAGGTCGGTGAAACCGTAGCCCAGGGCGTTCTCGCCGGCCTCGGCCATGTTGCGATCGTAGACGCCCTTGCCCGCCTCGTAGACGTCCTCCTCTCCCAGCTTCTGCCCGGCCGCCATGAGCAGGCCGCCGCCCATGGCTTGCAGCTGGTCAACGCCGGCGGAGAAACCGGCGGAGAAGCCGGGTTCGTCTTTCTCGGGTTTGCCGGCCTCCCCGTACGCCAGCGCCTGCATCTCGCTGTCGGAGAGCCCCTGAAACTCGGGCTGCTGGGCGAGTGCACCGATCAGTTGATCGTCGGCTACGGATTTCAGGCGCGGGTTCTGGGCGCGCAGGTCTTCAAGAAGGGGCATGCAGCGAGTCTCCCGACTGGCTTGGGCTTAGAAATCCTCGATCGAGATGCCGGCCTTGGCCAGCGCGTCCAGTTGCTCGGCGATGCGCCGGCGCTGGAACTCCGAGGTATTGGGGTCATTGTACAGCGTGCGCATCTGCTTTAGCAGCGCACGGCCCTGCTGCTGCTTGTCGGCGCTGGACATGCCCAGGGACTTCGAGCTCTGCCCGAGCAAGCCGTTGGGGCGGCTGCCGAAGATCGATTGCACCTGGCCGGCAACGTCGTCGATCTGGCTCTCGATCTGGGTCTGCTGCTTCTCGGTCTGCTGCTGCTGTTCGGTGGCCTGGCGGTTCTGCTGGGTGCGCTGAACGGCCGTGTTGAAGTCCTGCGGCTGCCCGCCCTGCCGCGCCCCTTCCTCAGGCGCGCCCAGGGTGTCGGCCAGGCGCGTCGCCAGGTCACCGCCGCTTGATTGTTCACCCATGCCGATGATCTGCCGCTGCTCGCCGGCCAGTTGGTTGCGCTTCACCTTCAGTTGGGCGCGGGTGGCCTCGTCGAGCATCGCGTTCGAGTCGTTGAGCTGCTTGTCGATCTGTTCGATCTGGCCGCCAAGCTGTTTGAACATCAACTCCTGACGCTTGGTGATCTCGCCGCCACCCGATGGATTGATGCCCTCCGGCACGTCGCCGGTCTCCCCGGTGACCGTGTTGAAGCGGGAGTATCCGCCGTCCTGGTTGGGAACGACGGTCCAGCCGCCGGCCGCGCTGCGCGAGTTGGCGCCGGCTTCCTGCTGGGCGGCGAGATTTGAGCGCAGGTTGCGATCAGCGGTGTTCTCGGCGGCCGTGAAATCCTGCCCGGCGATACGCTCGCCCCGCTGGAAAGTGCGCCCTTTGTCGTTCTCGGTCGCGGTGAACTGCTGTTGATCGTTCTGTTGCTCCATCGCGTACTTCTGGCGCAAGCCCATCAGCGCCGCTTCCTTCCGTTTTTTCAGCTCGAGCTTGGCGTTCGTCTGAACGGCTTCACCGGCGCCGCCCAGGGCGGCCGCGAGTAGTCCTGCCATGGTTACATACCTCGCATCGGTTTCTGGGCGGGAGCGGGCTGTTGTGCCTGCTGGGGAGCTTGCTGCGGTGCCGGCTGCTGGGGTTGCTGGTCACCCTGCTGCTGGCGACTGCCTGCACGCTGCTTGAGCTCGCGCGTGGCGCGGATCAGCTCGCCGTAGCGCTTGCGCTGTTGCTCGGTCATCGCGCTGTCTTGCACCAGTTGCCCGAAACGCCCGATGCCGGCCATGAACGCGGCCTCGACCGCTTCGCCGTTGCCCTGCTTGGGCAGACGGCCCATCTCCATCGCCATCTCGCCGACGGCCTTGGAAAGCTCCATGCCGGCCTGGAACATGACGCCGGGCGGCACGGTTTTCCCCTCGGCGGCAAGCGCGTGGTAGATCGTCAGCATGACGGTGCTGACCACCGTGCTCATGCGCTGGACGATGTCGTCGCCCTTGCCGAGCGCCTGTTCGACTTGCTGCATGCCGGGGCCGTAGAGGTACTCGAGCATTGCCTGGACGAGCGCGTCGTATTGCTGCTGGCCTTGCTGAGGGTCTGCGTCCGTCTGCGGGTCACTCTGCGAGGGCTGCTGCTGGGGTTGCGGCTGGCCTTGCTGTTGCGGGGCGGGCTGCCCTTGCGGGGGCTGCTGAGGGGCTTGCTGCGGGCGCTGGGGTGCACCCTGGGAAAGGAGTCCTGCCATGTGTGTCGCCTCCCGGCGAGATCGGGTTAACCGAAGAATGACTCAGCATAGCTCGCGTAGCCGTCGAAGTCAGCGGGGCCGTAGCTGGTTGCGGGTGCCGCGGCGGCCGGCTGGTTCGTCGCGCTGGCGAGTAGCCCCTGAGAGCCATTGCCCTGCGCGGGGTTGGCCGGGGTCGCTGGCGAGGTGCCGGGGTCGCTCAGGGCCATATCGCCGATCTCGCCGCCGGCGGCGTTGCCCAGCAGTCCGCCAGCGCGCGCGCCATTGACGCCCGCCAGGCCGAAGCCAGTGTTCGCGCCGAAACGCGACAGCCCCATGCTGGCGATCGCGCCGAGCGTGTTGCTCGCCGCCTGCTTGCCGATGTTGGTGGCCACGCCGGCATCGAAGCTCGTGCCGTACTGATCGTTGAGCGCATCGAAAGTGCTGGCCGCCTTGCGCCCGCCCACGACGGAGTCGATAGCTGTATCGAGCGCGACCCCGCCCGGGCCGAGAAAACCGGTGGCCACGTTCTGCGCCATGCTCAGCAGACCATGCGGCTGCGAGGACTGCTGAACGCCGCCGTAGGCCGCCTCAAGGTTGCCACCGACCATCTGGCCGAAGTCTTCCTGGCCGATCTTCTGCCCGACATCGGACGGCTTGCGGCCGGTCTGGTCGGCGATGGTCTCGACCATGCTCTCGGCGCGGCTCATGGCCGGCGTGGCATTGTAGCTGCGCGGGGTGTCGGCGTAGGTGGTGAAGTTGGTTCGATCGAGAAACGAGCGCTCGGCCTGCTCGGCGGCTTCGTCCATCGAGGCGATGGTGCCGTTGGAAATACTCTGGCTGGGCGCGGTTGCCACGCTTCGACCGAAGGCGCCCGAGTAGCCGGACGTTTCAGCCGCTGCGGCCGGACTGTTGCTTGCGCCCGAGCTGCTGCGGCCGGGCGTGCTGTTGCCGCTACCACCGCGCACGCCACCAGTGTCTACTTCGGCGCCGAAGCCGCTGGAGTAGCCGCCCTTGTCGCTATTCGACCCGCCACGGTCTGACCCGCCGCCGTAACCGCCCGAGCCACCCGTTGCGCCGTCAGCCGCCGAATCCGCCCAACCCATCACTCACCTCCCGCGATCATGCCGTTGGTCAGCAGCCCGGTCTTGGCCTTGCCGATGTACGAGCCGTAGCCTTCGATCGTGCCGGGGTTGATCATCTGGTCTTGGCGCTGCTGGCGGTAGAGCTTCTCCTTCCAGTCCTGCTCGTCCTTCTGCGCGTAGTAGCCGGCGACACCGGTGGCCACGCCGCCGAGAATGTTCGCCGCCTCGGGGTTATCGCTGAGCCAGTCGAACGCATCGGTGGCGTAATCCGCCGCCGAGTCGAACAGGCCGCTGGCGGTGTCGCTCACCGCGTTGCCAATGCTGCTCCAGTCCATATCGTTCGCTCCTTAGGCCATGTTCGGGAACAGACCCGTGTTCTTGAGGTAGCTGCTCAGGTTGCCGTACAGATCGGTTTGAAACTGCAGATCCGTATCGCGCTGGTCGAGCACCTGCTGGATCATCGCCGTCTTGTTGTCGGCGGTGATGTCCGGGTTCATCTGGATCTGGTTGATCGCGCTCGAGGCTTGGCCGATCAAGTCGGTGGCGTTATTGGCGAACACGCCCCATGCGTTGGCGGTGCTGGTCGCGTACAGATTGCTCAGTGACTGCTGTGCCTCCTGGCTCGAGAGCTGCGAGTTGTAGCCGTACTGCTGCTGCATCTGCTGCATGGTCTGCCCGAACTGCTTGTCGGACATGTAGCTCTGCATCTGCCGGTCGGCGTTGGCCTGGCTGTTCTGGAAGTAGGTCTGGGCGTCCTGCTGGGCGAACGGCGTGGCGCGGTCGATCATCGCGCCCTGGGCCGCCTCGCCGGCCATCGAACTGTTGAGCAGCATGCGTTGATTGGCCAACTGCTGGCCCTGGGTGGCGGCGCGCTGCATCAGCGGTGAGTCGCTGGCGAGGATCTGCTCGAGCTGATACTGGCTGGTTTGGTTGGGCGAGACGGTGGATTGCGGGGCGCCGCGAGTGGGCCTCTCCTGCACCGGCTGTCCATTTATATCGTAGAGCCCGCCTGTTCGGCTTCGGTACAGGATGTTTCCGGACTCATCCTCTACTGTCTCGAAGTTTCCGGAGCCAGCCATCTGGTTCATGCCGTTTTGCAGGATATTGTAGTCGGCCTGATTGCGCGCCTGCTGGGTGGCAAGTTCTGACGAGTTTCGATAATTGAACCCATCTACTTGATCGCTGGACGATACCAGCAACCCCGAGCCCCGCTGTCCGTAAAGCCCGGCCTCGCTGCTTCTTGAGAGCTCGTTCTGGATCTGGCTCAGCGACTTCCCGCTATTCAGGTAATAATCCAATCCTGATTTATCGACGCTCCTCCCCAGATATTGTTTATAAAGGTTGTTGAGCGAGTCGTTGCTGACTCCGCCGGAGCTTGACGACCCAGATGACCCGGATGACGACCCCGGGGAGGCGGAGGATGGCGCGCTGTTGCGATAGGTTATCCCGCTGACTCGATCAGCCTGACTCACCGTCCGAGCCTTTCTTGAGGCACCATATTCCTGCGCCTCCTGGCTGCCGGACAGCGAGTTCTTAACCCAGTCCACCCCCTTCTCGTTAGCCATCTTGGTGTAGTAGTCAAGCCCGCCCTTGTCGGCGCTGCGGCCGAGCGTGCTCTTGAACAGCGAGTTGATGTCCTGCGATGTTGCCATGGGAAACCCTCACGGTTTGCCGGAACGTTTATGCTAAGCCGCTACGCGGCCGCCGGCCACTCCATTGCGGGCAGCAGCGCGATCAGCTCCTCCTCGGTCGGAATCTCGCGGGTGCCGTCTTGCACCTCATCCATGAGCTGGTAACCGAGGCTCCATGCGGCATCGCGCCATGCGACCCCGGCCTGGCCTTCAGCGGAGAACTTGGGGTCGGTGCTGGTGGCGTAGGTACACAGGCTCAGGATACCGTCGTAGCTGCGCTTCTGAGCAGTGGCGTCGAGATGGGCCTGGATAACCGCCGTCAGCCGCCGGCGCGTCTTGGCGGCTTCCTGAGCCGCAATCGCTGCGGGGTCTGCCGGCAACTCCGCTCGCCCAGCGAGCCTCCCGCCGCTGCCGGCATACGCCGGGCGCGGTCGCCCGGGCTCCTGCACGCCCACCCACGGCCCAGCCGGCGTGTCGTATACGTGCACGATGGCATCGGTCGCCAGCGCGGGCAGCGCGAGGGTTTCGCCGTTGTAGTCGAGGGCGCGGCCGGATTCGGTTTCAATGATCTGCATGATCTCGCCTCAGGGTGACATCGTTGATGATTGACTGGGTTGTCCGCCACGCATCGCAGTGTTTGGTGTACGCCAGCAGGCAGTGCACCTGCTGCTGCACGTCGGCGAGCGGGATCTCGCCGGCGGCGTAGCGGCGTTGCAATTGGCGCAGCCGGGTGCGGAATCGGCGCACGTTGCGCTTGCGCGGCAGAATATGCGTTGACCAGGTGCGATAGCCGCACCAGTCCACGCCCGCACTGGCGGGCCGAACCTGGGTTTTGGGATTGAGCGTCAGCCCGCGGCGGGCGAGCGATTCGCCGAGCTGCTCGAGGCGCTGCCAGGCGAGCGCCTTGGTCGGCTCGAGGATGATGATGTCGTCCATGTAGCGCAGGTATCGGCCCGCGCCATGGCCGTCGGTCATCTCGTGATCGACGCCATCCAGCACGATGTTGGCGGTGAGCTGGCTGGTCAGCGCGCCCACTGGCTGGCCGATGCCGTCCTCGTGGCCATAGCCCGAGAGGATCGCCCGCCACAGCGCCAGGGTGACCGGGCAATCGATCACGCGCGCCACGCTGCTCATCGCGGCTTCGTGCTCGATGCTGGCGAAGAATTGCCGCACGTCGGCCTGCACCACGTAGACGCTTTCCCACCGCTGGCGGCACTCGCGCAGCATCCGCTGCAGCGCCAGGATCGCGGCATGCGTGCCCTTGCCTTTGCGGCAGGCGTAGCTGTGATGGATGAAGCGGCGCTCGAACATCGGCTCGACGAGATCGACCAGGGCGTGGTGAACGATGCGATCCTCGAACGGCGGCGCCTGGATAAGCCGCATCTTGGGCTCGAGCACCGTGAACTCTCGCGGCGGCGAAGGCCGCCAGCTCTGCCACACCAGATGGTTGTGCAGATTGATCAGGTTTTCTTCGAGATGGGCGGTGTAGCGCACGACCTCCGGTCGGTACCGTTTGCCCTTGCGCGCGGCGTGATACGCCGCCATTAGGTTGTCGAAATCGATGATGCTGTCATACAGCGCTGGCACTGGCGGCCCTTACTGCTGATGGAGTGATGCGCAGCCACCAACGGCCGCCGCGCTCTGTCGATGTTTCGCCTGTCGGCGAGGAAAGCCGCCCCGAGTGATAAGGCGCTGTCCGCGCACCCGTGGGTGCGCGGCTTCTGGCCGTCGCGGTCGCTCGCGAGACGCGCCCCGATGTTGCTGTTGCTGTTGGAGGCCGAATTGTTGCAATTCAGATACCAGAGGCCGGCATTGGCGCCATTGGCCCAGTTACCGCCGACGATGGGGACGTCGAAATGAGCCGCTTCCCTTTCCTACTCTTTCCTGGCTATGCGCGCTGGGCGCGCAGCCAGCCGCCGAGCATGCGGCCCAGCTCGTTGATATGCTCGGCCCACACTTTGTAGCGCCGCGGGGTGATGAAGCGCAGCCGCTCAGCCTTGCGCACCAGGTGGCGCAGCACCTCGATCTCTACATCGAGCTCACCGAGCGTGGTTTTCTTGTGGTAGCGCTTCCAGGCGGCCAGCGTCAGCCGCAGGATCTTGTCGAGGCATTGCCGCGTGTCGGCCGCCAGCAGGTGCCGCTCGGCCTTGGGGTATTGGCGCAACGCGACGTGGCTGTAATCGTCGAGCTCCTCGAGCTTGGTGATCATCGCTTCGAACGGGCGCAGGTGCTGTCTCGGGGCGCTACCGCGCCCCTGATCATGACCCGGATCGACATGACTCATGACACGATCCTCGCGAGACGCGCCCCGACGTCGCTGAAGCTGCCGGAGGCCGAATTGCCGCAATACAGATACCAGAGGCCGGCATAGGCGCCATAGGCCCAGTAACCGCCGACGATGGGGTAATACTCCCCACTCTCACGCCAGCGTCGGTAGTCCGGCAGCGTCGCCGAGGCGTCGTTGCTCGTTGAGTAGGTGTTGGCCACGAACTGCTCGTCGCCGGTCGCGCGGAACGTGATCGGGTACTGGGTGCTGCCCCCGTTGGGCACGCTCTCGTCGGTGCTGGTCCAGCTGCCGTTGTAGCTGCGCCGCTGGATCACACTATTTAATGTGCGCGTGCCGTCCATCCACTGGTAGACGTTGCCCCACAGCCCGACGATCCCGCGATAGGTCGCCTGAGCCACCGTGGCGTCATCGACGCTGAGCGCCGCCGAGCCGTTGACGTGCCCCTCGCCGGTGGCGGTCTGGCTGTCCATCGTCGCGTTCTCGATGAGATACAGCCACTGGATGGCGAGCCACATGTCGTAGTGATGCAGCCGAAACCCGGCGACGCCGTTGACGTTGCGGTTGGTGGCATACGCCAAGAAGTCGGTCAGCGTGGTGCTGACTGCCGGCGTCACGCCAGGGATGGATTGCAGCTTGTTCGAGGCGTCCACCGAACCCTGATATTTGCCGTACTGGAACGCCGCGACCTCCACGCCATCGAGCACAAACGCCGGCATTACCGTAAACCCGGTCAGGGGCTGGTCGCTGATCCACCAGGCAGGATTGCCCGCCGCGGACGTGCCGCGCTTGTAGTAGAACTTGGGCACCTCGACCATGTCCTGGCCATCCACCAGCACATCGCTGATGCCGCCGAATACCGGATGGCCATTGAACCAGCTTGCAGTCGGCGAGGTGATGGCGTCGCCCGCCTCGTCGACGTGATTCCAAGTGCCCCCTGGGCCGCCGGTGGCCGTCATCTCGACGCCGATCACCTGTGCGGCGAGCACCGTGACGGTTTCGCTGTAGGTTGCCGACTGCGCGCCAACGTCATCCACCGCCACGACGCTGAACGTTACGTCGGTGTCGCTGGTCACGTCCGGTGCCGTGACATCCACCAGCTCGCCCTCGGCGATGCCGCTGGTTTTGGCAAACGCGAACGTGCCAGCATCGGTGATCTCGTAGGTGATCGAATCGCCGTCGGCATCCGTGGCACCCGACATCGACACCTGAAAATCGCTGTTCTTGCCGGTCTGAGTGGGGGCGCTGATGCTGATCGGGCCTGACGGCGCATCATTGGAGACGACCTCGGCGGTCACGGTTTTCGGCAGGCTGGCATTGCCAATGTCGTCCAGCGTGTAGACGGTCGCCGTCACCGTGTCGCCCACCAGGAGATTGACGTCCTTTGCCAGGGTGGCACTGCCGCCTGTTGCCGCTACCGACTCGGACGTGCCGTCCCACCAGGTGACCTCGAACGACGCCACGCTGCCGCCGCTGTGGCGGCTCACGGCGCTGGCGTCGATGCGCCACTCGCCAAGGTCAGGCGCGGTCGGGGGCGGCGTCAGGGTTTGGATCACGGCGCGAGTCATGCGCGTGCGAATTTCACTGTCGATCTTCTCGCTTGACCACGCCAGATTGTTGACGGTGCGATCATCGTCAATCACGCCATCGGCCACGATGCCGGCAGCCTTCTCGGCCCAGTGTCGAGCCGAATACTTGCCTAGCTCGACCTCGACGTCTTCTGACTCATCCGCCCATGACCGGGCCTTGTCACGGGCAGCCTGGGCGTCGTCGCGGTGCTTCAACGCGGTGTCGCGGTATTGCTGGGAGAGGTTGCGAGCGCCCTGGCTGGCATTGCGAGCCTGTTCGGAGAGGCCCTGCGCGGCCTGGCTGTCGTCACGGGCCTGTTCGCTCAACCCCTGGGCGTTCTCAGCCTTGGCGCGGTGGTGCAGCGCCGAGTAGGCACCGGGCTCGACAGCGCTTCCCTCGGGCTCCTCGGCCCACTGCTGCGCCTTGTTGCGGGCGCCCAGCGCGGTGTCCCGGGCCGCGAGTGTCGTGTCGCGCGCCTCCAGCGTTGTGTCGCGGGCGGATTCGGCGGCGGACTTGGCGGTCTCTACGTCCGCCACATTGATCGCCAGCGCGCTCTTCCCGGAGCTGATGTCATCGGCCAGGGCGCCGCTGGCGTGGCGCGTTTTCACCACATAAAGGTTCTTGGTTACGGCGTCTCGGAATACGTCGTTGACGAAATACTCGGTGCTTGCCGCCCAATCGCCGCGCCATGTGAAACCTGCCAACAAGGCCAGCTTGCCCTCGGCATCGAACCCGACGACCTTGCCCCGGCGCTGCAGCGCGGTTTCGCTCAGCGCCTGACTGATACCGGCCTCATCGGGCAGCTTGATCGAGCGCTGAGTGTCGGCGTAAGCGCCGTCGAAGCCGGCCTGGATCTCGTCGAATTTGCCATCGACGTCACCGCCCTTGGCGGTTGCCCCCGGCTGGAAGCGCTGGCCTGGGTCAGAGTTGTCGTAGTACGGGTTAGCCACGGCGGCGTCTCCTCACGTCGTAATGCAGGTCGTAGCCGAGCAGCTCATGGCTGGGGTCGCTACCGGTCGAGTAGATGGCGAAGTTGATCGATACGCCGGTGCCGGTGACGTCCATTGGCTCCTGGCCGAGCGATGGCACCGACCAGCTGAACTCGCCCCACTGGGCGACGTCCCACAGGCCCCCACCGACAAGGAATTCGAGGAACTCTCGGCGCGCGGAAGCGGATTCGGTACCGCCATAGTCGAGGTCCGGCTTGATCGAGATATTGGCGTTGGTGCCGGAGCGCAGATCCCAGAACACGCGGCGGTAGCGCTTGCGCACGTTGGGCGCGTCGAGATCGCTGTAGGCCAGGGTCAGGAACGCTTCGATGCCGGCGCCGTTGAACGAGGTCGCGCCATTGCCCAATCGGTACACGAAGCCGGCGTCGTCGCCGATCAGCAGTTGTTCCTCGCCGGTGGATAGTTCGCCGGTATGGGCGACGGCCACCTGGTCGGGGAATCGAACTGTCGTGATGCCGGCCGGGCTCATGTAGACGCCGGTACCGTCGTCGAACCAGATGCGGTACTGGGCCTTCTTCTTGCTGATCGCCGTGGCCACCACACGGGTCGCGTAACCCTGCTCGCTGAACAGCGGCTCGACCTTGGCGCCCGGTTGCATGGGCCGGAAGTCGCCGTATTGCTGGGTGGCCTGCAGGCTGGCGATGCCGCGCTCGGCGATGAAATACGGCTGCATCAGCGACTGTGCGCTGTACGGCCTGGCGCCACTGTTGGGCACCGTGGTCTTGAGCTGGAAGTCGGCGCTCGATGTGCCGTAGAGCGTCTTGATGCTGTCGCGGCACATGATGTGCAGCACGCCGCCGGTGCCGGGCAGAATGCCGGTCAGGGTCTGGCCGGTGCCGATCTCGGTAGCGCTGCCGGTGGCGGCATCCCAGTCGGCGGGGTCGCCGATGGTGGATAGCTGCAGGCTGCCCGGCGAGTAGCCTAGGGCTAGCGCATTGGCGTGCAGCGCGATGTACTTGGCGCCGGCCATGGCGGCGGTCAGCTCGGTGAACGTGTCGTCGCTCGCCTTGAGCTCGAATGGCTTGCCGCCGCCAACACCGTAAAGCGCCCGCCCGCCTTCGGTGGCGTAGACGTTGCCCTCGACGAACTCGTGACGACCGTTGTGCAGCGCCCCGGCGGTGCCGACCACCTCCCAGGTATCGCCCGCGGCGTTCAGACGGTAGAGCGTGGCCGTGTCGGCGCCGGCGTCCTTGCGCACGGCCAGCGGCCGGTCGTTGAACGTCACCACGCCCAGCAGCGGCCCCTCACCGGGCACGACCGGGCCGAGTTGGGTATAGCCGTCGATACGCCGGTAGCCGCCAGTGACCGGGCACTCGTAGTTCACCGCGTAGATCGCGGCCCCGGGCGACAGCTGCTCGGGGGGCGTGACCAGGTCGATGCCGCCGCCGATGCGGATGTAAGCCGACTTGCTCATGCCAACGCTCCCGCAAACGTCATAGGCGGTAACTCGCTCATCATCATGTCGCCCATCAGACGCGAGGCGTTGCTGTTGCCCTGCTGCACTACCTCGGGCGCGTTCTCGTAGAGCCCGTACTGCATCATCGCGCGGTAGACGATCAGCAGGTGGTAGCGCGGCGGCATGCGCGGCACGTCGCCGTTGTCGGTCAACTCCTGCGGGGTGCGGAAATATTCGAAGCTGAGCGTGACCTCTGCTGCCGGCAGGCTGCTCAGTCGCAGCTTGTTGTCGGGCGTGACGCAGACAGAGCCGATCGCCTGCTCGTTAGCGGGTTCGCGGTGCAGTCGTCGGAAGTCGGGGTAATCCAGCGCTCGCACCGGTCTGTCACCGATGCGCAGCGTGTCCTCGACCCAGTGGTCGAAGTCGTCGGGCAAATCGTAATCCCGGAACCCTGCCGACAGTTCGACCTCGCCCTCGGCCCAGGCGAAGCGCCATTCCTGCTGCTCGGTCTGGATCTCGCGCCAGGCCTGCTGAATCCAGCCGATCAGCCGCTGCATCTCGCCATTCTGGCCGGTAACGGTCGCCGGGCCAGTACCGGCCGCGCCCACCTCCTGGCGCAGCCGTTGGCAGAGTTCGAGGAAGGTCATATCAGGCCTCGCCCATCACCTGGAACGGGTAGGCCAGCACCTTCGACTCCTTCATGGTCTTGGGGTCGTAGATATGCTGGACGGCATTGCTCAGATTCTCCACTACGCTCTCGGGTACGGTGACTTCCTCGCCACGCTTGATGACGTACATGCGACCGTTCACGCCCACCTGAACCGGCTGCTTGTCCTGGTCGTTGGTGGCGATGATGATCCGGTAGCGCTTGGCCCGGTTGGTTTCGCCTGGCGCGGCCGGGTTGTCGAACGTCGGCGCCGGAGCGTCGTTTGCGTCGGGCGTGCCCAGCGCGTCGTTGATTTTCTTGCGGAGCGTGTCGTCCTTTGTGTTGCCTTGGAACGAGATGCCCAGGTCGGTAGCGGTGGACTCGAGCTCTTCGCGATTCATTTCAGCGGTATTGATGTCGCTCACGGGAGATACCTCACGGCATGTCGGAAAGTAGAAAGCCCGCCGGGTGGCGGGCTTCGGTCATGGCTTGCGCTGGCCTACGGATCAGGCCAGGTCGGAGGCTGCTACTTCGAGGCGCGCACCCCACCCTTCGTTAAGGATCTTGGCCACGAAGTACGTCTTCCAGCCGACGTAGCCACGCTGGCCCAGCGGGTCATCCTTGGAGATGGTGCTGGGGTTGATCACCGACGGCTTGATGGCGTTGGCGCCCTTGAGCGGGATGAGCCCGTAGAACTCCTTGCCCACATAGACGATCGGGTACACGTCGGCATTGGTGCCGGTGGTGGAGATCGTGCCGGAAGCCGCGGCGCCGGCGTCGGCCCACTTGGTCAGCACCGGGCTGAGGATGTAACGCACGTCCTCGACCTTGCCGATCTCGTGGGGCAGCGCCTTCATGGAGCCGTACTTCTCGGTGGGCGTGAAACCGACCATGTCGCGAATGTCCGCCTCGAGGTCGGTGTGTGCGAACGCGATGAACGCGGCATCGACCGGCTCGGTGGCATAGTTCGGCGACGCGCTGACCATGCTGGTGATCTTCTTGGCGCGGTTGCCCTTGAGGCTGCGGGTCACGGCGCGCTGCTTGGACAGCGTCACCTGCGAGGCCACCGTGGCGCGCGAGGCACCATCGGCGTAGAAGACGTTGGTGCCGGCACGGATCGCGCCCCAGGTCTGCAGCTCGACGGTCTCGGCCGCCTGCTCGCCGCACAGCTCGTTGGCGTCGGACAGGACCGGGTCTTCCGCCAGGTCGGCAACGACGTCGGTGATCTCGACCACCGCACCCCACTGCTTGATCTGGACGGTCACGTCTTCGTAGTTCATCTGCTGCGCGGTCGGCGTCACACCCTCGGCAAGCGGAGTGTTCAGCACGTCGAACGGAATCGGACGGCGGAACTTTCACTCTGTTACTTTCAGGAGCCGGTGTGTCTCCCTACTGACCACTCCAGGGAGTGGCGGGGGCGGCGCTTCAACCGCCCCTCTCACGGTTTCCCGTGAGTTCAGACTATCGATTCACCCAGCAGGGCTGCCGGGGCCTGATGCTTAGTCGTTGCGGCTGCATTGCCACACTGATTCAAGGCTCTCATGCGCTGATACAGCGCCTCACGTCGCTCAATCTCTGCTGCCACATGCTCCTCATCGGAGCCTCGTTTCAGCTTCACCATGTCGGTGATGAACGCTTGAGCGATCCGGCCTTGTTCGCCCTTCATGCGAAGGTGCGGCCCAATCAGTTTCAGCACCTCGGCGGCGCGTCCACCGTTCAGCTTCCAGTCGAGCTTTTCTTTCCAGCTCGCGTTGCCGTGCGATGTGACGCAAGTTCCGCCGAATCGGCTGAACAGCCACTCGATCAATGTCGGCGAGGTGTTGGTGACGACCAGTTTCAGCTCATGCTTCGGGAAGATCGTGCCGCTAGCGCGGCGCTTGCGGGTCTTTCCGAGAATGATGGGACCGTCGCCATCCACCATGCCGGCCATATAGGCCAGATCGGAATGGCTGGGGAGTAGCTTGCCTCTGGTTGGCGTGACATTCGCCCGGTTTGAGAATCCCTTGCGATTGAGCGACTTCATGTGCTCGTAACAAGACTCTCTCCGGGTCAGCTCCGGGTGGCCTTCCTCTGGCCTTGCCGGAAGCTGTTTTCGATCAACGATGAAGCTGACCGCCAGTTCTGCCTGCGCTCGCTTGATGACGAGATAGGGAGCCAATGCCCTGGTCAGTGATGCTGCACCCTCCTGGGTGATGTACCACTGATACCCGTGCTTGTGCTCCACTTTGTGCCGCTTGACGCTGCACACGAAGCCACCGAATCGCTCGGTAAGCCATGTCATCAGCCGCTGATCCGTGTTGGCCACGGAAACCTGCAGCCTGTGCCAAGGCGTGACCTTGTAGCGATCTCGCCCGATGGCGATGCAGCCCTCGGCGTCGATCATGCCGGCCATGTAGGCCAGCTCGTCAGCGGTGAGTATGCCGTCAAACAGCGCAGTGCTAGAATCGGGGGTAGCCATAGCCGTGACTCCTATCAGTCAGGTTGTGGTGAGAGCCGGGATGGTGTTAGCGCACCGCTCCGGCTCGTTTCATTCTACACCCTCTAGCGCGAATGCTTTAGCCTTCCCATGTAATCAATCAGGTGATCGACAGGGATTGCTCCCTGAAGCGGCAAAGTTAATTTACCGTGTCGGCCTTGTTCTTCGGCAGCGGCTTGGATTGGCCGAACTTGGAGAGCACCAGGATGGGCTCGGCATGGTTCAGCTGGTCGGTGGCGGCCCAGGCGGCGGTGCGCTGGGAGATGTCGCCGTAAGTGGTATTCGGCATTGCTCAGTACCTCTCGGTCTTAGCGTTTTTTCGCGAAGTGGTTGAATTGCCCTTCCCAGTCATCGGGAACGGCATCGCGCTTGGCGGCGCCGCGCCGCTGGGGCGTGACGGCACCGGCCAGGCGCTGTTGGCGCTTCTCGCGCTGGGCGTCTGCTTGGGCATTGCTCTGCGCGGAGTCACTGCCAGCCGACGGATTCGCGCCCTTGTAGAGATCCAGCAACGCGGCGGCTTCGGCGGCGTCGTCGGATTCGGCCAGGGTTTGAATGCTCGGCGGCTGTTGCTGCAGCCACTGTTGAAACGCGGGCGCATTCACCACCTCCTGCCAGTCCGAGTGGCGGGCCTCGAGGGCGCGCATCTGACTGTCGAGGTACTGCTCATGGGCCTGCTGCTGTATGGGCTGCACAGTCGATCGCAGGTCTGCGACCTCCTGCTGGAGTCGCGCTCTCTCTTGCCGGTCCCCTTCGAGACGGGCCTCGAGCGCGCGGGCGATGTCCGGAAAATCCTGCTTGAGCGATTCCCAGTCGTCAGAACCCACGGCTTCCGCCATGGCCTGCTTCTGGTCTGCCTCTTGCTGCTCATCCCCGGACGACTTGCTCTGTTGGCTGGCCTGCTGGCCGCCTTGCGCAGGGCGCTGCTGGCCGCCCTGGTTGCGCTTGAATTCGTTGATCTGGCGTTGCAGTGCGCCGACCCGGCCGCGCTGGCTGGCCTCGCTCTGCTGCAGCCGGTCGAGTTGAGCCTGTAGCTCCTTCTCGCGCGGCGTGAGTTCTTCTTCCTGCTGAGCCTGGCGTTCTTCCTCGCCGCCCTCGGCTTGCTCGCTGTTCTCGCCGTCGGCTTCCGGCTCGCCGCCTTCCTGTTCCTGCTCGGCGGTGTCGTCAGCGGGCTGGCTGCCCGAGTACTCGGCGAACATCGCCTCGAAATCATCTTCAGGCTGGGCGGCTTCGTTATCCGCCGGCGCCTGCTGTTCAGGGGCCGGTGTTTGCTCAGTTGCCATTAGCGGATCTCCCGATCGGCTGGTCACAAAAAAGCCCGCTCGATGGCGGGCTGGTTCAGTAGGTGGGGCTGGGTATCGTGGGGTCGGGCTTCGCGCCTAGGCGGAGCAGGTTGTCGATCTGGTCGATGCGCCCGCGCAGCCGGTCGTCGTTGGCGGATCCGGCGATCAGTTGGTAGACGAGTTCCTCGCGCTCCTCGGCGGCCCATTGCTGAATCTGGCGCCAGGTGTCGCTGTGCGTGTCGATGCTAGCCATATGCGTCAAAGCCCATATCCATATTGCGATCCTTAGCCGCGCGGCGGTTCTGGCTGTCCGTCAGCTCGGCGGCGGCCTTCTCGCGGTCGGTCTGGATCTTGGCCGTGTCGATGCCGAGTTTGGCCTGCAGCTGCGCCATGGTCAGTTCCTGCTTGAGAGCCAGTTCGGCGAGCTTCACCTCGCGGTTCTGCTGCAATTCGGCGGTCTTGAGCTGCTGGTCGAACTGCATCTCCTGCTGGCGGAGCTGCGCATCCCACTGGGCTTTCTGCTGCTCGAACTGGAACTGCTGCTGTTTGAGCTGCTGCTCGGCCATCTTGAGTTGAAGCTCGGGCGGCATCTGCTCGCCCTGTTCCTTCTTCTCCTGCTCGACGGTTTCCTCGTCCTTGAGCACGTTGTCCGCTGGCACCGACATCGAACGTACGATCTCGCGATACAAACCCTGCCACTCTGTGGAACGGGCAAACTCGGGATTGGAAGCAGCGATCTGAGCGAGGGCCAGCAGCTTCTCCTGCTGGTCCTGCCGGGCGATCAGCACACTCGAGCCGCGGGCCACGATGCTGAAGTCGCCCTTGATCTCGTTGCGCTCGCTGTAGGCCATGTGCCAGTCGTAGAAGCGGCGGACCAATTGCTCGGTAATGCCGTCGTCGTAATTCTTCACCGCGCTGCGCAGCACGATGTTCGAGTTGTTCATCAACATCTGCATGCCGCCCAGCGTCTTCGACCCGGGGCCGCCGCTCGCGCCCTCGCCCTGCAACAGCAGCGGCAGGTTCGTTTCGGTGTCGGCGAGCTGCTGGGCGCTCTGGAAGATGCTGTAGAGATCGGCCTGATTGGATGTGATGTTGTGCGCGTAGAAGGCCTGGTTGAGCGGCACCTTGCCGGTGCTGATCCAGACCTTGCGCGGCGAGAGCTGCCACTTGCCGTCCTGCGGCGTAACGGCGGTCTTATCGACGACGATCTGCGGCCCGGCCGAGAGCCCGGCGTTGTCCATGATCATGCGCCAGGCGCTGCTGGCGACCTTCTGCGGGTTTCGCATCAGGAACGGCACGCCGAAGCCGAAGATGCTCGACGGGTCCTCTTCCCAGTTGTGCACGCTGTACGGCAGGTCGCCGCTGTCCAGCGGGTTGATGGCGGCTTTGATGACATGCTCGCCGACGAACAGCACGCAGCCGCTGTACTCGGTCAGAGGGTCTTCATCGATCTCGACGCCGGCGGCGATCAGCTCGTCCTTATCCAGCGGGCCCCAGTATTCCCACAGCTCCCAGCGCTTGCCGTTGGTGACGGTGTCCACGCCGGTAATGGCGCGCAGTTCGTCGCGGCGGTCGTTGCTGATGTGATGCCCGTCCGGGTCGCTCTCCAGCGCCTTGCGCAGTTGGGTGTCGATCACGCCCGGCAGGTTGGCGAGTTCACGCATCTGCTTCTTGTTGAGCAGCTTGCGCTCGAACACGAACTCCGCCTCGTCCATCGTGGCCGCGCTCATGTCGGGGAAGAAGTCCCAGGTCTCGACGCGCTCGAGCCCGGCGCGGTATTCCTCCTGAATCTCCATGACGTGCATGCCGGACTGCTCGTCCTGCCGCCAGGCGCGCCGCTGGCGATTGACCACCACCGGGCCCTTCATCACCCCGGTGCCCAACAGGCAGCTATCGCCGATCACGTCGCGGGCCTTGCCGTTGTAGCGCGCCTCGGTGAAGTCATCGTCGATGGCCGACTGCATGGAGCGAGCCTTCTGCTCGGCCTCTTCGCGGATCTCGCGCGCCTGGTCCTGCTGTTCCTGCTCACCGCTGTTCGACATCACCGAGAGCTGCGGCTCAGGGGTCGGCTTGATGCCCCAGTTGCGGTCGTCGTTGGGCAGCAGCATGTCCGAGAGTCGGGCGATGGCGGCGCGGGTCTTGTTGCGGGTGATGTTGACGTAGACGCTCGACGTGCCGGCCTCGCGCATGCGGGCCAGCTCATCGGGGGTGTATTCGCCGTGGTACTGGCGCAGATCGGTCAGCCAGCGGGTTTCCAACTGCTGACGCGCCGCCACTTGCTCGCCGGCCAGGCCGTGCAGCTTGCCGCCCAGGCTGGTCAGCAGTTCCTCGAGACGCTGCTTATGGGCTTCATCGGCCTCGACATCGTCTGTCATCTCGACAGTCGCTTCGTTCTGCATCTCAGTATCCTGTGGTCATGTCGCCGGGCATGGTGGGCATGCTGGAACGATCGACGGGGCGCGTGATGGCGTGGTGGAGGCCCATATTCAGGTAGCGCGTGGCATCCATCAGGTGGTCGTTCTCCTTGACGATGCGACCCTTCTCGTCGCGCCGGTAGAGCCGATACTCGGCGAGCCAGTTCTGCAGCGTGCTGAATACCTTGAGCCGGCCGGTGCTGAGCCGGTCGAGCATGGCCATGATCCCGGCCTCGACTGCCTTGTCGGCGTTGTTGAGGATCAGCCCCTCGTCCTCGTACAGGCCGAACAGGCTCTTGCCGTCGGTCTGGCTGCGGCCCCGGGCGGCGGTATCGATCACGCCGGGAATCCATGCGCCGCGCATCTTGATCGACTTGGCGTGCACCGCGACCTCGGCCATGCCGCTGTAGTGCTCGCTGTTCAGGTAGAGCGTATCGGTATCGCGGTCCAGCGCGCCCCAGATCGCGGCCGTCTTCTTCCAGCCGACGTCGAGCCCATAAACCCGCGCCCACCAATCGGGAATCTGGAACGGATCGACGACGATGTCTTCCTCCGGCACCGGGTAGATCGCCCCAGCGCCCAGGCTGGGCACGCCTTCGGAGCGCGCCTTGACTTGGTGCGGTGAGAGCGATGACATCAGGTCGGCCTTGTCTTGTTCGGAGAGGTGCGGGACGCTGTTCCAGCCTGCCTGGACGGTGTAGCGGCTCACGGCGAGACGACGAACTCGGCGCCGGCAATCGTCATGCGGTCGCCGACCTTTGCCTTCGGATCGACGCGCCGGGCAATGCCGACGGACAGCAGGCCGCGGCGGATGCCCCGCTCGCGCACGGTGTCAGCCAGGCGCTTGGCGATGCTGGTGGTGCGGCCTGCATAGGTGGCGGAAAGCGTGTCGGTCATAAAGGCTCCTGCTCGTTCTTGGATTCGAGAAACGACACCACCAGCGGCGTCAGGCCTGACAGTGGCGTAAACGTCAGCATGATCAGCCCCTGCGTGGTCATGGTGCGGATCAGCGATTCCTCGTAGACGTCGTAGGGCACTTCCTCGTCCATCCATGCGATGTCGAGCTCGGTGCCCTGGAAGATTCGCCGTCCCTGGTCATAACTGCGCAGCTTGAGGCGCGACCAGCCGCCACTGACGTGCTTCACTGCGATCTCTGCGAATAGCCCTGTCACGCCCCGGGCGGGGACGACAGGGCCGATCAGGTGCTTGGGGATGAGACCGGAACCCCAGTCGTCGGTATCCTTGGGGCCGCCGAGCAGCTTGTGCTGGATGATGTCGAGCGTGGTCTGGCTGGTGTCGCCGGCGGCCAGTGCTTCGACGGGTCGATCCCAGCGCCGCCCTTCCCACCAGTCGGGATAGCGCCCGGTCAGGTGGTAGACGTACTCGGCACCGCCGGCAATAGTTTTCCCGACACGATTCGCCGCGAGGAACAATCTTTCTCGGTGGACGGCGCCGGCACGGAAGAACTCCATGTGGCGCGGGTAGTTGTGGCGGCTTAGCGGGCCGTCTTCGGGAAACAGCTCATCGATCAGGTTGTACTTGCGGCGCCGGGCCTTTTCCTCGAGCAACTCAAGAAGTTCGATCTTTGCCTGACGATCCAGTGATTCGAGCGATTCTTGCTTCAAGCTCGTCATCGGTCAGATCCTCGTGCTTCATGGTCAGCTCTCCGGACTGCTCTACCCGGTCCTTGAAAGCCTGAACATCTACATGCTTGCCGATCAGCTCGAGGTTCTTCACCTTGTCCGGCCACTTGATCTTTTTCAGGACGCCGACAAGCTCCCTGTCGTCGCCACGGCCTTCATGCATTTCGGCGAGATCCATGCCCGATATGTACCGGCGCCATACCGGTGGCCATTCATGCACCTGTTTCAGGGACCCGTCGTCCTTGAGAATATCGAGCACATCCATCTGGTCGATCTCGACCAGGCGGTTGAGCACATAGTCGGCGTCGATCTGGGTTCGCTCGGTGCGTGACTGAATATGCTCTGCGATGGCTAGCTGGATTGGCTCCTTTGCCAGCAGCTTCGCCCCCTGAAAGCGAGCGTTGGTCTCGGCGTAACCGGCGCGCAGCGCCGCATTGGTCGCGCTCAGGTCCTTGATGTATTCCTCGACGAACCTCTGCTGCTTATCGTTGAGTTTCGCCATCGTCGTTACGCGGCTCTCACGAGCGGCGTCTCCATGTAGGGTGCGGGCGCCTCACGGCGTGCCGCGTGAAAAGGCGGGCTCTATCTCACGACAGTGCCCTGACCCCTTGCGGGGATTCGTTACTTCACCTTTGCCTTAATGTTGTCCATCAGGCCGGTACCGGTGATCGTGCGGGTGATCTTCTCCGCACTGCGGCCGGCGATGTACCCACCGACGCCGAGTTGCACGATGTCGAACAGGGCCAATACTGTATCCTGGCTGAGATTGTCCGGCGTCAGGCCGAACCAGTAGCCGCCGACGAGAGCGGCAAACCACATCATGAGCAGGGGGCGCCAGTTGCGCTGTAACCAACTCTCGCCCTGTGCCTCGGCGGTGATGATGTTCGAGCGGGATTCCAGGCGCGCGCGTTCGAGATTGGCCTCGATCTCGCGCAGCGTCACCGCTGCCTGCGGATCGTTGCGGACCGCGGCAGAGACTGCCTCCGGCGTTTGCTCCACGCCGAGCGCAGTAGCGAGCAGACCACCCACAGCAGTACCAGCAGGGCCAGCAAGCGCCGTGCCCAGCGCCGGTGCCACGGATGCGACCGCATTTTTGACGTCACTCCATTCCACGATGCACCTCGATAGCCCCGTAGACGCATCGGGGCTGGTTATTGGTCTTTAGGGCTATCGGTCACGACGAGCCGCCGATCAGTTTGATGATCGCGTTGCCGACGAATGTGCCAACCACCCCCATCAGAACCAGCATGATCGCGCCGATGGCAGCCCACCGACCGAGCAATCGCTGGCCCCGCTGAGTTGACGTTGCATCGATGACCGCGCTCCTGAGTTCGACCTCACGTATGCGGTTTGCATGGTCGCTCAGCTGGGCATCATGTGAGTCGATTTTCGCGCCGTGACTGTTCTGCCGCTCCTCCATCCGCGTGAGGCGATCGAGAATTTGGTCCGCTTTTTGCTCGATGCGCTCGAGCCGGGAATCGTCGGACGGTATCTGCGTCATAGTCACGTCAGCCCCTTGCCTGTTGGCGATAGATCAATGACGCGACGCAGCCAGCCGAACGTGAACGCCTCTTGGCTCTCGCGGGACTCGGCAATCGACACCATGAATTCGATGCGCAACGCGTTGACTGCATTGGCGAGCACGCCTAGGCCTGATCGTCCGCGCGACCGAGCGAATGCATCCAGAGCCTCGAGCGTGATGGGGCCGACCGCGCCATCGGCAGCAATGTCGTCGTAGTCCCGTTCGACACGGTTGAGCACGTTGAGCAGCCGCTGAATCGTCTCGGCGGCGCGCCTTGGGCCAGAGTTGACGCCGTAGTCGAATAGGTAGGCAGCCAGGCTCTCGTCCTGCTCGACGATCTCGTCGAGGCGCAGCGAATGCCAGTAGCGGTCGGCGTAGATCTCGCGAGCCAGCGCGATGGGCATTTCCCGCATATCGCCGGTGTAGCCGTACTCGCGAGCCACGGACTCGGTGATGCCGTAGCGAGTGGGGCCGCCGCGATCAGCCGGATGGTCAACATAACCCCCTTCCCTGTCGATGACTTCGCTGACCAGGCGGGACTTTAGCGAGGCGCTCATATATAATCACCCTTACCACCCACACCACCCAAAGGAAGGCGGAATGAGTGATGAAACTTGGAAGCCCATACCGGGCTATGAAGGTCGTTATGAAGTGTCTGACATGGGTCGCGTCAGGAGCCTTGACCGCGACGTCACTTACAAAGACGGCCGGCGCGGAAGACGCAAAGGCCAGTACCTGCGAGGCTCTTACCACAAGAGCCATGGCTATGTGGTTATCTCGCTCGACTCAACGGATAAGCGAGTCCTCCACCGCTTGGTGGCAGATGCCTTCCTTCCTGAAACCCAGTTCAAAGAGACCGTCAACCACATCAATGGCGACAAGCTGGATAACCGGGCCTGCAATCTGGAATGGGCTACCTACGAGCGCAACAATGACCACGCTAGGTCAAACGGGCTCAACTCTCAGCACGGCATGAACTGCAACCTCTCGAGGTTCAGCGACCACACAATCAAGGCGGCGAAGAACGTCGCTCAGCGCTTTGGCTTGAACAGCCAAGAGATAGCGGATCTGTTCGAGATGTCAGAAACTCATGCCCGCTACATCTTGCAGGGCAAGACGAGGCGGAAGTCATGATAGGTCTCCGGCGCCTCACGGCGTGAGAGAAACAGAAAGGCCCCGCCGGACTGGCAGGGCCTTGTGTAAGCACCGGGAGCTACCCGGCGATTCGGCCAGGTTCTCCCAGCCCAAACGAAAGCGCCCCGGCACAATGGCCAGGGCGCAGAATCGGATCATGGGTAGATAGTAGGCGAATCTGATGCAGGTGGCAAGTCGTCAGATTTCGCGGGCTTGGTCGGACCGTCCGCGCCGAAGCCTCTGGCGCATCGTCTTGATGGCCACTTTCGAGCGACCCGGGAACAGCCGGCACAGATCTCCGAATTTAATATTTTGATGCTCCTTGAGGCGCTCAATCTCTTCCTCGGTCCATGCGAGACAACTGGTGCCATCTCCCAGCCGGCGCTTATAGCGAAGCCCGAGACTCCTCGCCTGGCTTCGGATTGCGACACGGCTCTTATCGGGAAGCTCCGATGCCGCAGCGCGGATTCCTCCGACGGGGTATTTCCGCCGCAATATCTCGATGTCCTGTTCTGTCCAGCGTGTGGACAGCCCTTCCTCCATGGCTTTCGCTCGCACCGCAGCGGGCGTCCTCGCCTCAAGGCGGCAGGCGACGCCTGGGCCTTCTCGTGAGTAGAACATCCGGAGTGTATCAACCTCACTGTCGCTCCACCTCCGATGCGGCCATTTCCCCGCTTTGATCGATACTGCGGTGTTGCGAATGGCATTCAAGGTGCGATGGGGCAAGAACCGCCGCTGTATTTCGGCGGCATTCATGCTCCGGTAATGACGCTCAAGCATCTTTATCTCGCGAATTGTCCAGCTCTCTCGCCTACCGCCAGGCATCAGAATCCCAACGACTCGATCAGCGCCACCCGCTGGGCATAACTCATGCTGCGCACCCGAGCGGCGAGGTCGCGCAGCGCTGAGGGATCACCGGCATCGCTGTCCTCGAGTTCAGCGTCCAGGTGCTTGATCAGCAGCGGCTCGATATACGAACCCGACAGCGTATTGCCCAGCAACTGACGCTCGTCGTCAGCGAGTGCAGGCGCCTGGCTGCATGCCAGCTGGTAGCGCTCGGCGATCTCGGCCAGGCGTGCGCTCAGGCTCTGACCATCGCGCAGATTATCGGCGACCCGCTCCAGGGGCGGGCTCAGGTAAATGCTTGGGCGCTTCTTGTTGCGGTTTGTGTCGCTCATGACAGTATCCAATGAAAAGCCCCGGCACTAGACCGGGCGAGAACTCGATCAGTTGTAGGTGCGCTCGTACCACTCGACGAAATCGGCGAGCTGCTCATTTGTCAGCCACCGGCCGGCGTAAACGTCGCCCTCGTCGTCGACATTGACATAGTCGCTCATGACGTTGAATTTCTCGGCGATGGCGCCGCGAGGATCGACACCGTTGGATTCGCAGCCCTCGGCATACTCCAGCACCCAGTCGTGCAGGAGGTCGTTGAGGGCGGCGGCCAGCGCTTCGCGGTGTTGGTCGAGAGTGATGCCCCACTGTTTGCAGTCGATGCCGTCGCTGTATTCGTTGGGCTCGCCCATCAGGTCGCTGATGCTGTTCTGGTCGTAGCAGGCCTCGGCGAATGCGCGAGTGGTGTCGTCGGCGATGTTGCGGATAGCGTTGTTCATGGTAGGTCTCCTAGTTCTGCGCCCTGGATGGGCCAGTTCATCGGTTGTGTGGGCTTCGCTCGCCTCACACAATTAAAGGTAGCACCCCCGGGGCCACCTAGCAAGAAATAATTTCCTTATCCTTTCGTCTAAGCCGCCACCGGCACCAACGCCGCCACCGGCCCCAGGCACTCTCCCTCCCAGCTATCCAGCGCTCTGAGCATCCGCTCCCAGACCGTGCCCCATGTAGCGCGGTCAGTGCGGGTCCAGAACCGGACATCGACCTCGACATCGCACTCGTCGGCCATCCATGATTGCACAGCCCGTGGCGTCGCCAGACCCTGCCGCCGATACGGCCAGGTGATCTCGCCGTGGTGATAGATAGCCGCCGCGCACAGATAGCGCAGGGTCTCGAGCTGCTCGGCTGTGGGGAGCCCCTTGCCCTGCCCTGGCAGTCGCACGCCATCGGATAGCAGCAGTTCCTGATACAGCGCTATCTGCACCGTCTCGCGGTCCTCGGCCAGCTCGTCTCGGGTGTAGGGCCCGAACAGGTAGAGCGCCAGGGCGCGCAGGTGCGCCGGCAGCGACTCGACGATGGCAATCACTGCGCCCGCCTCCAGGCCATGCACAATGCACCAGTCGTTGTTGTTCCGGTTGCTCAGCTGGACGTCCACGCCCCAGCGGGCCTTCTGGATCGCCCCGGCGAGGACGCTATTGCCGCCAGTGCGGTACGCCTCGAATACCATCTGACGCGCTGATCCGTATCGCATGCTGTTGCCCTCGTGTTGCCTACTCGTTGCCCGTTGTTGCCTTGTGTTGTCTCAGCGCCTCTCTGACGCGCTCCCTCGTCACCCCAGGTACTCGCCCTTCCCACTGCTTGAACACGCTCTCTCGCTGCCCCTTGGGCAATTCCAGCATCTGCCGGGCGACCATCCGTGCCTGGCAGAACAGGCCCCACTCGAGATACGCCGGCGGATAGCCGTTCTCGCCTCCGACCGGGCGGCCGTCGGGCCAGGTGCGGGGTGGTGGCTGCATTACCCCTCCCCACGTTCAGGTCTGGGCCGTGTCACCTCCATGCCGAGACCAGCCATGCCAGCGGCGACCACGACGCCGGCACCGAAGCTCTGGAAAAGCGCACCCACGACCATGGCGAAAGCCAGCGCCGGGGACATGACGAAGAACAACCGAGCTATCATCTTGCTCACGCCGCCACCTCCTCTACTCGGATAATCTCCACCCACGTCCCGCTTTCCTGCTTCCGGTCGATGATGGGTGGCCTCACCTTCCACTCCCGTACGTACTCACCGCGGTCATCGGGTAGCAGGCCGGCACGGACCAGCCCGTCCTCGATCGTCTTGCAGCTGATCGAGTAGTTACCGGTGTCGCGGATGCGCTCTTTCGGTCCCAGGCGGGGCGTGAAGAACAGATCCGCCTGGTAGAAGATCGGGGCCATGCCGGATTCGGTCACCGCCTGCTTGGTGAGCCAGTCGCATAGCTCGACCTGGCTCTTGTGCTTCCTCCAGTGCTGGCGAAGGGCGACGTTGGTGCTTGGGCCGATGTAGGGGACGAAGATGCGGATCATTGGCTTGCCTCCCGGGCAAACTGGGTGTGACCGCATGTCTCGCAGCGAAGCATCAGCACACGAGGGAGCCGATTCATCTTCTCGGGGTCGAAGTTCTCGCAGCGGTAGGTGTGCCCGCTGACATTGGCGCCTACATGCCAGGATCTCCACGCCCAGCGGGCCATGCAGACCGGACTGCGCATATGGTCGAGTAGCGTCACAGCCTCACCCCCTTGATAGTGATCACGCCCAGCTCGAGAAGCCGGCGCCAGGTGCGTGTCTGGGCGCGGCGCATATACCACTCCCGGTGCTCGTACTCCCCGGCGGGCCAGTCAGCGGACGAGCCATCGATCACCGCATGGCAGGAGCTGCACCCGAACACGGCGGACAGGTCATCGCTCTTGCGGCTGATGCCGTGGCTCTCGTCCGGCAGGTGGGCCAGCACGGTGGTTGCCTCGTTGTGCGTGCAGACGCCGAGGATCTCGAGCGTGCAGCGTTCGGCGCGGGCAGCCTGGCGGATTGCCTGTGATTCGATGCGGGGTTGCTTGAGCATTAGTCACCCACCTTTGACTGGACCTGCTGGCACTGGAATGTCTTCTTTCCAACGAAGAACCCGCCCAAGCGCTCGCACTCGGATGCCACGGTATGGTGGGCAGCGATCCAGCCCCAGGTGAGCCCTATGCCAATGCCGACCAACAGGAACATCCACTTCATGACGCCTCCCGGTATTGCTCTGGCCCGATGCCCTTGAGGCCCGGATCGGTCAGGCGAAAGCCCAGTCCGGTGAAGTGCACATAGACCCGGTTCAGGTATTCGGTGAGCTGCTTCTTCGACATACCCCGGGACACCGGCCACTCGAACGGCGCCTTCATCAACTCGAGCTTCTGCTCGTAGGGCAGCGGACGAAGGATCCGGTCGTACGCCTCTCGATATTCCTCGCTGTCTCGGCGCAGGATGGGGATGCCGAAGTGCAGTTTGCAGAAGGCCTGGTAGTCCTCGGCGTCCATGTCGCCTTGCTTGGCTGCATCGCTGCACCACTTCCATTGCAGGGCGTTCTGGTCGAGGCTCCGGCGCTCCGGCTCTTCCTCGATGATCATCCGCACTCGCTTCCAGCGGCGGAACGCCTGGCTGAGCATGCCGGGGAATTTGGCGAGCGCGGCCAGCGATTCCTCGATCGTGCCGGCTGTGGCCACGTAGCGTTTCGGCTCTCGCATCACGCAGCCTCCCAGGTCACTCGCATGCCCTTTTCCATGTCGCGGTCATGCCAGCCCGCCAGCCACCAGTGGCGCCGGCATATCGGCGAGACTTCGCGCTCCTCGGTAGGGGTCTGGTAATCGGCCGCTTCCCAGCCGTGCGGGCATGCAGCGGCTGCCTGGCCTTTGTCCCAGGCCAGGCGGCCTTCGATGTAATCGGGGGTCATGCCGCACCACCTTGATCGCCGTCACTCGACAGCATCCGGTATTCGTGGGGCCTGGTAGTGCCTCGCTGAGGGTTATGCTCCCGGCTGATGATCACCACGCCCAGCCCGCGCAATTGACGGATGCGGGCGCTGATCGCGGCGTGGCTGTCCATCACTTCAAACCGATCGCGGATGGCCTCGCCGATCTCGTGCAGCTGCATCCAGTAGGTGGCGTCGCGCAGGACCATGAACACGCGCCCTTTCTGGCAGTTGGCGTTATCGAGGCGCTTGCCGGGGCGCTGCGGCAGTTTGGTTACGTTGCTCATGAGAAGGCCCTCCCGACGGCCAGCGCCTTACGATTGGCTCTGCTCGAGCTCAGGTCGCACGACTTGCAGCTCATGCGGACCTGGCGCTCGCCAGAGACTGGATCGATGTCGATCATCTGCTGTTCGCCCTTCCAGCGGTTGCAGCCCATGCAGTAGTGACGGCCGTGGCCGCGGCGAAGTTGGGTCATAGCCCACCCACCCCGCCGAACCAGGCGATCAGGAGCATGGACGTTGCCAGCGCGATGGTGATGACGGAGCTCATGACGCACCCCCGGTAGCAATCCAATGGAAGCCGGCGGCGACCAGCAATAGGGCCGCGCTGAGAATCAGGCAGGCGGCAGGCCAGAACAGATTGCGGATGGTGGTCATGCGGCCTCCTCATCGGTAAAACAACCGCAGCCAGCCTCGCTGAACATGGGCAGCTCCATCGTTCCGTCTTGCAGTTGTTCGCGGAATTCGCGCAGAGTGAGGTAGTACGTAACTCCGCTCTGGACTTGACGCAGAAAGGGACGGGCTGTTGGCCCGATCTCTGCCAGCACGCGATCCATCTCGGCTTCATGGAAAGCGAAGCGCTTGGGATTGGTGCGGTATAGGCGCTCAAACTGGACGAGGCCCGCCTTGCAGCAGAATCCACCGCAGTTGTTGTGTTCGTAGCCCTGGCTGTATAGGCGCGGCTTCCGAATGCCGTAACGAGCCAGAATCTCGTCGTATTGAGGGCGCCATATCTGGTAGCGGTTGAGTAGTGACACGACCGGGCGTGGAGCCCAATGCTTTTGCGCTCGCTCGATACGGTCCAGCTCCGACATGTCCATGCCCAGCACAAGCGGATCGCTCGGCGCGGCATGCTCGCCAAGCCAGGCGCGTACCGGTTTGGATTTCAGTTCAGTTGAGCAGTGAGCCGTTCGCGTGTTGCCGATCCAGCGCTTCTCGGCGTAAACGTCCCAGGGCGTGCGCCCATCGGTGAGGTGAATGATTTCCTTGCCGCACGCCCTGGCAACGTCATCGTTGAAGCGGTAGAGGTCTTCGTCTTCGATCAACGTGTCGGCGAAGATCAGGTTGAAGTCGAGGTCGTTTTCCAGAGCCACAAGGGCGCTCACAGCGCTACCCATGCCGCCGCTGAAGCTGATTTGATAGGTCATGCCGCCTCCCCTGCTTTCTGTGCGCGATATTCCGCGTCGTAGCTCCACGACGGCGTCACGATCTCCAGCGCCCCAGCCGGATTGCCGGCAACACGAGCGACGCGGTAGCGGCCCAGGCCAGCGGAGAAAATACCGTAGCGACGTCCGGCGATCTCGGCGCGCTCCTCTGCCATGCGCAATGCGTGCGCAGCGTCATCGGTGAACGATGAGCGGCGGCGGCAGTTCGTTGTGTGGGTCATGATGACTTCTCCTCGGCTTGAGCAAGCAGCTCTTGGCGGCGCGTCTCAATTCTCGCTTGACGCTCATCTTTTTGCTGCTTATCTTCCTCGCCCATGTCATTCAGTATGTTTCGCAGATGCTGGATATTGGCTTGCCGTCGCTCCATTTCTTCCGGGTCGTCAGTCGCGCCCTCGTCAAACCCCTTGGGGGCTGGCAATAGATGCTCAACCTTGGGCGCTTCAAGCAATCCCTTCTTGACTCCTTGATCAATCGCTTCTTGGCGACGCTCCGGACTGTATCCCAGCGATACCTCGTACTGGGGCTTTCGGCCTTCCGCCTTGGCGGCAGCCACTTCGCGCTCGTAGGCTCCGATGAAGGCCATGCGGGCGCCGACCTTGTCACCGGTATCAAGGACCGGCTGGGCGACACCCATCGCGCTGGCCACCTCCTTCGTCCAGACGATCGTTTCCATCTCGTCCTGGCCTGAGAGAGCAAGCGCCCAGGCCTCATTCGCAGACAGGAAGGCATTCGCGCTCGGGATGCGCTCGAGGATGGCCGCCAGCGTCAGGCGCCCACTGAGCTCAGACCGGCACCGAGCGAGAGATTGTTCGACCTCGTGGCGGTCGTACCCGCGAAGATCGCGAATCATCAGGTTCGCCGCGGCAGGCTTGATCTCACTGCCCAGGACTTCGGCGGTGGCGTAGAGCTGCTCGAGCAGCTGTTCAGCGTCTCGACTGGTCAGCGGCATCACTCGTCTCCCCAGGAAGCGCGCAGCATGGCCTTGGCCTCATCCACTGCGCTCAAGTTGGCTTGCGACCCATCCATCTGGCGGGCTCGGGTAGTCGTCATCTGGCTGCCGGTCTGCATCTGGGTCGCGATCGCCTCGCAGTCCTGCAGCAGCAGGCCGACGCCATGGCCCTTGGCTACGTAGAACTGGGAGTTGATTCGCAGGTAGTACACGGCCACGGCCGGCGCGAGATCCTTACCCACGCGGTCAACCAGCTGGCTGAGCTGACCGGCCACACGTTGATTCCAGATCGGATACACGCCGTAGCGCTGGCGGTAGGCAACGGCGTAGTTCGCCCAGGGCCGGAAGGTTTTCGCCTTCGGATCCTTGGGGCCTGGCAGGTCTGCGGGGATCTTCGCCAGTTCGTCGTCAGCATCGTTCGCTGAGCCGCCATCCAGCGTCAGCGCTTGGGGCTCTGCCCCTGACGCAACGGGTTCACTGGGGGGTTCACTGACAGATTCAAAAGAGTGACTGATTCCGGGTGCAGCATTTGCACTAGGGGGTGGTGCAGCATTTACACTACCTGGTGAATCTGCTGCACTACCTGGTGAAGGAGCTTCACTAGGGGGTGGTGCAGATTCTTCACCCCATAAGGTGACGATATACAGGTTGGTGGAATTCCCCTTCGGTCCTTTCCGAGACGTCTTACGTATCAGTCCAGACTCGCTCAGCGCATCGATATGATTCATGGCAGTGCGCTTGCTGATCTCGCACTGATCGGCAATATGCTGGTAGCTCGGCCAGCACTCACCCTTGTCGTTGGCGTTATCGGCCAGCTTGAGCAACACCAGCTTCCTGCTAGCATTGCCAACATGGATGCCGAACGCCCTAGCCATCAGCAACATGCTCATGTCAGGCCTCCAGCCTTTGCACTTCAGCGAATAGCTTCGAAGCATGACGCTGGATGTAGATTTGATTCAGGCGGGCTTTTCGCTCTTCATAGGCCATGCCGATATCGATCAGGCTGGCGTTGACGCGCTGAAGGTGTTCGATGCACTTGATCTCACAGGGCGTGAGAGAGTCACGAACGGGATCGTTGGCAGCCATGCCGTGTTCGGCACGGTATTGCTTGGCGCTCATGCCGAGCGCGATACGGTTGATCAGGTCAAATTCATTGCTGAAGTGGTAATGGCTGACAGCCTTTCCCTGCGCAGAACGCTGATGCTTAACGGCATCCGTCATGAACGGGGCTTCGAGGCGCGCAGCAGCTCGAGCCGATCGGCCTTCAGCCATCTCAACCTGACCGGTGACCAAAGCGTCATAGGCACGGATAACGTCGAGATGAAAGCGGGCGCTGATCCACATCGCGTAGGCGTAGACCAGCTCTTTGCAAACGTAGGTGCCCTGAGCCTTTCCGCGGCCGCGAACGATTGATGTGGGATTCCCAACATCATCTTTAAGCTCATCGATCAGAGATGCGGTCTGATCGTTCATCATCCAGAAGGTGGGGCGATGCTTCGCCATTCCGCCAGAAGCCTTATGCAGGTCGTTCAGGCAGAACCGCCCTTCACCGTCTTGCCGAACCTTGATGCCGGCAATGCTTACACCAGGTTGGCTATTCTGTGTCAGTGCGGTATTCTTCATATCAGTACCTCACGTAAGTTCTGTGATAAGCCCCGCCCTGGTCGCCACAACCTGCGGGGCTTTTTCATGTTTGCCTCTCAGCAATTGGACTGCGAGGGCCTTGTTTTTCATAGGAAACGGAGCCGAAGCCCCGCCCTCCCTCACACTGCTCGAAGCGCTGATTTCCTTTTCAAGCTGTACAGCTGGTCCTTCAATGGGCCTGCCACTCCAAGCATCTCGTCAAGCACCACATCCTCGACGCTCACGCCCTGGGCCTCGGCCATTTGGCGGACGTACATCTGCCCGCGCGGTGTCATGCGACGAAAAGTGCGACTCAATGCTGATCTGTCCATCAGGGACTCCTCGGGCCTTCTAAGCCGTCAGTCGTTGCATCATCCTGTCGGTGATGCGTTTCTCAACGAGGTGCGCCATGAGCGTCTCGATCATGTCGTCCTGGGCATCCTGCAAGCCGCGACCTTCCGCCAGTCGGGCCAGCAGAACGTCCTGCTTCATGTTCACGATCTCCATCCCGATCAGGGCGCATTCGCGCACGGCACAGGCCACTTTTCCTTCGTGGCGCAGGTCGGCCATCTGCTCGAACGCGAGGAATTCCGCGTCCCTGAATCGGGTCTTGATCACGTTGTCCAGCCGTTCTTCCTCCGGCTTGCAGCGTCTGTCGCCTTCGGCAATGCGTGACAGCATGGGTACTTCCTTCTTCTGGTTTTGCTGGTCCGCGGCCTTCACAGGCAGGCAATGGGGTTAGGCGGCTTCCACCTTGGCGAGTCGAGGGCAAAGCTCGACCGCGGTGATGGCGCCATCAGTCAAACGCTCGGCCTTCAAGGCATGCACTTCTGAGATGCCGTGCCGGCCGGTAGACCAACCGGACACAGTCCCCTGCTTCACGCCCAGGCGGAGGGCTGTTTCCTCCTGGGTGCCGAAGTGCTTGATGAGTCGGGAAATAGGCGTGTCCATAGGTAAGGCCTGATCAAATAGGAATGCCTATATGCTAGCTACAGGAACTCCTTTTTGCAACGATAAAGGCGCGCCTATATCTTCCGAAGCTATGAGCATCGGAGACCGGGTTAAGCGCGCCCGTAAAAGCGCAGGCCTCACTCAGACGGAATTGGGCCGAATGGTCGGGGTCAAGCAGGCCACGATTTCAGACCTGGAGAAGGGGGCGTCGCGATCGAGCGCGTATCTTGTCCAGATTGCGCGCGCCTGCAATGTGAGTACCGATTGGCTGGCGACCGGCAAAGGGGAGATGATTGAGCTGCAAGAGCCAATCGCCACCTACACCTCGGGCGAGGTGGCGCCCGGGCCTGCCATGCTGAGCCAGGTGCCCGAGATCTCGTGGGTGCAGGCCGGAAGCTTCACTGAGATCTGCTTCGTCGATCTCGACCCCGAGAGCACCAACTGGTACCCGAGGCCGCCGAACTGCGGGCCCAACACCTACGCGCTCAAGGTTGTCGGCGAGAGCATGCTCGACAAGTACCCGCCCGGCCGCATCATCTTCGTCGATCCGGACGTGCCGGCTGAGTCCGGCGATGACGTCATCGCCATCATGACCGAAACCGGCGAGGCGACGTTCAAGCAATACCTCGAGGAGCCCGGCGTGGGCCGGATGCTCAAGGCGCGCAACCCGGCCTGGAAAGACCCCTACGTCACCATCAACGGCAACTGCCGCGTCCAGGGTGTGGTGATGGCCCAGATGGAGCTGAGGCAGCGCTGAGTTGCTAGACTGAAACGACCTGCCGCATGGCGGGCAATACGCAAAAGGGAACCGACAATGACAATCAAGCGGATCACCACCCTCGGCGCGGGCGCCTGCCTGGCCGCCCTGCTCGCTACCACCGCTCAGGCCGACTGTTACGGCAGCGGCAGCATCAAAAATTGCTACGACGCCCAGTCGGGCAACAGCTACAGCGTGCAGCAGATCGGCAATCAGACGTACATCAATGGCAGCAACAGCCGCACCGGCTCGCGCTGGAACCAGACGAGCCAGCGCATCGGCAACACCACCTATCACAATGGGCGCAGTGCCAGCGGCGACACCTGGCGCGGCACGTCTACCCAGATCGGCGGCAGCACCTACCACAACGGCACCGACTCCAGCGGCAACCCTTATTCGGGCATCACCAACTGCGGCATTGCCGGCTGCGACTGATGCGCACCTGGCACATTGCCCTCGGCGCCGCTGTCATTCTCGGGTTCGGCATCCCCACCACCCGCTACTGCGGCGCGAACGAGGTTCACTCCGTTCTGATATTCACCGTTGCCGACTGGGTCATCCCCAGCTTCGATATGTGTCGCTGATCTAGCTCAGCACCCTCCACGACCCGCCGCCCGGCGGGTTTTTTATTGCCTGCCTGTAAAAAAATCTCCCGCTCCCGATAAAAATATAGGCATTCCTGTTGACAGGTTTTATAGGTATCCCTATATTCAATACCAGAACGACGCAACACCCGGCCCTCACAGGCCGCCGGATGCTGACCGGGCAACAGCAGGCTCTTTCAAAATTCGACGCAGTACCCGTGACGCCATCCGGTAGCAGGCGGCAATGCACCAGTCGTGCAACCGTTCCGGGCGCTCCTAATCGAGGTGGAGCGTAGGCCAGGGCAGGGGACAGAAAACCTTGTCTTGAGTCGGCGCCAGTCCAGCGTCACGGGAGAGAAACGAATTCCGACGCCCTGCACGGCGGGGCGTCATCCATCAGCGCCTTTTCGAGGGTGTTGATGGATGCAAACAGAGAGGAGAAAGCAATGCCGTCACCGATCATGAAATTCTTTGCCTACCAGCACCTGCCAGAGCGCCTGCAAGTGGTAAGCAAGCCGATTGGCGAGCTGGCTGAATCAATGGATGCCCAGTTGCCCGATTGCGCGGAAAAGAGCGCCGGGCTTCGCAAGCTCCTTGAGGCCAAAGACGCGCTGGTTCGGGCTCAACTTGAAGCCAAGGAGGAAGAGTAATGCAGCCGTATCGAGAGGGCTTGCCAATAGGAGATGTCGAGGCAGTCACCACGGACGTCATGGGGCAAACAGCAGACCGCATGTTCAACGCCGGTGCCGATGAGGTTCGCGTCACCAAGCTGCGCGGCGCCGGGTACACCCGAAAGATGCCGGGGAAAAAGAAGAAAAAGAAGAAAAGGAAGCGCAAGTAACAACGCTGGCCATCGAGCGTATCGGTGGTCAGCGGGATAGCGACTGGCAGGAGCGCGACCCTGCGCTGCCGCCTTGAGCGAACAGCTTAGCGGCCAGGAGCGACACGGGCGGCGCCCAGCTTGATCACCTGGGCGAACAAGACAGGTGGAGCCCCGGGTTCAAGTCCCGGCAGTCGTTATCCCGATGCACTAAGGCGACCGACGTATCAGGGCAACCGATGACGCGCCGCGAGCCGTAGATCACAAGGCGACACCGGCCCGCCGACTAGACAAAGCCGGATTCAGACAGCGGAGGCAGCGATGAATTGACGTAACGGCCATTGGCCGACCACCCCATCTTCGCCGGGCGTGCCACTACCAGCTAGGGCACAGGGCTGCACTCCCGGCGTCGTAATAGCCCGATGACCGCCAGGCAATGCGATTGAGCCAGGCGAACAGGGAAGCCCGCTGCCCAAATGTGAAGACGACACCGGATCGACTGCCATCGCAGCGGTTGAGAAGGCGCCCGCCGGAGCGAGATCCGGCGCCCATTCGAGAGAGTGGGTATCTGGAAGGGCTGAACTCGGGATAGTTGTCGATACGCTGGAGCAGCGCGGCAATCGCAAGACCCGGGGCGGTGGTTCGATTCCACTCAGCCCTTCCAGATGATTCATCACAACGACAAGGCGCCTACCGCTTCGGTGAGGCGTTAGATGGATGACAAAGGGGGGGGTGGAATGAGTTCCTTATACATAAACGAAGCAGGCGAAGTAATGAGGCGCAGGGCGCCACCGAAAATAATGTGGTGCGTGGACCACGGGCCAGACGAATCACACCTAATTGATACTGACTGGTTTGAAAGATTGCGCGATGCAAACGAGTTCGTATCCAAGCTGAAGCCGGCATCAGGCGGAGTAAGCCGCCCCTACAAAATTACAAAATACGACTGGCGAAAAAGCAACGTATACGGAACGAGTGTTTCTACCACGCTCGTTGAGACAAACATTCCGCGATCCGCAGCGTACTGCGGCGAGTAACCGCTCGCCCACTGTCGCCAGTGGCTATCCCGAAGATCAACAACAAGGAGGCCGTATGCAGCCAATTTCCAAGCATGAAGAACGCGTCGCCAAAGATCGTCTCGCCGCCAGCTATTACCGCCGCCGCATCGACATCGAGAAGCTGCGCGAGCGGCGGGAGCTGGAGCGCAATACGCAGGAGGTGTGGGATGTCTAGCCGGTTCATTTTGCGCGAATCCTACCAGGGAAGAATCGTTCCCCGCCCCGATCTCGGGCTATTCGCCAGCCGCAAGTCAGCCAAGGCGTTCGCCGACCGGTGCGGCCTGCCCGTCGCTTTAATCCAGTCAGTCAGGAGGTCCGTATGATCGCCATTCACCGAGGTCAGGTAACCGAGCTTGTGCATGAGTCCACCCGCGTGGCGGACCTGATACGCAAGCACGGCCAGTCACCGGTCTGGAAGCGCAGCCCGGTCAGTCGGCAAGACGATGACGACAAGCCGCTGAGCGTGCAGGACGCACTCAATGCGCGTCGAGAATCCGAGTACGTCGCAAGGCGCAACGGGGTGAAAGAGCCCCGATTGCAGTTGTGGAAGATCCAGTGAGGTGGGCCTTTTACGAATCCCCCGATAAATCAGAGATCCGCTATCTGCCATGCCCGCCAAATCCGCTCGTTTATGACGGATGGGTGAGAGTGAGCAGAGCGCGGAAGGAGAAAAGAAATGCTGACCGAAATGAGCTTACATCACGTAGAGAACGTGACGCTTGGCAAGATTGAGGATTGCGCGCTTGAGGATGGATCCACTTATTGCCGCCGCCGAATAACCATTCAGTGCAAGGGCGGTTCAAGTGGATTCTGGCTCTTCGCGGATACGCGAGAGGCGCTAGAAGAGAATACAAAGCAGGAGGTGGCGGCGTGAATACAGCTATCGACTACTCAAACACAACGCACTACTGGCCGCAGTTCGACAGCGACCGTCCCGTCACGCCCCTGGAAGCGCTCAAGGATGGCGACGAGGGCGCGGCAACGGCATTCGCCGACTGGATGGCCGACGACGAACAACGCGACGAGCTACACGACCTGCTGAGCTACCTGGGCGAGAACGATGTCGTGAAGAAGCTGGCAGAGAAGTGGGCGAGGGAGGCGGCATGAGCTTCTACGAAAAGGCAGCGAATAGCCATCCGAGCCTACAGCGCGGGATGGTCTGGTGCGCGGTTTGCGGACGTTCTCAGCGAACCGATGCGGCTGGATCGCTACAGCACGGTTGGCCGAAGTGTTGCGGCTTCACGATGACAATCGACAGCCCCGAAGAGCGCGAGGCCTACGCCAAAGCACGCGGCGAATAAAAACGCCCTGGGTCAGAGCAGGGGCGGAAACGCAGAGTTTCGAATGAGGAGTATACACAATGCAGCCCGAGATAATCGAGCCGGGCTACTATCGCGATCTGGACAATGAGCGATACCACGCCAGCTCGGCAGTTTCAAAATCCCAGCTAGACCTGCTCCACAAATCCCCCGCACTACTCCAGTGGTCCCGCACCGCTCCCGAAGACGACGAGAAGAAGACGGCGCTCAACGTGGGTGATGCCTGCCATGCGCTGATCCTGGAGCCGCACCGGTTCGACGCTGAGTACGCGATAGGGCCGGACGCACCCAAGAACACCAAGGAAGGCAAGTCAAAGTGGGCCAACTTCGAGGAGTGCCTGGGCGACAAGACGGTGCTGACGCATGCGGAAGGCCGGAAGGTGAAGCTGATCCGCGAGAGCGTGATGGCGCACCCGCACGCCCGTTGGCTGGTCGAGTCGGAGGGCGACGTCGAGGCCAGCATCTATTGGCGCGACTCAATGACGAATCAGCTTTGCCGCTGCCGGCCCGACAAGGCGCTGCCCGATATGGGCTGGCTTCTGGACGTCAAGACCACGGCAGACATGAGCAAGTTTGCCAAGTCCGTCTACGAGTACCGCTACCACGTCCAGGACGCTTTCTACAGCGACGGCTACGCCCAGCATTTCGGGACGCCGATCAAGGCGTTTCTGTTCCTCGTGGTCAGCACGAGCATCGAATGCGGGCGCTACCCGGTACGGCTGTTCACGCTCGACCAAGCTGCCAAGGATGCCGGGCGCTTCGCCGCGCATCGCGATATGCAGACCTACGCCGAGTGCATGGATAGCGGCGTCTGGCCGGGCATCGAGACCCTTTCACTGCCGCCCTGGGCGGAATAGGAGCCACCATGAATCAGCAAGTACAGCACGAACCAAGCAACCCTTTCGCCGGTCAGGAGGTGGCCCGGATGGCGTCGCACGCCAATGCCGGCACGATCCACATCGAGCAGAGCCGAGCGGTTACCGAAGCGCAAGGCAAGCTGCTACTGGCCAAGCAATTCCCGCGCGACGAGGCGCTGGCCTACAGCAAGATCATGATTAGCTGCCAGCGCCCATCACTGGCAGCCGTGGGCGAGTACGCCTACCCGCGCGGCGGGCAGAAGGTCAGCGGGCCGTCTATCCGGCTCGCCGAGGAGCTGGCCCGGTGCTGGGGCAATATCGACTACGGCATCCGCGAGCTTTCCCGCCAGGAAGGCAACAGCGAGATGGAAGCTTACGCCTGGGACGTCGAAACAAACACCTACAGCAGCCAGAAGTTCACGGTGCGCCATATCCGCGACAAGCGCGGCGGTGGCCAGGCACTCACGGAGGAGCGGGACATCTACGAGATCACCGCGAACATGGGCGGTCGCCGGCTGCGGGCGCGGCTTCTGGCCATCCTGCCGCCCGACCTCGTGGATGCTGCCGTCCAGCAGTGCCGCAACACCCTGGCCGGGTCGAGCAAGGAGCCCGTCGCTGACCGAGTGCGCCGCATGGTTGAAGCGTTCGGCAAGTTCGGCGTCAAGGCGACCCACCTATCCGCCCATCTCGGAAAGAGCCTGGACGACAGTCTGCCGGAGGACATCGCCAACCTCCAGGCCATCTACAACAGCATCAAGAATGGCCAAGCGCAGGCGTCCGACTTCTTCACGATGCGCAGCCATGAAGGCGGCAACGCGCAAGACCTCAATGCGGCGATGACAGCCGCTCAATCACAGGACCAGACTAATGCCACAGAAACTGCGTGATCTCGTTGTAAAGACCGGCACCTACACCGTCAACGGCGAGGAAAAGGCCCGCTGGCAGAATATTGGCGCGCTGATGAAAAGCGACGATGGTGGCGAGTTCGTTATCCTGCATCGCTGGTTCAACCCTGCCGGCATACCCAATCCGGATAACCGCGACAGCCTGCTCGTTTCTTGCTTCAAGCCCGATCAGAACGGCCAGGGAGGGCAGCAACGACAAGCGCCACCACAGCAGCAGCCGCAACAGCAACCACCCCAGCAACAGAACGGCTGGGATCAAGGTATGGACTCCGAGATCCCGTTTTAGCGAGTAACCACATCCCATGGCCCAGAGGCCATTCATTCCCTGCCAGTCGGCGGGGTTTTTCGATTCTGGAGGACACGATGAGAAAGCGCATGCTTAAAAACGCTGAGATCCAGGCCTGCCATGACCTGGCAGCGCTCTGCTACACCCAGTCATTCCGCGCGGGCTGGTGGCACGACCCCGAAACGGGCGCGCTTCATCAGATCACCCCCGAGCGCTTCGCGCAAAAGCTGTGCCTGATTCACTCCGAGATCAGCGAGGCCATGGAAGGCCACCGCAAGGGGCTGATGGATGACAAGCTGCCCCACCGCGAGATGGTCGAGGTTGAGCTTGCCGATGCGGTGATCAGGATTTTCGACCTTGCCGGCCGTGCCGAATACGACGTTATCGGCGCGATGTTGGAGAAGCTCGAATACAACGCCCAGCGCGCCGATCACAAACCCGAAAACCGAGCCGCTGCCGGCGGCAAGAAATACTGAGGTGACGGCATGCGAAACCTGATTTGGAAGATACTGGCGCGATTGCTTGCCTGGCCACCCATCGCCCAGCGATTGATCGCCCGCTCTCAGCGCACACCTTATTTCGCCATCGTGAAAGATGACCTCGTCTACATGGACCGCTGGTGGCTGTTCAATCCCTACAACTACGAGACACGACAGCCCAAGCACCACTGGTGCCCGATCTCAATCCGCGTCCACCACATTCAGCAACCCGACGACGATCGCCACCTGCACGATCACCCCTGGAATGCCCGGACGATCATCCTCAAGGGCTACTACTTCGAGGAAACGCCCAAGCAATTCAAGACGCTGGTCAAGCGCGGCGCTGGCGATACCGCCCGCATCGGTTTCGGCCAGTTCCACCGCATCCACACGGTCAGCCCGGGCGGCGTCTACACGCTGTTCATCTCTGGCAAGCATCGCGGCGCGTGGGGCTTCCTGGTCGATGGCGCGAAAGTGCCGTGGCGCAAATACCTCGGTATTAAGGAGGGCGTATGAGCGGCCAATCATCAGGTGGCGATAACGACTACTGGGTCGCCACCATCTCAGAGCCAAAGCGGCTCGACCCCTACAAGGCCGAATGTGAAGACCTGATCGAGCATTTCCAGTTCACGTTCGCCGAGGGCAATGCCTTCAAGGCGCTGTGGCGCATGGGAATGGATCGCGTCGAGGCGGGGAAGCCAGGCGATACGCCGCTGCGCAACGCGCAGAAGGTGGCCTATTACGGCCAGCGCATGGTGGTGAAAGAGAAGAAGGAGACAGGCCATGCATGACGACATCGAAGTCACGCGGGAAGAGGACGAGGCGTGGGAGCAGTTGGTGCGCAGGCTTGAGGAAGCCCAGGAGAACAATGCGGAGTTAGCCGAAGAAAACTGGCGGCTGGCTCAGGTCATCGAGGATCTGAAACGAGGTGCGGCATGACACCACAAAACGAAGCGCAAGTCGGCGTAGAGCTGCGCGAAGCTCGGCAGGCTATCAGCACGCTCAAGGCGCAACTAGCGTCGTCGGAGAGGCGCAATGGGTATCTGGAGGCAGAGAACAATGAGCTGCATCGGAAGGTAGTGATGATGCGAGGTATAGATGACCGATTATGACGAACTGGTCTGCCTCGAGTGCGAAAAACATCTCGGGTGGATCTTGTACTCAGCCGGCGCAGGTCTGCCGATATGTGATGCCTGTTTCAGGCGGGAGGATCGTGATGCGAATCATGCCGACACCCACTGAGGCAATGGCGAGGCATGCGCCTAAACGTCAGTCATGGGGCTACTGGCTCAACGTCGCTCGCGAGAACGGCATCAGCGATTCGGCGTACAACACGCGGCGCTATAAGTACGGATGGGGGCCGGCTAAAGCGGCGATGAAGCCGGCGCAGAGGAGATCGAAGCGATGAGTGACGTGCCAATCGAGCCTCGTGATTACTCCTTTGGCGTGAAGGTCGTCGATATTGGCGAGCTGCGGATTGCCAGAGGCCAGTCGAAGCGGCCACCATCAATCTGCAAGCACCGGCAGATGGTGTATGACGACAAAGAGCGGCGCATCTATTGCGAGGACTGCGAGAGTGATGTCGAGCCGTTCGATGCCTTCAAGGGATTGGTCGAGTTCTGGGATGGCGAAACGAAGCGACTGAAGCGGCGCCGAGCCGACCTTGAGCAGGCAGAGACTTTTTCTCTGCGATCTCGTGCAGCCAAGGCCATGGATGAAGAGTGGCGGAAGCGCTCGACTGTGCCCTGCTGCCCTCATTGCAGCGAGGCGCTGCTACCGGAAGACATGGTCAGCGGGAAAAGCACCGTATCGAAGGAATGGGCTCTTGCCAGACGCAACAAGAAGCCCAAGTGACAACTACCGCCCTCGAGGCGGTTTCTTTTTGCCCGATCGGCAAGTTTGAGAGGTAACCCAGATGATCAACCACGATCCTATTTTGTCCCTGGCCGAATCGGCCGACTACCTGCACATCAGTCAGGTGACGCTCTGGCGCCTACATGCCAAGGAACGTACACTGGTCAAGCCGATACAGATCAGCCCTGGGCGCAAAGGTTATCGACGCTCAACGCTAGATCGATACCTTGATCGCGACTGCGCTTGAATGACCGTGTACAGCATGGCATTACTGGGCAGCGGAGGCGGTGCTTCGGGGTTCATTGGCTTGCTAACGTGCCCCCAAACGGACACCCAGAATTTGGAAAAGCCATTAACTTATTGAGTTTATGGATTACTTTATGATGCATCGCCTGACACTGTATCTGGCAAACTAAGTTGAAGTGCGTCACTCAACAATGCGTTTCACTCCGCTAATCGGTGGCACAAGCCGATCATGAACAGCGGTTCATTACCAGCAAGGCGCGCCAGTCGCGCGATCAGAAGGATCTCGTCGATGTTACGCAATCGCCTGGCTGCGCTGCTGGCGGCCGCCGTGTTGACGCTCCCCGGGGCGGCCTTGGCCGCCGACGCCGCCCAGGTGCCGACGGTCCGTGGCCTGGCGCTCTACGGCAAGCCTGCGCTGCCGGCCGATTTCAAGTACTTCCCCTACGTCAATCCCGATGCCCCGAAGGGCGGCGAGCTGGTCCGCGCCGCGCAGGGCAGCTTCGACTCGACCAACCCGTTCATCATCAAGGGCACACCGGCCAGCGGCCTTATGGCCATCTACGATACGCTGATGGCCAGCAATCCCGACGAGCCCTTTTCGATGTACGGGTTGCTGGCCTCGGGCATTCGTCTCGATCCCGAGCGCCGCTGGATGGAATTCGATATCGACCCCGCCGCGCGCTTTAACGATGGCACGCCGGTCACGGCCGATGACGTGGTGTTCAGCTTCCGCCTGCTGCGCGACGAGGGCCAGCCTTTCTATGCCGGCTATTACGCCGATGTCACCTCGGCCCAGGCCCTCGACGAGGACACCGTGCGCTTCGAGTTCGCCGCCGAAAATTCCCGTGAGTTGCCGTTGATCCTCGGGCAATTGCCCGTGTTGCCCAAGGATTACTGGGCAACACGCGATTTCACCGCCCCGACCCTCGACAAGCTGCTCGGCTCGGGGCCTTATCGTATTGCCGAAGTCGTTCCCGGTCAGCGCATCGTCTATCAACGCGTCGACGACTACTGGGGAAAGGATCTACCGGTCAATCGCGGCCGTTATAACATCGACCGGCTGGTCTTCGACTATTATCGCGACCAGTCCGTGGCGCTGGAAGCCTTCAAGGCCGGCAACGTCGATATGCGCATCGAATCCAGTGCGCGCAACTGGGCCACCGCCTACGACTTTCCGGCCGTCGCCGACGGCTTCGTCGAGAAGATGCTGGTCACCGATGGTCAGCCCGCCGGCATGCAGGCTTACGTCATGAACCTGCGGCGCGACAAGTTCCAGGACGTGCGGGTTCGCGAGGCCATCAACCTGGCTTTCTACTTTCCCTGGCTCAATGAGCAGCTCTTCTATGGCGCCTATGAGCGCACTCGAAGTTATTTCGAAGGCTCGGACATGGCCGCTGGCGGCCTGCCCGGCGATGCCGAGCTCGCACTGCTCGAGCCCTACCGCGAACAACTTCCCGAGCGGCTTTTCGACGAGCCGCTGCCAATCGAGCAACCGGAAGAGTTGCGCCCGCGACTACGCAAGGCCCTGGGCCTGCTGCGTGATGCAGGCTATGAGGTCCAGAAGGGGCAGTTGGTCGATCGCAAGACCGGGCAACCCTTCACGTTCGAGGTTCTCCTCTACGACACGCAGTTCGAGCGCATCGTCCAGCCCTTGCTGCAGAATCTGGAGCGGATCGGGATCCAGGGACGGATTCGCACCGTCGACGTCAATCAGTATCTCAATCGGCTGCGCAATTTCGATTACGACATGATCGTGGGCAGCTTTCCGCAATCGGCCAATCCGGGCAACGAACAGCGCGAGTACTGGACGACGGCGTATGCCGATCAGCCTCAGAGTCGCAATCTGATCGGCTTGAAGGATCCCGTCATCGATGCGCTGGTCGAGTCGCTGATCCGCGCCGATTCCCGCCAGGCGCTGGATACCGCGGCCAAGGCGCTCGATCGGGTGCTGCGCTGGGGCTTTTACGTGATCCCCCAGTTTCATCTCGACGGCACGCGCATCGCGGTATGGGACAAGTTCGGCTATCCCCAGCCCTTCCCCCAGTACACGCTCGATCTCGATGCCTGGTGGGTCGATCCGCAACGCGCCAAGACGATCAATCAACGTCAGAACGGCGGGGGGTGATAGGCACTCGTGGCGGCTTATATTCTCCGACGCATGCTGTTAATGGTCCCCACGCTGCTGGGAATCATGCTGCTCAATTTCGTCATCGTCCAGGCCGCTCCGGGCGGCCCCATCGATCAGATCATCGCCCGTTATCAGGGACTCGACAGCAATTCCAGCACGCGACTCGACGGCGGTGGCGGCGATCCGTCCAGTGGTACGCAGGCTTCGCGCGGCTCGCGCGGCGTCGACCCGCGATTCATCGCCCAGCTCGAAGAGCAGTTCGGTTTCGATGAGCCGCCCTATCAGCGATTCCTGGGGATGATCGGCGATTACGCCACTTTCGATTTCGGCGATAGCTTCTTTCGCGGTCGCCCGGTCGTCGATCTGATACTCGAACGCCTGCCGGTATCGATCTCGCTGGGGCTCTGGAGTACCTTGCTGGTCTATCTGATCTCGATCCCGATGGGCATTCGCAAGGCGCTCCACCACGGGTCCCGCTTCGACGTATGGACATCGGGGCTGGTCATCGTCGGCTATGCGATTCCCGGCTTCCTGTTCGCCATACTCCTGATCGTGCTGTTCGCCGGCGGCAGCTATTTCGACCTCTTCCCGCTGCGCGGGCTGACCTCGGCCAACTTCGACGAGCTTTCACCGCTGGCCAAGGTCGGCGATTACCTGTGGCATATCACCCTGCCGGTGATCGCCACGGCGATCGGCAGCTTCGCGACGCTGACCATGCTGACCAAGAACAGCTTCCTGGACGAGATTCACAAGCAGTACGTGCTGACCGCACGCGCCAAGGGAGCCAGCGATCGCGGCGTCCTCTACGGGCATGTGTTCCGCAACGCCATGCTGCTGATCATCGCCGGGCTACCGGCCGCGCTGGTGGGTATCTTCTTCACCGGCTCGCTGCTCATCGAAGTGATCTTCTCGCTCAACGGCCTGGGCCTGCTGGGCTTCGAGGCGGTGATGCAGCGCGACTATCCGGTGATCTTCGGCACGCTCTATCTGTATACCCTGATCGGCCTGATACTCAAGCTGATCTCCGATCTGACCTACGTGTGGGTCGATCCACGCATCGACTTCGATACTCGGGAAGCATGACGTCAATGGCACAGAACAAGCGGATGCGTGTGTCGCCGATCATGCGGCGACGGCTGGCGGTATTTCGCGGCAACCCTCGGGCACGCTGGTCGCTGTGGACGTTTGCCGTTCTATTCATGCTCAGCCTTTGCGCCGAGCTGATCGCGAACGACAAGCCGCTGGTCGTGCATTATCTGGATGGTTGGTACGTGCCCTTGCTGGTGGATTACCCGGAGACCGAGTTCGGCGGCTTTCTGCCGACCACGACCGACTATCGCGATGAATTCGTCCAGGAGGAAATCAACGAAAATGGCTGGATGCTGTGGCCGCCGATTCCCTTTTCCTACGACACCCTCGATCGGCAACTCGGCCAGCCGGCTCCTTCGCCCCCCGATCTGCGCCATTGGCTGGGAACCGACGATCAGGGCCGGGACGTGCTCGCCAGAGTGATCTACGGTTTTCGGCTCTCGGTGCTGTTCGCGCTGGCCCTGACCGGTGGCTCGCTGATTCTCGGCGTGACCTTCGGCGGCATTCAGGGTTACTTCGGCGGCAAGGTCGACCTGGTCGGCCAGCGCCTTTCCGAAATCTGGTCGGGGCTGCCGGTGCTGTTCCTGCTGATCATCCTCGCCAGCCTGGTCGAGCCCAACATCTGGTGGTTGCTGGGCATCATGCTGCTGTTCTCGTGGCTGGGGCTGGTGGATATCGTGCGCGCCGAATTCCTGCGGGCGCGCAACCTCGAATACGTGCGCGCCGCACGCGCCATGGGTCTGCCTTCGCGGCTCATCATGTGGCGTCATGTGCTGCCCAACGCAATGGTCGCCACCTTGACCTTCATCCCTTTCCTGTTCACCGGGGCGATCACCACCTTGACCGCGCTGGATTTCCTCGGCTTCGGCCTGCCGCCCGGCTCGCCGTCGCTCGGCGAACTGGTGGCCCAGGGCAAGAACAACCTTCAGGCGCCCTGGCTGGGCATCACCGCCTTCGTCACGCTGAGCCTGATGCTGTCGTTGCTGGTGTTCATCGGCGAGGGCTTGCGCGATGCCTTCGATCCCCGGCATATCCAGGCCTCGAGCGGCGCCATCCAGGCGAGTTCCGCCACGCATGGTCAAAGGCGCCACATCGACAGCACGGAGGCCAGCCGATGAGCGGCGACAGCGTGTTGTCCCTGAAGAATTTCTCCATCGCCTTCGATGCACTACAGGTCGTCGAACAACTCACGTTGAGCGTACGCGCCGGGGAAACCCTGGCGCTGGTCGGCGAATCGGGCTCGGGAAAGTCGGTCACTGCCCTGGGGGCGATGGGGCTGCTTCCCGGCAATGCACGGATCGAAGGAAGCCGTGAACTGGCGGGTCGCGACCTGTCGGAACTCGATGCACGCCAATGGCATCAACTGCGTGGCAATCAGGTGGGATTCATCTTCCAGGAACCGATGACTTCGTTGAACCCCTTGCACACGATCGGCAAGCAGCTCGGCGAAGCGCTACGCCTGCATAGTGACATCACCAAGGGTACGGCGCGGCAAAAGGCCCGCGAGCTCCTCGAGCAGGTGCGCCTGCCACGCCCCGATGAGCTCCTCGACGCCTGGCCCCACCAACTCTCCGGCGGACAGCGGCAGCGGGTCATGATCGCCATCGCTATCGCCAATCGTCCACGCCTGCTGATTGCCGACGAGCCCACCACCGCCCTCGATGTCACCGTTCAGCAGGAGATACTGCAGCTATTGCGCGATCTCCAGCAGCGCCACGCAATGGCCATGCTGTTCATCACTCATGACCTTAATCTGGTGCGTCGTCATGCCGATCGCGTCTGCGTGCTCTACCGGGGACGCGAGCAGGAAAGCGGAGAGGTCCATGAGGTGTTCGAGCGGCCGAGCAGCGAATACACACGGCTATTGCTGGCCGCCGAGCCCGAGGGACGCCCTGCTCCTTGTCAGACGCAAGACACGCTTCTCACGGCTCGCCGTCTTTCGGTCGCTTTCCCCCGATCGCGGCGTTTGTTCGCCCGCCGCCGGGCGCCGTTCGTTGCGCTACAGCCGCTCGATCTGAGCCTGGCCCGCGGCGAAACGCTGGGCATCGTCGGCGAGTCGGGGTCGGGCAAGACCACGTTGGGTCTGGCGCTGCTGCGCCTCAACCGGGCCACCGGCCGGGTCACGCTCGGCGAAACGCGCCTGGATACCCTCACCGGCAATCGCCTGCGCAAGCAACGCCGAAACATGCAGATCGTCTTTCAGGATCCCTATGGTTCGCTTTCCCCGCGCATGCCGGTGAGAGAAATCATCAGCGAGGGACTGCGCTTTCATAACCCACAGCTCACCGAGCAGACGGTCAGCGAGCGCGTCGCCGTCAGCTTGCGGGAAGTCGGTCTGCCGGAAGATGTGGCATCACGCTATCCGCATGAATTCTCGGGCGGACAACGCCAGCGTATCGCCATTGCCCGGGCGATCATCCTCGAGCCCGAACTGCTGATACTCGACGAGCCGACGTCGGCACTCGATCGTACCGTACAGAAGCAATTGATCACGCTGCTTCGCGAGCTTCAGGCTCGCCGCGGATTGAGCTACGTCTTCATCAGCCATGACCTGGCGGTCGTCAGGGCCATGGCCCATCGCGTGCTGGTCATGAAGAACGGCGAGGTGATCGAATACGGCGACTGCGAGCAGGTTCTGCGTCGTCCGACGAGCGATTACACGCGTAACTTGCTGAAAGCCGCAGCCTTGGGCGAATGAACGGCGACGCCGTGTTGTCCCGGAGCGTGTTGTTCTTAAAGAAGTTGGCCCTGAACAATTGGCTGGCCGGGTTGACTATGCCGCCTCAGCCGAGTTTAGGATGTTCTTGTAATTCTTGACCAACTGGCTATGTATCAAGGTTGCAATCAATCAATATAAGATAACGGTATAAATAGTTAGAAGGCGGCAATCTCTTCATCCCTCAGCATGCGGCATTCTCCCGGTTCGAGGTCCGGATCCAGCACCAAGGGGCCTATCGATTCACGATGCAACGTCTCGATGCGGTTGCCGATCGCGGCGAACATGCGCCGCACCTGGTGGTATTTTCCATCGGTCACGGTGATGCGGAAACGCTCGGGTGAAAGCGCTTCAAGCCGCGCCGGGTGGGTCGGCTGCTGTTCGCCATCCAGCAACAGCCCTTCTGCGAAGGCGGCGATCGCGGTTTCCAGCATGCTATCTTGCAGGGGCTCGGCCAAGCTGGCCAGATACACCTTGGGGCATCGGGTTCGCGGCGATGTCACGCGATGCGACCATTGACCGTCATCGCTCAGCAGAACCAGCCCCGTGGTGTCGACATCCAGCCGCCCCACCGGATGCAATCGCTCGACCTTGGGCAGGTCGATCAACTCGAGCACCGTCTGGTAGCGTCCCGCTCGCGTGGTGCATTCGACCCCGAGCGGCTTGTTCATCATCAGGTAGCGCAAGCCGAACGGGGCCAATCGCTTTCCCAGCCAATCGACGGCGCTGCCCTCGCCGACATGCACGGCGGGATTCCTGATCACTTCGCCATCGACATTCACCTCGCCCCGGTGAAGCGCCTTCTTGGCCAGGCTGCGGGTCAGGTCCGTGGTCTCGCAGAGAAACTTGTCGAGGCGCATTACATCTCCAACGTGAAGCGATCGGCATCCATCCAGGCGGGAAACTTTTCGCGGAACTGGGCCAGTGCGTCGCTGTCGAGCACACCGGTGTGAATGAAAGGTTGATCGCGACGCTCATCGATCAGCGACTCGCCCTTGAAGTCGACGAGCATCGAATCGCCGGCGTAGGCCAGCTTCTTGGCGTCTTCACCGACACGGTTGACGCCGATCACGTAACTCAGATTCTCTACCGCTCTGGCTTGCAGCAGGATACGCCACGCCTGGCGACGCGGTGCCGGCCAGTTGGCCACGCACAGCAGCGCATCGTACTCGAAGTGCGCGCCCCCGCGAGGCTGTTGGCGCAGCCAGACCGGGAAGCGCAAGTCATAGCAGACCGTCAGCAACAGACGAAAGCCATTGAGCTCGACGATGACCCGCTGATCGCCCATGCCGTAACGCTCATGTTCACCGGCCATGCGAAACAGGTGGCGCTTGTCGTAATAGGCCAGTTCGCCGTCGGGTGTGGCCCAGATCATGCGATTGTAATACTCGCCTTCGGCGACTATCGCCACACTGCCGGTCACCACGCAGCCACGCTGCATCGCCTGTCGGCGCATCCACGCGACGCTTCGACTGTCCTCCATCGGTTCGGCCATTTCGCGGGAATTCATGGTGAAGCCGGTGGCGAACATCTCCGGCAGCACGACCAGGTCGGTCTGGGCCTGTCCCAGGTCGCCAAGCTGCTCTTCCAGCAAGTGGCAGTTGGCTTCGGGATCCTCCCAGCGCAGATCCGGTTGGACGAGGGTCGTGCGTAGCTCGCTCATGGTGTCCTCCTGTCGCGGCTACAAGCCGCCCTGTTGGTGATGACCATTAGCCTAACCGAGGGACTGGCAAGGTGCAGCCGCCAGAGGCTTGGGCATGCTAACATTAGCGCCCGCTTCACGCTGAGCCACGGCCCAACCAGGGCGCGACGACACGCGGCGCATGTCGTCCTTGATGGCCAACTGCACCAGGAAAAGTCATGAGCCTGCCCGTCCAGCCCGACAAGGAAGCTACCCAAGGGGTGTTTTTCGGCCTCTGCGCCTATCTGATGTGGGGCAGCTTTCCGCTGTTCTTCGCCCTGTTCGAAGGCATTCCCGCCTGGGAAATACTCATTCATCGCGTGCTGTGGTCCTGCGTATTCCTGGTCGGTCTGGTGAGTCTGCTCAGGCGCTGGACGCCGATTCGAGCGGCATTGGCCGAGCCGCGTCGGTTGGGGCGGGTACTGGCGTGTGCGGTGCTGATCGGGCTCAATTGGGGCATTTATATCTATGCCGTCGAAAGTCGCCAGGTCTTTCAGGCAAGCCTGGGATATTTTCTCACCCCGCTGATCAACGTGGCGCTGGGCGTGGGCTTTCTCAAGGAGCGCATGTCGCCACTGCAGGGTGTCGCCGTGGCCCTCGCGGCGGTGGCGATCGGCATTCAGCTCGCACTGCTGGGGAGCCTGCCCTGGATCACGCTGGTACTGGCGACGTCCTTCGGCACTTACGGGCTGCTGCGCAAGCAGGTTCCGCTGGACGGATTGTCAGGGCTGTTCGTCGAGACGCTATTGCTGTTCCCGCTGGGCCTGCTGGCCATCGCCTGGTTGAGCGCTAGCGGCCAATCGCACTTCATGCAGGGCGATGGCCAGACCACGCTGCTGCTCATCGCCAGCGGCGTGATAACGGCGCTGCCGCTGATGGCGTTCGCCGGGGCCGCAAGGCGGTTGCGCCTGGCCACCCTCGGCTTTCTGATGTATCTGAACCCCACGATTCAGTTCTTCATTGCATTGCTGATCTTCCGCGAGCCCCTCTCGCCGATCCAACTGGCCACTTTCGTGCTGATCTGGATTAGCCTGGCGATTTACTCCTACTCCGCCTGGCAACAACACCCACGCGAACGGATCGCATGAACGCCACCGGCGGGCTCAACCGAGCGAAGCTTCGCTGACCAGCCTCACCTTCGATTCGGATAGACGCAAGCGCTCGATCAGCGTGCCGAGCACGGCCATCGTCGGCACCTGGCATTGCCACAGCGTCTCTCCGGCTTGCAGCGCCAGTGCTTCGCGATGCATGGCCGCGGCGGGGTCCATGCTGCGGTCGTCGAGCGCTTCCAGACCCAACCCCGCCAACTGGGCACTATCCACGCCGGGCAACAGCACGACGCAGCTACGCACACCCTCGGTATTGAGAGCGATCCGTTGACGGCTATCGGCGAGTTGCCAGATCGACAGTCGCAGACGACTCACCGAGCGTTCCAGCACCACGCTATCGCTGGCGGCAAGCCATTCCGCCGCCAGGCGACCGTTGATCCTGCGCTCCCGTGTCGCGGCGTTGATGTGCGGATAGAGAAAGCCGCTGCGCTGGACCATCCAGTCCAGCGCGTCATCGAACCCTACACCGAACTGCTTGGAGAAAGGCATTTCGCGACGCGATACGGCGTTGCGCACGGTCGACAACTTCAAGCTGCACAGTGCGGCTATCTCGGTGACACTCAGCCCATGCTCGGCAGGTCGGGGGATCAGGTAGGTGGGCAGTACATTGGCCAGGCCGACGTGCTGCTCGAGGCGCGCTCTGACCCTGGCGATGCCCAGCAGATGCAGCAACCTCAGAGGCGGCGTGCGTCCCGCCAGTTCGTCCAGGCTATGCGTCATCAGCACCAGGTGCCAGAAATCGCTTAGCCCGGCTGTCCCGGCGCCCGGGCTCGGCATCATGCGTGGCTCGAGCGCCCAGCCATGCAAGGCTTCCAGCGGCTGCGTCATGCGCTCGACCAGCGTATCGGCGGTAAGACCCGGGACCGCTGCGCGCGGGGCCGTGTTGCCCAGATAGAGACGCTGCAACGGGCTGACCATCACCTGACAAGCAGCCTCCAGCTCTGCCTTGAGCTGCGGCAGTGCCAGCTCGTCCGATACCGCCTGACCGAGTAGTGACGCCTGCAGAAGCCCCGACGAGGCCATGGCCACTGTGGTCATTGAATGCACTCCTGCGTACGGACGAGACCGTGGCGAACGACCGCTCTATGGCGTCTCGGCCCGGCCCCATTTTTTGATGGGATCATGGTTACAGCTGGTAAAGAGGATAACGGCAAGCGCGTCGACTTCTTTAGCAACAGCGCGTTCTGCTCAGCGCGTGGTTGCGACGCTCTCGGGCTGGTAGCCGACACGGAAGCCGCCCCAATGACGACCATTGACGTGAATGGGCACGGACAGGTCGTGCATCACCTCGCCGGTGTCGCGCTTGTAGGTCTGTACCAGCAAGGCGCGGGTATGCGAGCCACAGCGGCTGCCGGTGGGATCATCGAAGATCCGCTTGCTGCGGCTGTATTTCAGGTCGGTCTCATAGTCGCCGCTTGGCGGCTTGCTGACATGGCGGTTATGGGTGGGAACGTATCCGCGCTGATCGCAGGCGATCGCGTAACTGGCCTGCAGGGCTTCGAGTAGCGGCTCCTGGATCTTGGGCAGGTGACTATCGGTGTATGTGTCGTAGCCCGTTCTGTAGAGAGGTGGTCGGGTATTTGAGATAACGGTATATTTAGCGTCGAACAGCACTTCTTCACGCAGTTCGCCTCGCTTGATGGCCTGCTCGAGCAACGCCGCGATCCGGTCGGCGGCGCGTCTTGCCTCGCCGAAGACCTGCTGATGGCGGCTGGCCAGACGCTGCTGGGCAAGTTCGCCATCCACCGCTTCCGCGGCGTCCATCAGGGCGCGAGCCTGCTCGGCGAGGTCATGCATATCGCCCAGGCCATCATCGACGTGCGATTTGAGTGTGATCAGCGTCTGCGAGACTTGCTGGCTATGTCCGCGGGTCTGTTGCATCGAGCCGGCGATCTCGGCGAGCTGGCTTTCGACGCTGTCGAAATCCTCGGTCATGGCGGAAAGATGCCCGCCCACCGCTTCGATCTCGCTGGCGCTGTCGCCTACCCGACGCATCAGATGGCCGATCGTCTCGACGACCCGGTTACTGCTGTCGCCGATCTCGTCGACCAGCGATTCGACCTGCCGGGTCGCCTCCGCGGTACGCTGCGAAAGCTCGCGCACTTCACCGGCCACCACCGCAAAGCCACGCCCATGCTCGCCGGCACGTGCCGCCTCGATCGAGGCATTGAGCGACAGCAGGTTGGTCTGCTCGGCGATCTCCTCGATCATTCCGGTCACGTCACGGACGCGATGGGTCTTGCCGGCAAGCGACTCGAGCAAGTCCAGGGCCTCGTCCGAGCGGCTGGCCAGCAGGGTCATCTCGCCGATGACGCCGTCGAGCGCCTGGCGGTTGCTCTGGTTGGCGGATTGCGAGGCGCTCGCCTGAGCGGCGAGCTGGCTGGCGCTGGCCGAAACGGTTTCGATGGTCGTGGTGATCGCCGCCATGCTCGCCACCGCCTCGCTGACGATGGTTTCCTGTTCGGTGAGCCGCCAGTCGAGGCGGTCAGCGTGATGCGACACCTCGGCGGAGGCAATGGCCGTCCTGCCGGCGCGCTTGACGAGTCGTTGAGCCATCTTTCGCAGCGACAGGTAATCGCGCCCCGATGCCGGCAGCCCACGCTGGCTCATGACATCGAGCTCCTCGGGATCGGCAGCGTAGATCCGCGCGAAACGATCGAATGAAAGACCGGCCAACAACCCCAGCAAGGTGGTCAGATACGACACCCATGGCGCTTCAAGCCATAGACTGGCGACAACGGCGGCGCCCAGCAAGGCCCCCAGCAGGCCCAGATTCACGATACGCATCAGCGGACTCCCCGGCGGTTTCTAAGCCGAATATCGGCCTGGCGAGGCGATGCCTGATATGAACTTTGGCCTGAGAGACTATCGTCGAGGAGTACGGCATGGATCCGTCAGTGACCACCGGAGGGAAAGTTGAATTCGGCCTGGGTGGTTTCGAAGGCCGAAGGCCAGCGCTGGGATACCGCCTTGCGACGAGTATAGAAGCGCACCGAATCGGGACCGTAGGCATGCAGGTCGCCGAACAGCGAACGCTTCCAGCCACCGAAGCTATGGTAGGCCACCGGCACCGGCAGCGGCACGTTGATGCCGACCATGCCCACCTCGATGCTGTCGGCGAAACGCCGCGCCGCCTCGCCGTCGCGGGTGAACAGGCAGGTGCCGTTGCCGTACTCGTGTTCGTTGATCAGTCGGATGGCCTCGTCGAGACTGGCGACACGCACCACGCATAACACCGGGCCGAAGATCTCCTCGCGATAGATGCGCATCGTCGGTTTTACCCGATCGAACAGGCAGCCGCCCAGGAAAAAGCCGTTCTCGTAACCGGGCACGGTCAGCCCCCGTCCGTCGGCCACCAGCTCGGCGCCGCTGGATACGCCCTCCTCGATGAAGCCCAGCACCTTGTCGCGGTGCGCGCCGGTGACCAACGGCCCCATGTCGAGCCCCTTGTCGGTTCCCGGGCCGATCTTCAGCGCGGCGATCTTGGGCAGCATCGACTCGACCAGCCGATCCGCCGTCTCGTCGCCCACGCAGACCGCCACCGAGATGGCCATGCAGCGCTCGCCACAGCTACCGTAGGCAGCGCCCATCAGGGTGTTCGCGGCGTTCTCGAGATCGGCGTCGGGCAGCACCACGGCGTGATTCTTGGCCCCGCCTAGGGCCTGGACGCGCTTGCCGTTGGCGCTACCGCGGCCATAGATCGATTCGGCAATCGGGGTCGAACCGACGAACGACAGCGCCTTGACATGGGGCGATTCGATCAATGCATCGACCGCCTCGCGGCCGCCGTGAACCACGTTGATGATGCCCCTGGGCAGCCCGGCCTCCTGGAGCAGCTCGGCGATCGCCAGTGCCGAACCGGGATCGCGCTCGGAAGGCTTGAGAATGAAGGTGTTGCCGCAGGCGATGGCCATCGGGTACATCCACAGCGGCACCATCGCCGGAAAATTGAACGGCGTGATCCCCGCTACCACGCCCAACGGCTGGAAATTCGACCAGGCGTCGATCGCCGGACCGGCATTGTGCGAATAGTCGCCCTTGAGCAGTTCGGGTACGCCGCAGGCGTACTCGACGTTTTCGATGCCGCGGCGCAGCTCGCCACCGGCGTCCTCGAAGGTCTTGCCGTGCTCCTCGCTGATCAGATGGGTCAGCCGCTCGGCGTTGTCCTCGAGCAACTGCTTGAAACGAAACATGACCTGGGCGCGCCTGGCCGGCGGCGTATCGCGCCAAGCCGGGTAAGCGGCCTGCGCCGCCGCGACCGCCCGCTCGACGGTCGCGGCATCGGCATTGGCGACCCGCCGCACCACCGCACCGGTCGAGGGATTGGTCACCTCAAGCGTCGCGCCCGGGGCATCGCTCGGCTCGCCGTCGATCAGATGATGAATGAATTCCATGAAGACTCCTTGCTGATTGTTCCGGATCACCCGGTCGGGCACGGATCAGGCCAACGTATCGAGGGTGGTGGCGACGGCGTCGAACAGGCGCTCGAGTTCCGCATCGGTGGTCGCGAACGGCGGGCCGAACTGCAGGGTGTCGCCGCCGTAACGCACGTAGAACCCCGCCTCCCACAGCGCCAGCGCGGCGTCGCGGGGACGGATCGCCGAGTCGCCCTCGCGCGGCGCCAGCTGGATGGCTCCGGCGAGGCCGTAATTGCGGATGTCGACGACGTGCGGGCAGCCCCGCAGCCCGTGCAGACGCGCTTCGAACGCCGGTGCAATGGCCCGCACCTGGCCGGGAAAATCCTCGCGCTCGAACAGCTCGAGCGCCGCCAAGGCGGCGGCGCAGGCCACGGGATGAGCGCTGTAGGTATAGCCGTGGGGGAATTCGATGCCATGCCCGGGGCCGCCGGGTTGCATGAAGGTCGCGTGGATCTCGCGCGAGGCGATCACCGCACCCATGGGAATCGCCCCGTTGGTGATCTGCTTGGCGACGTTCATGATATCCGGCGTCACCCCGAAGGCCTCGGCACCGGTGGTCGCGCCGCAGCGCCCGAAGGCAGTGATCACCTCGTCGAAGATCAGCAGGATATCGTGTTCGTCGCAGATCGCCCGCAGGCGTTCGAGATAGCCCTTGGGCGGCACGATCACCCCGGCCGAGCCCGACATCGGCTCGACGATCACTGCGGCGATGTTGGCAGCGTCGTTGAGCGCGATCTGGTCGAGCAGCGCATCGGCAAGCTCGGCACCCTGCTCGGCCTGGCCGCGGGTGAAGGCCTGTCCCGGCTGCAAGGTGTGCGGCAGATGAGCGAATTCCAGCAACTGCCCGTAGTGCTTGCGGTTGGCGACGATGCCGCCAGCGCTGGTGCCGCCAATGTTGACGCCATGATAGCCCTTGAGGCGGCTGATCAGGCGGGTCTTCTCGGGCTTGCCCTTGAGTCGCCAATAGGCGCGCGCCATCTTCAGCGCGGTATCGGCGCTCTCCGAACCGGAATTGGTGAAGAACACATGGTCGAGCCCTTTCGGTGTCAGCTCGGCGAGCCGCTCGGCGAGTTCGAAAGCCAGCGGATGGCCGACCTGGAAGCTCGGCGCGTAATCGAGCCTGCCGAGCTGGCGCGCCACGGCCTGCTGAAGCTCTGCGCGGTTATGCCCCGCGCCGCAGCACCACAGCCCCGACAGCGAATCGAACAGCCGCCGGCCGCGGGTATCGATCAGGTAGCGCCCTTCGGCGCCGGCCACCATGCGCGGGTGGGCGCGAAAGTCGCGATTGGCGGTGAAAGGCATCCAATAGGCATCGCCGAGCGTATCGGAGCCGTCCTGGGACCGGGCATCGGCCGCCCTGCCGTGCGTCTGGGAGTCGAGGCTGAACATGGCTGTTTCCTGTTGTTGGTCATGGCCGCGAATGAACATTCGCTTGACAGCTTGGCCCAGCACAAAGCGTTTGAATACACAAACGTATCAACCTTCACATTGGGAATCATTAACCTAAGTGCGGCATTCAGGCCGATCTTCATCGCCACCTGCGATGGGGTAACCAAACAGTGCCGCGTCCGCCGCTTGCAAGCAGTCAGGCCCCTCAGCCTTGCGCCACTTCCGGTAACCCCTCATCATTTCTGAATATATTCACCAAACCATGCGTCGAGACAAGGCGCGAGATTCACCTCGCCAATAAACCGTCGCGAGTTGCCACGAGAGATCGATGCTCAAGCGTTACCTGCCAGTGCTGCAATGGCTGCCTTACTATCGGCGCGAGCTGTTCAGTCATGATCTGACCGCCGGGCTGATCGTCGCGATCATGGTGATCCCCCAGTCGCTGGCCTATGCCCTGCTGGCCGGCCTGCCGGCGGTGATAGGCCTGTATGCCAGCATCCTGCCGGTGTTTGCCTATACGCTGTTCGGTTCGAGCCGCACCCTGGCCGTGGGGCCGGTGGCCATCGTCGCCCTGATGACCGCCGCCGCGCTGGCCGGCGTCGCCACGCCGGGCAGTAGCGAGTACATCGCGGGCGCACTGGTGCTGTCGTTGCTGTCGGGCCTGATGCTCACCGTGATGGGTTTCCTGCGGCTGGGTTTCTTCGCCAACTTTCTCAGTCACCCGGTCATCTCGGGCTTCCTGTCGGCATCGGGAATCCTGATCGCCGCCAGTCAGGCCGCCCACCTGCTGGGCATCGATGGCGCCGGCTTTACACTTCCCACCCTGCTCGCCAATCTGGCAGCTCAACTGGACGACACCAATCTTGCCACCCTGGCGATCAGCGCCTTTACGCTGACTTTTCTGCTCGGCATGCGGCGCTATGGTCGCCAAAGCCTGAAACGCATCGGCCTGCCCGCCAAGCTTGCCGACCTGACCGCCAAGGCCGGTCCGGTATTCGCCGTGGTGCTGACCACCCTGGCGACCTGGCGTTTCGACCTGGTAGCCGACGGTGTCGCCGTGGTCGGCAATGTCCCCGCCGGGCTCCCCCCCCTGACGCTGCCCGACTTCGCCCCCTCGCTGTGGTATTCGTTGCTGGTACCGGCGCTACTGATCAGCATCGTCGGCTTCGTCGAGTCGGTATCGATGGGCCAGATGCTTGCCGCCAAGCGCCGCGAGCGGATCTCGCCGGACCAGGAGCTCATCGGGCTGGGCACCGCCAATCTCGCTGCTTCGGTGACCGGCGGCATGCCGGTCACCGGCGGGCTTTCGCGCACGGTGATCAATTTCGATGCCGGCGCTCGCACGCCGATCGCCGGCGTCGTCGCCGCGCTGGGCATCGGCCTGGTCACGCTGTTCTTCACACCATGGATCTACTATCTGCCGACCGCGACCTTGGCCGCCACCATCACGGTATCGATCCTCACGCTGGTGGATATAGCGGTGATGCGGCGCACCTGGCGCTACTCGAAAGGCGACTTCTCCGCACTACTGGCGACATTGCTGCTGACCCTGATGGAAGGCGTCGAGACTGGCATCATCGCCGGCGTAAGTTTGTCGATCGCACTGTTTCTTTACCGCACCAGCCACCCACATAGCGCCCTGGTGGGCCGCGTGCCGGGCACCGAGCATTTTCGCAACGTCGCCCGGCATCAGGTGGAAAGCCACGAGCAGGTCGCCCTGCTGCGCATCGACGAAAGCCTCTACTTCGCCAATGCCCGCTATCTAGAGGATACGCTGTATACGCTGGTGGCCGAGCGTCCGCAGCTTCGCCATACGGTATTGATCTGCTCGGCGGTCAATCTGATCGATGCCTCGGCACTCGAGAGTCTCGAGGCGATCAACGCGCGACTCAAGGATTCCGGCGTAACGCTGCATCTCGCCGAGGTCAAGGGACCGGTCATGGATCGCCTCAAGCACAGCGATTTTCTCGAGACGCTGACCGGGCGGGTATTCCTGAGCACCTACGCCGCCTGGAGCGCGTTGCGACCCTCGATGGCGAGCAGCAACGAGCCCATGCGTCCGCTCGGCTAGCAGTCTGTCGGATTTGACCGATCGTCGCGAGAAAAGCGGATTTCGAGACAAGTTGATCGATCTGATGAGGCGAATAGCGCGCTATTTAACGAATCAGAGCGAATGAAATTGGCCGAAAGCCCGGGTTTCGCAGCAGATCAGCGTTAAGTCCGACAGGCTGCTAGCGACGCCGGTCAGGCGAGCCGGCGCTCGGTTTGCGGTTCGAACAGCACCGCGCGGCTCATGTCGACGCGCAGGGCGATCGGCTCGCCGGCCACGGCGCGACTCTTGGGTCCGAGCCGCACGGTGACCTCGCTGGCGCCCAGCGCCACACGCAGCAGCAAATCGGCACCGGTCGGCTCGACGACCGTGGTGGTGGTATTGAGCAACGTGCCCTCGACCTGGGCGCCGAGTCGCACATCCTCCTCGCTGAAATGCTCCGGTCGCAGCCCCAGCGTCAGCGGCTCGCCGACGTGGCGGACCAGCGCCGGCGTCTCGCGCGCCTCCGGCCATGGCAGCACCAGCGGCTGTTCGCCGCCGGTATCCACGCTCAGTCGATAGCTGCCGGGCGCGCCGGTCAACGTGGCACGAATGAAGTTCATCGACGGCGAGCCCATGAAGCCGGCGACGAAGATGTCGGCCGGGTCGTTGTAGACCTCGTCGGGCGTGCCCAACTGGAGGATCTTGCCGTCACGCATCACCGCAATGCGATCGGCCAGCGTCATGGCCTCGATCTGATCGTGGGTGACGTAGACGATCGTCGTTCCCAACCGCTGGTGCAGCTTCTTGATCTCGGTACGCATCTCGACGCGCAGCTTGGCGTCGAGGTTGGACAGCGGCTCGTCGAACAGGTAGATCTGCGGTTCGCGGGCCAGCGCGCGGCCCATGGCGACACGCTGGCGCTGCCCGCCAGACAGCTGCGACGGCTTGCGATCGAGCAGCGGCGTGATCTGCAGCAGATCGGCGACCCGCGCCACCGCCTCCTCGCGCTCGGCCTTGGGCACCTTGCGCATCTCGAGTCCGAAGACGATATTCTGGCGCACCGTCATGCTCGGATAGAGCGCATACGATTGAAAGACCATGGCGATGTCGCGCTCGGCCGGCGTACGCCAGGTGACGTCCTCGCCGCCGATGAGGATCTCGCCGGCGGTGACCGGCTCCAGGCCGGCGATGGCGTTCATCAGCGTCGACTTGCCGCAGCCCGACGGCCCCACCAGGATCAGGAACTCCCCGGAATCGATTGCCAGCGAGATGTCCTTGAGCACCTCGGTAGTGCCGAATGTCTTGTGTACGTTACGAATTTCCAATGCGGACATGAAAGACCCCTGAACCCCTGTGCTCAACCCTTGACGGATCCCGCGGTCAGCCCGCGAACGAAATATTTGCCGGCCAGGACATAGACCACCAGCGTCGGCAATGCGGCGATCATCGCCCCCGCCATATCGACGTTGTACTCCTTGACCCCGGTCGAGGTGTTGACCAGGTTGTTCAGCGCCACCGTCACCGGCTGCGAATCGAACCCGGCGAAGGCCACCCCGAACAGGAAGTCGTTCCAGATCTGGGTGAACTGCCAGATCACCGACACGGTGATGATCGGCCCCGAGACCGGCAGCAGAATGCGCCAGAAGATCCGGAAGAACCCGGCACCGTCGAGCTTGGCGGCGGAGATCATCTCATCGGGGACCGAGACGTAATAGTTGCGAAAGAACAGCGTGGTGAAGGCGATGCCGTAGACCACGTGGACCAGCACCAGGCCGCTCGTCGAGCTCGCCAGACCCAGCCAGCCGAGCGTTCGGGCCATCGGCATCAGTACCACCTGGAACGGGATGAAGCAGCCGAACAGCAGCAGCGCGAAGCACAGGTTGGCGCCACGAAAGCGCCACTTGGTCAGCGCGTAGCCGTTGAGCGCACCGACCAGCGTGGAGATCGCCACGGCCGGGATCGCGATGCTCAGCGAGTTCAAGAAGTAACCCGACAGACCCTCGCAGCGCATCCCGGTGCAGGCCGTGCCCCAGGCCTTGGCCCAGGCCGCGAACGTCAGCGAGTCCGGCAATGACAGCAGTGCGCCGGCACGGATCTCCTCGAGCGGCTTGATCGAGGTCAGCAGCATCACCACCAGCGGCAACAGATAAACCAGCGCCATTACCGTCAGCAGTGCATAGAGCCCCGCGCGCAGCAGGCGGGCGCCTGGGGTGCGGCGCCGAATGACGTTATCCATGCTTGCGCCCTCGCAGTTCGGAATACAGATACGGCACCAGGATCGCCAGCACCCCGGCGAGCATCATGATCGCGCTGGCCGAGCCCAGGCCGATCTGGCCACGGGTGAAGGTGTAGGCGTACATGAAGGTCGCCGGCAGGTCGGTGGCATAGCCCGGGCCGCCGCCGGTCAGCGCCATGACCAGGTCGAAGCTTTTGATGGCGATATGCGCGAGTATCATCACCGCACTGAACACCACCGGTCGCAGGCAGGGAATCACGATCCGCCAGTAGACCTTCACCAGGCTCGCGCCATCCAGCGCCGCGGCCTTGAACAGGCTGTCGTCGATGCTGCGCAGCCCGGCCAGGAACAGCGCCATGACGAAGCCCGAGGCCTGCCACACGGCGGCGATCACCAGTGCATAGATGGCCATGTCCGGGTTGACCAGCCAGTCGAAGGTGAAGTCCTCGAACCCCCAACCGCGGACCAGCGACTCGATGCCCAGGCCGGGGTTGAGGATCCAGCGCCATACCACCCCGGTGACGATCAGCGACAGCGCCATGGGATAGAGATAGATGGTGCGCAGCACGCCCTCCTGGCGGATGCGCTGGTCGAGCAGAATCGCCAGCATCAGCCCGATGAACAGGCAGATGACGATGAACAAGCCACCGAAGATCACCAGATTGGTGGCGGCGACGTTCCAGCGTTCGTTGGCGAACAACCGGGCATATTGCGCGAAGCCGACGAAATCGTACCGGGGCAGCATCCCCGAGCTGGTCAGCGACAGAATGAACGTCCACAGCATGTAGCCGTAGACGAAGAACAGCGCCACCGCGAGCGAGGGCGCCACCACCAGGCGCGGCAATACCCGTTCCAGGGTACCGGACAGCGAATGCCGGCCCGCGTTCGCGCGCCGGCGCGGCAGAGAATCGGTGTGCGACATCGGAGTGTCCTTGAAGGCAACGACAACGAGCCGCCGCTCGCCGAGGGCAAGCGGCGGCGGCAGCTCAGCCCGCGGCGCGAACCGCGCTGGCCAGACGCTCGGCGGCGGTTTCAGCCGTCATCTCGGGATCATTGAAGAAGTTGGTGATCGCGTCGAAGACCGCTCCCTGAACGCTCGCCGACACCGCCATGCCATGCGCCAGGCTGGGCAGCAGGCCGTTGCCCTCGCTGGCCGCATCGAAGGCCTTGCGCGATGCCTTGGCACAGCTATCGAAGCCCTCCAGCGGCACGTCGAGGCGCACCGGAATCGAGCCCTTGGTCTTGTTGAAGGTAGTCTGAAAGTCCTTGGACAGGATCAGGCTGGCCAGATCCTGCTGGGCCTGCTTCTTGCCTTCGCTATCGACCTTGAACATGGCGAAACTGTCGACGTTGTAGGAGAACATGTGCTCGGTCATCGGCGCTGCTTCACACAGGTAATCCTCGCCGGCGGTCAGGCCGGCGGCGGTGAATTCGCCCTTGGCCCAGTCGCCCATGATCTGCATCGCCGCCTCGCCGTTGATGACCATCGAGGTCGCCTGGTTCCAGTCCCGTCCGGCGATGTTGGGATCCATGGTCCCGCGCAGCTTCTTGAAGGTCTTCAGCGACTCGATCATGGTGTCGCTGGTCAACGCCTCGGGGTCGAGTTCGACGAAGGCCTTGCGGTAGAAGTCCGCGCCACCGATCCCCATCATCACCACCTCGAAGACGGTCGCATCCTGCCACGGCTGGCCGCCGTGCGCCAGCGGGATGAATCCAGCCTCGCGAATCTTCTTGGCGGCGGCGAAGAACTCGTCCCAGGTGCTCGGCAAGCCATCGATGCCGGCTTTCGCCAGGACCTCGGGATTGGCCCAAAGCCAGTTGACCCGGTGGATATTGACCGGCACCGCAGCGTACTTGCCATCGACCTTGTTATCGGCGGCGAGCTGCGCAGGCAGGAAGGAATCCCAGTTTTCCTGCTGGGCGATCGGGTCGATATTGCCCAGAAAGCCCATCTCGCCCCACTCCTGGATCAGCGGTCCCTTGATCTGGGCCACCGCCGGCGGGTTACCGGAAATCGCCCGCGACTTGAGTACCGTCATGGCGCTGTCGCCACCACCACCGGCCACGGCAAAGTCCTTCCAGGTATGCCCTTTCGCCTCCAGCTTCTCCTTGAGCATGTTGGCCGCCTTGGCCTCTCCGCCCGAGGTCCACCAATGCAGCACCTCGATTTCGGCGGCCTGAGCCTGTGTGACAGCGACGGCCAATGCCGCACCGGCGGCCAGCGTATGGATCTTGTTCATGGCGTGTGACTCCGGGGTTGTTATGGGTTGTCATGAATTGTTTACACGGAATGTCCACGAGGCAGCGAAGCCTCGCCTGCCGAGAAACCGAGAATCGGCGAGAGGGTCGGCGGAGAACATGGCGGATCCTGCAAGCGTGTCGTCCTGTTGTGATTGTCATACGGCGCTGGCATAACGCCTCAGCAGACACTAGCGCATATTGCCGGTCCCGCGGATTACCAAAGGCTGCAAAGCATTGCCGAATCTTACCGTGGTGTAATAAACGCACTTTCAGCAGGGCAGGCGAAGCACCACCCGCAGACCGCCGGCAGGCGCTTGATCGAGGCCAATATCACCCCCATGCGCATGCGCAATGTGGCGAGCGATCGACAGTCCCAGGCCGCTTCCGCCGGTATGCCGGCTGCGCGAAGGTTCAAGGCGCACGAACGGCTCGAATACGCGTTCGCGCTGGTCGACGGGGATGCCCGGACCATCGTCGCTGAACGTGACTTGCGCCGTGCCCGCCTCACGATCCAGCGAGACCTCGACGCGCTCGCCGTAGAAAACCGCGTTCTCCAGCAGATTGCCCAGACAGCGCTTGAGCGCCAGCGGCTTGGCCTCGATCATCCCCGCACTGCCCTGCACGCCGATCGTCTCGCCGAAGATGGCCAGCTCATCCACCAGGGTGGCGACCAGCGCGTCGAGGTCGACTGGCTCGGTCCGCTCGTGCAGATCGAGGCCTTTCACCGACGCCAGCGCGCCCTTGACCAGCTGGTCCAGCTCGTCGAGGGTGCGCACGAAGGCCTCGCGCTGACGGGAGTCGGCGAGCATCTCGGCACGCAATCGCAACCGGGTAATGGGCGTCTTGAGGTCATGCGAGATTGCCGAGAACAGCCGCTCGCGCTCGTCGACCTGCCGGCGGATCCGCTCGCTCATGCGGTTGAACGCGGCGGCGGTGTCGCGCAACTCCCGCGGGCCCCGCTCGGCCAGCGGCGGCGACTCGAGATCATCGCCCAGCCGCCGGGCCGCTCGCGCCAGCACCGAGAGCGGCCGGGTCAGCCAGCGAATTCCCAGCAGCGACAGGCCGACCACCGTCAACAGCACCGCCAGGGAAACGAACAACCGGTCGCCCGAAAGCCACGTCGGCCCATCCAGCAAACCGGCAATCGGCAGCGTGGTCGCTACATACAGCCAGCTATCGGCCTCGAGCGGCATCTGCACCACCAGAATCGGCGTCGACAAGGGCGCCATGGCCAGGCTGTGATTCGCCCAGTGGGCCGGCAATTCGGTCAACGGCACTTCATTGTTGAAGACCTTGAGATCCTCAGGTTGCGAAAAGCCGATATACAGTTCCCGACGGCCCAGTTCCCGCTCCAGCCCCTCGCGCAGATTGCCGGCGACCAGCTCCCGGGCGCGGCCGCCATCGGTTGGCTCCAGGGCGATGCGGTGATCGTTGACGCTGACGAAAAAGCGCGTGCCGCCCATGTCGCGCAACTGATCGAGAACGATGTGTCGATACTCGTAGGGCAACGAGCGGAAATAGCGCACCGTCGCCGCCAGGCTCTCGGCCAGGTTGCGTGACAGGCTGTCCAGTTGCGCCAGACGCTCGCGGTCCTGTTGCCAGCTCCACAGGCTGTAACTGGTCACCTGCGCGCCGAGCACGCCGAGCAACATGATCAATACGAAGCGTCCGCGCAGGGTACGCGGTCGAAACCAGGCTCTCTCTTTCACCCCAGCGTTTCCACCGGCGCAGCGAGTACATAGCCCGCCCCTCGCACGGTGCGGATCAGTTGCGAGTGCTGGGCGTCCTCGCCGAGGCGCTGGCGTAGCCGGCAAATGTGCACGTCGATCGAACGATCCAGCGGCGGTGCCCGCCTTCCCCGGCTCAGGTCGTAGAGCTGCTCGCGGGACAGTACCTGCTCGGGATGATCGAGAAAGACCCTCAAGAGCAGATAGTCGGCCCCCGACAGCGCGCTGCGTTGCCCGTCGCGGTCGATCAGTTCGCGGGTGATGCGGTCGAGTTGCCAGCTACCGAAGCGCACCAGCCGGGCCGATTCTATCGGCGCCAGGCGAACACGCCGCAGCACGGCCTTGATGCGCGCCAGCAATTCGCGCGGGTTGAAGGGCTTCGCCAGATAATCGTCGGCGCCCAGTTCCAGACCGAGAATCCGGTCGGTCTCGTCGGCGCTGGCGGTCAGCATGATGATTGGTACATTGCTGGTGCGACGCAAATCCCGGCACAACGACAAGCCGTCCTCGCCGGGCATCATGATATCCATGACCAGCAAATCGGGCTTTTCCCGTCGCATCAAGTCATACAGCGCGTCGCCATCTTCAGCGAGCAGCGCGCAATAGCCATGCCGTTCGAGATAGTCCTTGAGCAGTTCGCGAATCTCGCGATCGTCGTCGACCACCACTACCGTCGAAACATTCATCGTCATGGTGAAAGAGGGTTCCTTGCGAACCGGCGGGGAAAGAGGTTGTTATCGCCACAGGCGTTACTATCGATCGTTGGGTAGTTCGATCATGCGGCGCGCTACCGGGAGCATCAAGCGCAGGGCGGGAAAGCGCGACCAAAGTGGTAGATTACAATGATCAGGGGCGTCGCTGCACAAGGGCAGCGACGCGATGGCAAGGCCCACTAGACTCAACTGCCCGGCATAAGGACACGGTCGATCACGTGAATCACGCCATTGGCCTGGCTGACATCATAGGTGCTGATGTTGGCAACGGTGCCGGTATTGTCTTCGACCACCAGATTATTTCCATTCTTCTTCACTGTCAGCATGGCCCCGTTAACGGTCTCTAGCTGGGCACTGCCGCCAGCTTTCATGACCGCCTCACTCAATGCCTGACGGTCCATGTTGCCGGGGACTACATGATAGGTCAGAACGCTTTGCAACTGGCTCTTGTTCTCTGGCTTGAGCAGCATGGGAACCGTACCGCTAGGCAGTCGATTGAAAGCACTATCGACCGGCGCAAAGACAGTAAACGGGCCTTCGCCTTGTAATGTATCAACGAGCCCCGCCGCTTTGATGGCAGCCACCAATGTCTCATGATCTCCTGAGTTCAAGGCATTCTCGACGATGTTGTTAGTCGGATACATGGTCGCTCCCCCGACTTCGGTCGGACCATGGGAAGCCCAGGCAGGAAAGCCGGTTAACAGCGTAGCCATCAGCAAAGTACCGCCCAGCAAATTGTGCATCTTCATCGTTACTACTCCTTGTTCTGAAGGGTATCGTCGACCTCTGAAAGAGGTCTTCGAATAGTCATACGCAAGGCACAATCAACTGGATGCATCAGTTTGATGGACGTCAGGCTTTACACACGCCAACCATTGACGAAGACTGATGTCGGCGTACCTGCCAACCAACTGCCTACGGGACGCGCATGCAGAACAACACGCAGGATCACCTCATCGATTACCTGTTGGCATGTGCCAACGGTGAGGCAAAGGGCATCGAACGACTTTATCGCGCCACCAGTGCGCGTCTATATGCTCAGCTGCTACGTATAGTCAGAGACGAGGGTGCCGCGCAGGATTGCCTGCAACAGGTCTATCTACGCGTCTGGCAGACCGCCGGGCGCTTCGACGCCAGCCAGGCCAAACCCATGACCTGGCTAGGCACGATCGCTCGCAATATCGGCATCGACTGGCTGCGCAGGCGCCATCGGCATGTGGAGGAAGGTGGCGAGGCGCTGGATGCTCTGGCAGCGCATGACGACATGGTCGCGGCCGTCGATCTGGCACACTCGACCCAGCGCTTGCACGAGTGTCTCGAGGCCTTGTCCGGCAATCAACGCCGCGCACTCGAAAGAGCCTATTTCGAAGGGCTGACCCACGGAGAGCTAGCCAGCGCCCTGGCCCAACCGCTGGGAACCATCAAAAGCTGGATACGGCGTGGACTGGAGAGGTTGAAGGTATGCATGAGCAGTGGGACCTGAGCGACCCCGACGAGCGCGAACTCGCGGCCGGCGAGTACGTGCTGGGCACCCTCGAGCATAGCCAGGTGGCCGCATTCGAAGCGCTGCTGGCGGTGAGCCCAGCGTTGCAGCAGCACGTTGCCGCATGGCGCGAATACCTACAGGTGCTGAACGATCAACTGCCGCCGATTCCCCCTCCCGCCTCGCTGTGGCCGCGCATCGCCAAGCGTCTCGGTGTCGGACGCAGTCCCTGGCTGCAGCGCCTGGGCGTCTGGCGCTCGCTGACCGCCGGCTTGGCCATCGCCAGCCTAAGCCTTGCGTTACTCTGGTATCAGGCTCCCGACCAGCCAATGATTCCGGGCGATGCGATTTTCGTCGTCCTCGACGAAAACCAGATACCCGGCTGGATCATCAGCGCCAGCGCTACCGACGAGCTGATGATCCAGGCCGTGCAGCCTGGCGACATGCCGGCCGGCAAGGCTGGCGAACTGTGGATGATAGACGGCGGTCAACCGGTCTCACTGGGGATGCTGCCGAACCGCGGCCAAGCGCGAATGGCCATACCGCAACGCTTGCGCGCCGCACTCGCAAACGCCGATCTGGCGGTGACTATCGAACCCGCGAGCGGCGCTCCCAATGGGCAACCGACGGGACCGGTGATCGATCGCGGCAAGTTGGTTCCGATACGCAACGGCAACGTTCAGCTGTAGCCCTTCGCAGCTCACGTTTCGAGCAGTTCCTTGACCTTGGCGACCACGTGCGCGCCGATGGGGATCGCCGAGGTCGCCGCCGGCGACGGCGCGTTGCAGACGTTGACGGTGCGCTTGGTATTGACGAAACGAAAGTCGTCGATCAGCTTGCCATCGTAGGACACCGCCTGGGCACGCACCCCGGCCGGGTACGGCTGAAGATCCTCGAGGGCCAGGCTCGGGCAATACTTGCGCACCTGCTGCAGATAGCCCTGCTTGAACAGCGAGTTCTTCATCTCGACCATGCCGGGGCGCAGATTGGCCATGAGCACCTTGAGCACGCCCGGGTTGGCAAGCATCGTCAGGCTGTCGCGCAACGATACGTCACGCTTGTGATAACCCTCGCGCTTGAAGGCCAGCACGGCGTTGGGGCCCACCGTCACGCTGCCATCGATCATGCGCGTGAGATGCACGCCGAGAAACGGCATCGACGGATCGGGAATCGGGTAGATCAGGTGGTTGACGATGTCGTTGTGAACCGGAGGCAATCGATAGTACTCGCCACGGAACGGGCAGATCGTGAAGCCGGGCTTGACGCCGAGCATGCGCACCACGCGATCGGCCATCAACCCGGCACAGGAGATCAACTGGCGGGTGGCGAAACTGCCCTGCGAGGTCTCCACCACGACCTCCTCGCGGCGCTCCTCGAGCCCGGTCACCGCTGTCGCGAAGCGCAGCTCGCCGCCGGCCGTCTCGAAGCGCTCGCCCATCGCCGTCGCCACCCGGGCGTAATCGACGATGCCGCTGGACGGCACGAAGATGCCACCGACGCCGGTGATATTGGGCTCCCGCTCGCGCAGCGCTTCGGCCGACAGCCACTCCCGCTCCAGGCCATTGGCCGCGGTGCGCTCCCAGAGTGCCTGCATGCGCTGCAGCTCGAGCTCGTTGGTCGCGACCAGCAGCTTGCCGCACACCTCGAAGGGAATCGCGTGCTCCTCGCAGAACGCCTTGGTCGCGCGATTGCCCTCCAGACAGAAACGCGCCTTGTGGCTGCCCGGCGTATAGTAGACCCCGGCATGGATGACGCCGCTGTTGTGACCGGTCTGATGCTGTGCCGGCCCGCTCTCCTTCTCGATTACCAGCATTCGCCGGCCGGGATAGGCCTTGATCAACTGCATCGCGGTGGAAAGGCCGAGAATGCCGCCACCGATGATGATGAAATCGTACACGTGCGCCTCTGCGTCGGGGTTGTGCCAGAACAAATCGCTAATCGTAGCGAGTCTATCCTATTAGCGGTTGCGTGCGGCCGCCATAGCATGGGCTTCTGGCCCCGTCGCTCTGGAAGCGGGCACCGCCAGGAGACTGGCATCCGCTACCCGCCTCCTGGCTGGCTTGACTTTCCCCGGTGGGGTCACGACGATTGCCGACTCCCTTAACAGCCTATCAAGCGAAGCCCATGTTCTTTCACCGAGTCAGCCTGGACGGCGTGGCGCGCTGGTACCTGATACGCAATCTCGCCTCGTTGCCGGCCAAGACGTTCCTGAGCCACCCGGCGGCGATGGAAACACTCGAGCAGGTCGGTAGTAGCGCCTTTTATCTCGATGAAACCGGCGGCTCGCTGTACAAGCTGGTTCGCGACAAGTACGACTGGCGCAAGCAGACCGTAAAGTGGTTATTGCGCGAGCTTCTCGACAAGCGGTTGAGCGGGCGTTCTGCCGCCGCGCGGGAATACCGCAGCAACCGCATCATTCGCCGCGCCGGATTGCGGACGATCGCTTGCCGGGGCTACGGGATAGCGATCAACCCCCGCAACCCGCTGGGCTCGCTGTATGCCATGCAGTATCTCGATGCAGCCCGCTCGGGGGAGCGTCACTTCCTCGAACAGGACGAGGACGGCCGGCGCGCTTTTCTTCGACACATGTGCGACGAAGCCCTTCGGTTGATCGCATACGGTTACGTTCATCGTGACTTTCATTTCGGCAACGTGCTGGTCGACGCCCAGGGTGAGCTGGTCTGGATCGATACGCATGTACGCCGACTTCCGCGCGAGCACGCGCGACGCCAGGCCTGCCTCGAGGCGATGCTCAGCCCCACCAAGCTGAAGGGCGAGCAGTATCGGCGACTCGCTCTCGAACACATTCTCAGCGCGCTGGAAAACGCAAGGGGCCCTCTATGACTGGCAAACGCTTCGCCTTCGTCATCGAAGATCTCTATGGAGGAGGCGCCGAGAAATCGCTGCTCTATACCGCCGACGGGCTGCGCCAGCGCGGCAACCAGGTCAAGGTCTTCATCCTTCGCGAACGGATCGAGCAGCGCATCCCCGAGGGCCTGGAGATCATCAACCTCGAAGCCGTAAACCGGTTCACCAAGCTGTTCTCGAACCCGCTGGTCGAGCAGTGGCAGGCGCGGCGCATCGCCCGCGCCCTGGATGCCTTCGCCCCCGACACGATCATTTCCTGCTCCTGCGACAAGATCACCCGCCACCTGCGCTACCCGAACCTGCACTTCTGGATCAAGAGCGACATTTCGGCCAAGTTCAGCGACCCCAAGCAGCGCGCCAAGGCCTTCGCCAAGGTGAATCGATTCTATACCGGGCGCAAGGTCATCGCCGTCTCCCAGGGAGTGAAAAACAATCTCGTCGAGGTCATCGGCTTGAAGGCCGGCGAGATACGCGCGATCTACAACCCTTACGAGCGGGCGCCTTTCCTGGCGATGGCCGACGAGCCGGCGGCGCTGCCCGAGGGCGACTATCTCATCAACGTCGGCACCTATGAGCCGCGCAAGCGCCACGACAGGCTGCTGCGCGCCTACAAGGCCAGCGGCGTGAGCACGCCGCTGATGCTGCTGGGCAAGGGCAAGGGCGACCAGGAGGCACGGCTGCGCGCCCTGATCGATGAACTCGGCCTCACCGAGCGGGTCATCCTGCCCGGCTACCAGACCAATCCCTACCCGTTCATCCGCCATGCCAAGGCGCTGGTGCTGAGCTCGGATTCCGAAGGGCTGCCCCGGGCGCTGATCGAGGCACTGATGCTGGGCACGCCGGTGATCAGCGTCGACTGCCCTTCCGGCCCACGGGAAATTCTGCGCGGCACATTGGCTCCGTTTCTGGTAGCGCGGGAGGACGAGACCGCGCTCGCCGGAGCCATCGCCGCCATGGACGCAGCGCCGATCGCGGTCACCGAAGAGCACTACCGGCCCTTTCTCAAAGAAACCGTGCTGCCACAGTTCGAAGCGCTGGAATAGCCATTGCCCGGGCATGCAATGCCCCAGCAGTTCATGACGGTGGCGCTTCGGGCTGGGCGTAAGCCGTCAGCTCTTCTACCAGCCCATCGGGCAGTTCCAATGCCTCGGATGCGGCGGCCCGAGTGGCAAAACGCCGTGCCCCGGGCAGCCGCACGCCGGGCTGAGCCAGCATCTCGCTGAACAGCGCTTCGGCGTGCGCCAGATAGCCGGCGGCGAACCGCTGCGGGTCGAACACCAGCAATAGATGGGCCACACTGGGCGGGTCGCCCTCGGCCTCGAAGAACGAACCGGCCTGGAAACCGAAGTGGCTGCCGGTCAGCCCGGCGGTCAGCAGTTCCACCATCAGCGCCAGCGAGGCGCCCTTGGCGTCGCCGGCCGGCACCATGCTGCCGGCGATGGCCGCATCGGCATCGGTAGTCGGCCGCCCTTGCGGATCCAGCGCCCAGCCCTCGGGAATCGGCTCGCCGGCTTTCCTGGCCAGCATCACCTTGCCCCGCGCCACCTTCGACAGCGACAGATCGATGACCAGCGGCTCCGTATTTGCGCGCGGCGCGGCGAAGGCGATGGGATTGGTGCCATAGAGCGGACGGTTGCCGCCCCAGGGCGCCATCGCCGAGGGCGCGTTGCTGAAGGCCATCGCCATCAGCCCCTCGCGGGCCAGCCGCTCCACCGGATAGCCGGCCACTCCGAAGTGGTGGGAACGGCCGATCGCCACGGCGACCATGCCCAGCTCGCGCGCCAACGGGATGGCGCTCTCCACGCCCCGGGCGATCGCCGGAAAGGCCAGCCCGTGCCGGGCGTCGACCCGGATTACCGAGCCCTCGATGGCGACACTGGCCCGCGCCCCGGCGACGATCTTGCCGCTGCGCGCCTGGTCCAGATAAAACGGTAGCCGCGACAGCCCATGCGAGGCCAGGCCGTCGCGGTCGGCCATCACCAGGGCGTGGGCCGTGACCTCGGCTTCCCAGTCTGGCACGCCGACCGCGGTCAACGCGGCGATCGCCAGCGCGTGGGCCTTGTCGATCGACAGCGCGGTCATGCCGTCACCCCCAGCGCCCGGCGCACATTGCCGACGGTTATCCAACTGATGCGCTCGTTGGATTGATGGGTGACCCCGGCGATGTGCGGCGTGGCGATCAGCCCCTCGAGGCCGGCCAGCGGCGAGCCGGCGGCCAGCGGCTCCTGCTCGAAGACGTCGAGCATCGCCCCGCCCAGGTGACCGGCGCGCAGGCTCTCGGCGAGCGCCGTTTCATCGACTACACCGCCGCGCGCGGTATTGATCAGCACGCTGCCCGACTTCATGAGCGCCAGCGCCTCGCGCCCCAGCAGATGACGGGTTCCCGCGCTCAGCGGCACATGCAGGCTCAGCGCGTCGACCCGCGGCAACAGCGCCTCGAGGGTGGCGGCACGTTCGGCCTCGTTCCAGGCGCTGTCACGCTCATCGACGAAGGGATCATGGGCGATCACCGACATGCCCAGGCAACCGGCGCACCGCGCCACTTCCCTAGCGATCGCCCCGAAGCCCACCAGACCGAGGGTCGCGCCCTGGGTCTCGTGGCCCATCAGTGCCTGGCGCGGCCATTCGCCGCCCACCACCCGGGCCGTCGACAGATAGGCGCCGCGGCGCAGCATCAACACTCCGGCCAGCACGTATTCGACCACCGAGACGGTATTGCCGCCCTGGGCGGGCAGCACCTCGATGCCCCTCTCCCGACAGGCATCCAGGTCGATATTGTCGAGCCCCACGCCCAGCCGGCCAACCGCCTGCAGGTCGGGGAATTCACCGAGCAGCGCCGCATCGACCCGGGTGCGGTTGCGCACGATCAACCCGCGCACGCCCTCGCCCGAGGCCATCAGCCGCCGGCGATCCTCCACCAGCGTCGGGTCGAAGCCTACCGAGAAATCGCGCTCGAGATCGGCCACCGCCGCTTCGTCCATGAATTCCGTGATCAGGATGTCGATCATCCGTTACCTCGCTTGTCACTTGTCACAGGGCGCGCCAGAGCAGGCCAACCGGCAGCGGCACGTTGAGAAGGATCGCGAACAGGCCGTAGAACAGGCCGATGATCAGCAGCAGCACGAATGCGTAGCCAGCGATGCGCTTCGGTGTCCAGGCGTGATAGTGCGAGAGCATGACCAGGCACACGGCACTCAACAGGCTCGACGCCAAGAATCCCAGCCACTTGAGCGCCAGGCTCCACACCAGCAGCACGGCGATCAGCCCCAGACGACGCGCGACGCTGCCCGGTTCGGGACGCGGACGCGTGGGTCGCATCAACAGGCTGCGCAGCAGCAGGGCCACGCTGAAGACCGCCACCAACGCGGCGATGGTGCGCGGAAACACGCTGGCCATGATCGACATGTCACCGCTGAACCACAGCGCGCCGAGCGATAGGACCAGCATGGCGGCGGCTAAACAGGCATCGGAGCCGCGCGACGCAACCCTCTCCGTGGGCTCGATGGTGGGCTTGGGCTCGATGGTGAGTTTCATGGCCGGGCCTCCTCGAGTTCCTTGGACAGCCGCCGGGCACGGTACGCCTGCCAGATCGGATACAGCACCGACAACAGCACCAGCGCGATGATCGCCAACGACAGCGGCCGGCCGAAGAAGGCACCGAGCACCGAGCCCGATGCGTTGCCTATCAGATAGCCCTGGACGAAACCCTGCTCGGCGATGGGCCCCAGGATCAGCCCCAGCACGATCGGCGAAGGCTTGATTCCGTAACGTGCCAGCACCCAGCCGATCACCCCCAGCACCACCATCACCACCACGTCGAACGGGTTGTTGCGGATGGCATAGGTGCCGATCACGGTCATGAAGGCGATACTCGGCACCAGCAGCGCCTTGGGTATGCTGACGATCGACTTGAAGGCGTAGCGGCCGATCAATAACCCCATCGGCAGCATCAACAAGGTAGCGATGACCAGCCCACCGATGAAGGTGTAGGTCACGCTGGCGTTGGTGGTGAACATCTCCGGGCCGGTCCGGAACCCCTGGACCAGCAGCGCCCCGAGAATCACCGCATCGGGCGGCGTGCCGGGGATGCCCAGCACGAAGGTGGGGATGAAGCCGCCGCCCACGGTGGCGTTGTTGGCCGTTTCGGTGGCAATCACGCCATCCGGCTCACCATGGCCGAACCGCTCGCTGCGCTTGGAGGTACGCCGCGCCTCGGAATAGGACACCAGGCTGGCGATGGAACCGCCCGCCCCCGGCAAAATGGCGACCAGCGTGCCGATCACCGCGCCGCGCGTGGCGTTGAGCTTGCCGCGCCACATCAGTCTCAGCCCCTCGCCGAGGCGTATCCCACGGCCCTTCTCGGGGGGCTGCAGGTGGGGACTGGGCGTGGCGACCAGGTCGATCAATACCGGAATGCAGTAGAGGCCGATCAGCGCCGAGATGGTTTCGATTCCACCGAGCAGAAACTGCGAGCCGAAGGCATAGCGAATGTCGGCACCGATGACAGAGACGCCGACCGTCGACAGCAGCAGACCGATACCGGCGCCGATGAAGCCTTTCAGGGTCGAGCCTTCCGAGAGCGCCGAAATCAATGTCAGGCCGAAGATGGCCAGCCAGAAGTATTCGACCGGGCCGAACTTCAGCGCGATCTGCGCCAACAGCGGCGCCAGCGTCAACAAGGCCAGTGCCCCGACCAGCCCGCCGAGCACCGACGATAGCGTCGACAGCGTGACCGCCAGATCGCCATCGCCGCGCTGGGCCATGGGATAGCCATCGAAGGTGGTCGCGATCGCCGAGGGCGTGCCCGGCGTGTTGACCAGTATCGCGGCATACGAGCCGCCGTAGATCGCCCCGGTGTAGATGGCGCCGAGCATGATCAGCCCCGCCTCGGGGGGCATGCCGAACGTGATCGGTACCAGCACCGCCACGGCCATGGTCGCCGACAGACCCGGCAAGGCGCCGATGACGATTCCGGCGGCGACGCCGACGATTGCCAGCAGCAGGTTGACGGGGGACAGCGCGGCGGCCATGAAACTCAATGTTTCCATGAACTACCTCCGTTGAGGAACGAGACCGCCCGGGAGGCCCGGGCGGTCGTCGGTTCACTCGATGATCCCCATCTCGCGGGCGACCTGCTCGTATTCCTGGCGACGTTCAGCCATGAAGTCGTCCATTTCTTCGTAGGGCACGTCGATCATCACGAAACCCAGGTCCTCCATCTTCTGACGGAACTCGGGATTCTGGTTGATTTTGCCGAAGATATCGGAGAGTTTCTTCGTCACGTCCTCCGGCGTGCTCTTGGGCACCGCCATGCCGCGGTAGGCGCCGCCGGTCATGTCATAGCCCAGTTCCTTGAAGGTCGGGACGTCGGGAAACAGCGGATTGCGCTCCTCCGAAGCCACCGCCAGCATGCGCACCTTGTCGCGCTGGTTGGCGGCGGTGGTGGTGTAGCCCCATTCGGCCTTGACCTGATCGCCCAGCAAGGCGGCGACTGCCGCCCCGGTGCCCTTGAACGGGATATAGGTCGTCTTGATGTCGGCCAGCGATTCGAACCGCCGGTTGGCGATGTCGTTGGCGGATTGCGTGCCGCTACCCGACACGGTGACGCTGCCCGGGGCCTTCTTGGCGGCGGCGATGAAATCGTCGAGCGTCTTGTAGGGGCTATCGTTGGTGACGATCAGCGCATCCGGTGAATAATGAAAGTAATAGAAGTTCTTGAGATCCTCGGTCTTGAAGCCCGGGTCCTTGCCCATCGGCTTGAGGACGATGTGCGGCAGGTTGGTGCCCATGATGGTATAGCCGTCGCCCGCCATTTCGTTGAGCTGCGACCAACCCACGGCACCGCCGCCGCCGGGCATGTACTGGATGATCAACTGCTGACCGGTCAGTTCCTGGAAATACTGCTGCTGCAATCGGGCGCTGATGTCCGACTCGCCGCCGGGGCCGAAGGGAATGATGTACTGCACGTTCTGGTCGGGATAGTTCCCGCCATCGGCAGCCAGGGCCGGGGCGGCGAAGATGGACGTACCGAGCACGCCGGCGATCAGCGTGCCCAATCCCAATGTCTTGAAGCGTGAAGTCTGGCGCATGATGTTCTCCGATGTTGCTGTTGTTGTGATGAGAGCCATGGACGCGTCGTAGCGCCCGCCTTGGATCACCGAACCACCCCGTATCCGTACATTTCACATGGCGACGGGTGGACGGCCTCGGGTCGATCCTCGGAGCAGTCGTTATCCTTGTGCAAGCCACGTGAACAGCTGAAAACGGTCGCGGGGCCTGATCTTGGCTCGCTGCGAGTCCCAGGTACAGGACAACTCACTTGCAATTCATATATATGACATACTATATAAAACAGTCAAGGAGATGTCGGAATGCACGTCCCTGATTATAATCCGCCCAACGAATCCTCCCCCTCGCCGCTCATCAACAAGGATGTTGCCTCCATGACCGCGCCGAAAGGCCCGACATTTCAGCCACTTTACAAACAGATCAAGAACTTGCTTCTGGAGCGGATCGCTTCGGGGGAATGGCCGCCGGGGACATTCATCCCCAGTGAAGCGACACTGGCTTCAAGCTATAACGTCAGCGTCGGCACCCTGCGCAAGGCACTCGATGAACTGGCCAGTGACAACGTGGTCGTGCGCCGCCAAGGCAAGGGTACCGCCATCGCCACCCATGATGCCGATCGGGCGCTGTTCCGTTTTTTCAACATCGTGCGCCATGACGGCGAACGCAGTCTGCCGGTATCGCGGGTGCTGAGTCGACAGCGCCGCCCGGCCAGCGCCGCCGAGCGCAAATCCCTGGAACTCGCCTCTGCAGCGGAAGTGATCCATATCCGCCGGATTCGCGAACTGACCGGGAGCCCGACTTTGCTCGAGGATATCGTGCTCGACGCCGCTACCTTCGCCGCGGTAGAACAGCAGCCGGATATCCTGCCCAACACGCTCTACAATCTCTACCAGCATCAGTACGGCGTTACCGTCGCCCATGCCGAGGAGCAACTCATCGCCGTGCCCGCCAGCGAGCAGGATGCCGCCCACCTGGGTGTCGAAATCGGCGAACCGCTGATCGAAATTCGCCGCGTCGCTCGAGACTATCAAGACACCCCGATCGAGCTGCGTACCTCACGGCTGACGACTCGGCAATACTGCTACGCCAGCCACCTGTAATGCCCAGCAGCATGGCACTCGTCCTCAACCCACAGTTACAGGGACCGAGGCCGGATGGCGCGGCCTGAAGCAGCCACCGGGAGTAAGCACGATCTTCGCCGCGGCGGTCTGCCCGGCGACCAGATCGGCGAAAGCACCGACGCCGGCATCCAGCGTACGCGTCTCGACCCAGTCGAGTGGCCCCAGCGCTGCCGAAGCCAGCAGGTCGACGCTCGCCTGTAAATCAGTCGGGGTGTAGGTGTAGGCGCCGAGCACGATGAGCTCCTTGAGGGTGACGCTGCGCATGTCGAACTGACCGTCGTTGTCCTGCAGGCCCAGATGCATCAACACACCGCCGGGGCGCATCGCCTGCACGGCCATCGCGCGCGTCGCCGACGCCCCAACGCAATCGAATACCGCCTCGACGCTGTCGGCCTCGAGCGGCGTTTCGCGCGGATCGATCACCGTCAGCCCGGCCTTCTCGGCGGTCTCGCGACGTAGCGGATTGGTATCAGCAAGCGTCAGGCGACGCACGCCACGCTGTCTCAGCATCAAGCCCGTCAACAATCCCACAGCGCCGGCTCCGATAACCAGCGTCTTAGCCTCCGCGAGCGGTCGCGTCAGGCTGCGCTCCAGGCGGTTGATGGCGTGCAGCGCGGTCGCCGCCGGCTCGGTCAACGCCGCGGCGACCGAGGACAGGCCGTCGGGTAACTCGATCAGGCATTGATCGGGAACCACCACACTCTCGGCGAAGGTGCCAGGCCGGTTCATGCCGAGCATGGTGCGATTGCTGCACAGGTTCTGGCGCCCCTCCAGGCAGTAGTCGCAATGACCGCAGATCACCAGCGGGTTCATGGTCACCCGCTTGCCGGCCAGCGGGCCCTCGATGACCTCACCGGCCGCTTCGTGGCCGAGGATCATCGGCGGCACCCGGCGCGGGTCGTGGCCGTGATAGGCATGCAAATCGGAGCCACAGATCCCCGTCGCCAGCACCCGCACCCGTGATTCGCCGACGCCGAGCGGCGGCAATTCGGCGTCGCGAAGTTCCATCTGATCGGGACCGGTATAGAAAAGCGCTTGCATCATTGAATTCCTCCAGTGACAACTCATTCTCGTGGCCTCTTGGCCATCCCTGACCCGCCGCCTAGCGCGCGGTAAAACCACCATCGACGAACAGCGTCTGGCCAGTGACATAGGCCGAGGCCGGTGCGGCCAGAAAGACCGTCGGCCCGGCGATGTCTTCGGCGGTGCCGTTGCGGCCGATCGCCGTGCGGGCTGCCAGTTCCTGTGTCTTGACTGGATCGTCGAACAGGGAGGCGGTCAGCTCGGTGGGAAAGAAACCCGGCGCAATGGCATTGGCGTTGATGCCGTCGCGCGACCAGGCCTCGGCCATGGCCCGGGTCAGTTGCACGATGCCGCCCTTGCCAGCCCCGTACGGGGCGCTGTCGGCAAAGGCCCGCTGCGACTGCAGCGAGGCCAGGTTGATGATCCGACCGTAGCCGCGCTCACGCATGCCAGGAACCAACGCCCGGGCGAGAAAGAACGGCGTGCCCAGATGCAGTTGCAGGGTCAGGTTCCAGCTGGCCAGGTCGACGTCGTCGATCGGCTGGCGCAGGTTGACGCCGGCGGCGTTGGCCAGGATCGACACCGCACCGAACGGTTCGGCGGACTGGCGAGCCACCGCCTCCAGCGACGTGGCATCGGCCAGGTCGGCGACCAGGGCGGCCGCGCGGCCACCCTGTCGCTCGATCTGCACGACCGTGTCGTCGAGCGCGTCGCGACGCCGCGCCGCGACCACCACCGCCGCGCCCGAGGCGGCCAGGGCCAGCGCCATGCTGCGCCCCAGCCCGCTGCTGCCACCGGTGACCAGCGCCACCTGCCCTTCGAGATCGAAGCAGGGCTTCATCTAGATCTCCTCGACGATCGTCAGCTCGAAGGTCTCGTCCGGGTAGTACTTGGCCAGTCGTACATCGCCGCTGCGCGCATGCCCTTCCATACCCTCGCAGCGTGACAGCCGCGCCGTGGCCGCGGCGACGCTGCGTGTCGCCTCGCGCGACTGGCGCTGGTAGGTCACGATCTTGAGGAACTTCTCGGCGCACAGACCGCCGGTATAGCGGGCCGCGCCCTTGGTCGGCAGGATATGGTTGGTGCCCGAGCACTTGTCGCCGAAGGCCACCGTGGTTTCCTCGCCGACGAACAGCGAGCCGTAGCTGGTCAGGCGCTCGATCCACCAGTCGAGATCCTCGACCTGTAGCTCGAGATGCTCGGAGGCGTAACGGTTACTGAGCTCGGCCACCTCCTCGCGGCTCGAGCAGATCACGATCTCGCCGTAGTCGCGCCAGGCGGCGTCGGCGGCCTTGGACTGGGTCTCGGGCAAGTCCGCAATCAGTGCGGGAATTCGCTCGCTGACCGCATCGGCCAGCGCCCGCGAGGTGGTGAACAGCCAGGTCGGCGAATCCGGACCGTGCTCGGCCTGGCCGACCAGGTCGGTGGCGACGATGTGCGGGTCCGCCGAGTCGGATGTCGATGCCGGACTGGCGCATCTCGTAGTAGGCATAGGCGCGTGCCGCCGGCACCTTGGCGAGGTTTTCCCGGAACGTCACGTCCGAGGCCTGCATGATCGCTTCGCGAACATCTGCCGGCCGTTCGTCGAACCAGCGCTTGTTGCAGGTGTAGACCTGGGCGTCGGGGACCGACTTGATCGTCGAGATCGATGCCAGCACATCGGTGAAGCCGAATACGTAGAGCGCTTCCACGCTGGGATCGAGAGCATCCGCAACGCCCTGCTTCATCGCCGAAGAGGTTTCGCCCCAGGCTACCGGGGTGGGGTTGGCGCCAGCCAGTCGATAGACCTTCTGCAGAATCTGCGACGAAGGCACACGAAATTTGATACCGGCGATGTCATCGGGAGTCCGAACCGGGTGGTCGAGCAGCCCTTTGCGCACGGCAACGGTACGCGGATCGATGCAGATATAGCTCAAGACCTTGAACCCGCGGTCCTCCACCTTGCCGTGCACTACGTCCTTCCAGGCGTTGGAGGTCACCAGATTGACCAGCTGCTGGTTCTCGCCGCACCAGTAGGGAATATTGATCAAGTCGACCTCGGGGGCAAAGGCCGACAAGTTGGAGATCGAATGCTGGGCCATGGCGATGGTCCCGTTCTGCACCTTGGTAATCAGGGCGCCGCCGGTACCCAGCTGCCCGCCGGGCTGCAGGCGAACGTAGAGCTTGCCGCGGCTGAAGTTCTGCAGGTTCTCCTTGAAGTTGAGCTGCATGATCGGATAGGCCCGGGAGGCGCCGAGGCGATACCCGGTGGCCATGACCAGGACCGTGTCCGCGGCCTTCTCGCGTTCGGCCTCTTCCTGGGAAACGGCGGCCATCGCCGATTCCGAGGACAGAGTTCCCCCCAGGGCACCGATCAGGGCCGTCGTGAAGCCATAGCGCCCCACCATGTTCAGGAAATGGCGGCGCTCGGGACGTTCCGGTTCGCGGTTCTCTAGGGCATGACTGTTGGGCTTGTTGGTGTGGCGTAGCATGCTGGAACTCCTGTCTTGTTGTGTCGTGGTCTCGGCAAGGTGCCCTGATCGGGGCACTGATCCCGAGCCGGTCATTCGAGTCGAATACAGGCCGTGATGAAGCAGGCGACCGTGGCGACAAGCAACGCCGCCTCCGCCGCGGGTGATAGCGTGAAAAGCGGCATGTTCCAGCTTTCCAGCGCCAACCGGACAATAAATATCGCCATCAGGAGCGCGGACAGAGCGATCAGCCCACGCCCCCAGCGGCGGCTTTTGTCAGCATTCGTGGTTTGCATGGCCTCCTCCTGTCGTTGTTATTCGCTTGTCCTTGTTAGCTGTTGTCGGCAGAATTGTAAGCGCTTAGAATTAAGCTGAATTAAAGCTAGTCAACAGACATCGCGCTGTCAGTACGACCTTGGTGTTAGTCGCTGGGGCGTATCGTCCGCCGGTGATACGCTGAGCGAAACGGTCAAGAGTCGATTCATGAACAAGGATGTCAAACGCATATTGCTCGAGGATGTCGCCCGCGAGGCCGGCGTCTCCACGGCGTCGGTTTCTCGCGTGCTCAATCGTGGCCCGCACGTCAGCGAGCGATTGCGCCTGAAGGTCGAGACGGCGATCGAGCGCCTCGGCTATGTGCCAGACGGAACGGCCAGGGCGCTGGCCTCCCGGCACATAGGGGCGATCGGTGCGCTGGTACCGACACTGGACAACCCGGTCTTCAGCGCGATGATCGACAGCCTCGAGCGACGGCTCAAGCACTACGACTGCCGGTTGCTGATCGCCACCTATCGCTACAGCCTCGTCGAGGAAGTCGAGTCGTTGCGCACCCTGATCCAGCAGGGCATCGACGGTGCGGTGCTGATCGGCCACGATCACCTGCCCGCCACGCTGCGCCTTTTCCAGCAATACGAACTGCCTTACCTGACCTGCTGGCACAGCGAGGAAGACCCCGACTGGCCGAGTATCGGCTTCGACAATGCGGCGCCGGCACGCCGCCTCGCCGAACATCTTCTCGAGCTGGGTCATCGCAACATCGCGGTCATCACCGCGCCCGTCGACGGCAACGACCGTGCCCGAGCGCGACTGCAGGGCTTTCGCCAAGCTATCGAGGCGGCCGGACATACCCTGCCCGACGATCATGTGGTCACCGTCGAATACGGCATCGAGGAAGGCGCCACGGCGTTTGCCGAACTGATGCGCCTCACCCCGCGCCCCACTGCCATTCTCTGCGGCAACGACGTGCTGGCGTTCGGGGCCATGTTCGCCGCCCAGCGGGCCGGCATCGCGATTCCCGAACAACTCTCGGTGACCGGCTTCGACGACTTGACTCAGGCCCGCTTCATGCGGCCCGCGTTGACCACCGTCGCCACCCCGGCCGACGAGGTCGGCCGGCTGGTTGCCGATGCTCTGGTGACACGCATCCAGGGGCGGTCGACAGCGCACCGTCAGGTGCTCGAGGCGCGGGTGGTGCTGCGTGAATCCACGGCGCCACCCTCGTCCGCCTTCGCCTGAGGCGTCCGCCTTCGTCGAGACGTCGCTGGCCATTTTCAGGCGCTCTCGTAGAGCCGGGTCAGCACGAACTCGCGATGGCCCAGTGCCTCGGCAGCCGTGTTGCGGCCATTCGCGGTGCGCAGCAGCATCTCGAGCAACTGATCCCCCGCCTGCGGCATGTTGATCTCCCGGCGCAGCACGCCCGAAACATCGACATCGATGTGCTCGCTCATGGTGCGCACGGTGCGCGGGTTGGCGCAGAGCTTGATCACCGGCAGGATCGGATTGCCGATCACGTTGCCCTGCCCGGTGGGGAAAAAGTGCGCCACAAAGCCCGACGCCGCGCACAGCGTGACCATCTCGGCCGCCGCCGACGAAGAGTCCATGAACCACAGACCCGGCCCGCTGGGCGTCTCGGCCTTGTCGAGCACGCCATCCACCTGGCAGCGCTTGCCGATCTTCTGGATGTTGCCCAGCGCCTTTTCCTCGATGGTGGTCAGCCCGCCCTCGATGTTGCCCTTGGTGGGCTGCGACTCGGAAAGATCGCTGGTCTTGTGACGATCGATCATCGCGCTGTAGCGATCGAACATCGCCTGGAACTGCTCGCGTACACTGTCGTTGGCACAGCGCTCGGCGACCAGATGCTCGCCGCCGGTGAGCTCTGAAGTTTCACCGAATACCAGCGTACAACCCTCATCATAAAGCTTGTCGAAGGCTTCACCGACGGTGGGGTTGGCTCCGCAGCCGGACGTGGTATCGGATTCGCCGCACTTGGTCGATACCCACAAATCAGCGATGTCACAGGGCTCGCGTTGCAGTTCGGTGGCGTACTGGACGAACTCGCGGGCCTTGCGCGAAGCGGCAGCGATGGTGTTGTGGTCGCCATTCTGCTCGATCCAGAAGCCTTCTACCGGCTTGCCGGTGGCGCGGATGCCGTCGACCACCTTGCCGGTCCAGCCGGGCTCGATGCCGATCACGATGACCGCAGCGACATTGGGATTGCAGCCGGTGCCGATCAAGGTGCGAAAGTGCAGATCCAGGTCGGCACCGAACTGCAGCCGACCGTAGGGATGCGGCAGGGCCAGCGTGCCCTTGATATTGTTGGCGACCGCCTCGGCGGCGGCATTCGAGATATCGTCCACCGGCAACACGATGACGTGATTGCGCACACCGACGCGTCCGTTGTCGCGACGATAGCCCATGAACGTGCGTCCCTTGAGTTCCATGCTCACCACCTCTTGGTCTTGACGTTGTGGACGTGCAGATGCTCGCCCTTGCGGATCGGCTTGACCACCCGGCCGATGTCGACGCTGTACTTGATCACGGTATCGCCCTCGGCGAGATCGCGAATCGCCAGCTTGTGACCGATCGGAATCGCGTCGCGCACCTCGAATTGCAGCGTCTTGTCCTGATCCATCACCCAACCGGTCAGCGTCTGCCCCGCCTGGATTCCCTCCACCACCACCACGCCGACCGCGTCGTCGGCATCGTGGACCACGAAATCGATGCTCATGCTCCTCTCCTTCGTTGTTTTGATCGACGGGCTACCTTGACCCCGCAATTCATGTATATGACATAGTATATATGACAGTCAAGCGCATGACCGTGTTCATCTGCTCATGTAACGCAAACCATTGATCCCTGAGCATTCATGGGGAAGCAGAAACGGCAGGATAAATGCGCGCTGAAGGCAGGGTCGCCTGGCCCGCCTCCAGTCAAAGGGGTGTAAACCCTTATTCGGATTCGAGCAGAAAGACCTTGAAGGCCTGCCACAGCGGGCTGCGATAGCGCTCGGGGTGCCAGACCAGCGAAAAAGCCCGGGACAGGCTCAGCGGGGTTTCCAGCGCCACCAGTTCGCCGCGTGCGAGTTCGCCGGCGACACTCAAGCGTGACAGGCAGGCCAGCCCGAATCCGGCACGTACGGCCTGCTTGATCGCCTCGTGCTGGTCCAGTTCCATGCGCACCTGGATGCGTTCAACGTGGGGATGGATCGCCGCCTCGAAGATCGCCCGGCTACCCGAGCCCGGCTCGCGCAGGATCCATTGCGCCGACTGCAGCGCACCGATGCTCAACCGCCCCTGGTCGGCCAGCGGATGCTGGGGCGAGGCGATGATCGCCATCTCGTCGTGACGCCAGACCTCGCTGACCAGGCGCGATTCCGTACACTGCCCCTCGATCAGCCCCAGATCGGCATCGAAGCGCAGGATGTCGCTCATCACCTCCCGCGTGTTGCGCAGGCGCAGCTGCAGATCGACCCCTGGATGGCGCTCGCTGAAGCGTCCGGCCAGCATCGGCAGCAGATAGGTACCAATCGTCGCGCTCGCCGTCACGTGCAGCGTACCGCGTAGCGCGCCCTCGGGCTCCCGGGCGGCATCGACCAGCTCGGCCATGCCCTGCAGCAGTTTCTCGGCATGCGCCAGCAGGCGACTCCCGGCATCGTTGAGCTCGAGCCGGCGGCCCAGCCGTTCGAACAGCACCACCTCCAGTTGACGCTCGAGATCACTCAGCGCCTGACTGGCCGCCGATTGCGAAAGGCTGAGCTGCCTGGCCGCTGCGCTCACCGAACCGCTCCGCGCCACAGCGACGAATACCTGAAGCTGGCGAAAGGTCACATGCGTCGACATATCAGTTCCACTTAACAGTCATATCGTTATTACCCAATAACACATAACAGGATCGCCGATTAGTCTAACCAGACAATTCGAATCATTCAGTTTCGAGGGAGGCGACTCATGTGGCAGGGCATCGTGTTGTGTGCCGGCTTGACCCTGGGGGGCTTTGCGCTGACCCAGCTCCCCGGCATCGTCGAAAGCGGCGTCAGCCCGCTGGTCTTCTCGCTGCTGCTCGGCCTGGTGGCGGGCAACCTACCGTTTATCGGTCGCCTGCCGCAGGCGCGCCCGGGGCTACAGTTCGCCACGCGCTGGTTGTTGCGCGGCGGCATTGTGCTGTTCGGCCTCTCGCTGACCCTGCAGCAGATCCTCGGGCTCGGCCCCAAGGTGATCGTGCTGGACACGCTGGTCATCACCACGGTACTGGTCATCGGCTACTGGCTGGGCACGCGAGTGCTCAAGCTGGATGCCGAAACGGCGTTGCTGACCAGCGCCGGCAGCGCCATCTGCGGTGCCGCGGCGGTACTGGCGACGGAAACGACGATTCGCTCGAAGCCCGCCGCGACGGCGATGGCGGTGGCCACCGTGGTGCTTTTCGGTAGCCTGGCGATGCTGCTCTATCCGCTGCTCTATCCGCTGACCGGCATGGACGAAGGGCTCTACGGAATCTATATCGGCGCGACCATCCACGAAGTCGCCCAGGTGGTCGCCGCCGGCGATGCGGTGGGTCCCCAGGCACTGGCCAACGCGGTGATCGTCAAGTTGGTGCGGGTGATGCTGCTGGTGCCCTTCCTGCTGATCGTCGGCCAATGGTGGCTGCGCCGCGACACCCAAGATAGCGATGACAGCACGGCGCGCCCCGCGCTGGTGATTCCGTGGTTCGCGTTCGGCTTTCTGGCCATGGTCGTGTTCAATAGCCTGATCGCCCTGCCCGCCGTGCTGCATGCCGGGCTGGTGACGGTGGGCCAGGTCTCGCTGGCCATGGCCATGGCGGCACTGGGTTTCGAGACACGCCTGGAAAAGCTCAAGGCCCTGGGCGTCAGGCCCTTTCTGCTGGCGCTGTGCCTGTTCGTGCTACTGCTGGGAGGCGGATGGGCGCTAACGCCGTTGCTTATGAGTTGAGCGTGACCTGACGGCCACATCGGTGGCCCACCAGGAAGCCCCGCGTCAATGCGAACGCCCGCTATCATGAGCGGGCGTTCTCGCTGTAGAGCTGGCAGCGCTCAACGAGGCCGCATCAAGGACTCGCCACGACCGACGGCAAAGTACAACAGCCCCGCTGCCTTGACCGCCTCGGGGTCGTAGAGGTTGCGACCATCGATCACCACCGGCGTGGCCAACTGAGCCTTGAGCCAGGCGAAATCGATACTGCGAAAGGCCTTCCATTCGGTGCAGATCACCAGCGCATCGGCGCCGGAAACCGCCTGCTCGCGACCGTCGACCAGCGCCAGATCGTCGCGCTCGCCGTAGAGCCGGCGGCACTCGGCCATCGCCTCGGGATCGAAGGCCCGCACTCGCGCGCCGGCCGCCCACAGCGCTTCCATCAACGTACGGCTGGGCGCCTCGCGCATGTCATCGGTGCCGGGCTTGAAGGCCAACCCCCACAGCGCCACCGTCTTGCCTGTCAGGCTTCCATCGAAGGCCTGGCTGAGCTTGCTGAACAGGGTGGTCTTCTGGCGCTTGTTGACCGCTTCGACGGCTTCGAGCAGTTCCGAGCGATAGCCGATCTCGCTGGCGGTGCGCGCCAGCGCCTGGACATCCTTGGGAAAGCACGAACCGCCGTAACCGCAGCCGGGGTAGATGAAGTGATAGCCGATGCGCGGGTCGCTGCCGATGCCATGGCGCACCTGCTCGATATCGGCGCCTAATCGCTCGGCCAGGTTGGCGATCTCGTTCATGAAGCTGATCTTGGTGGCGAGCATGGCATTGGCCGCATACTTGGTCAGCTCGGCGCTGCGCACGTCCATGAAAATCAGCTTTTCACGGTTGCGGTTGTAGGGCGCATAACACTCGCGCATCAGCGTTTTGACGCGCGGCGATTCAGTGCCCACGACGATCCTCGCACCCCGGGCGAAGTCCTCGATCGCCGCCCCTTCCTTGAGGAATTCAGGGTTGGAGCAGACGTCGAAAGCCGTTTGCAGACCCCGTGCGGCGAGGGTCGCGGCGATCTCGGCGTGGACCTTGTCGGCGGTGCCCACCGGCACGGTGGACTTGTCGACGACGACCTTGTAGTCCGTCATGTGTTCGCCGATGCTGCGCGCCACCGCGAGGACATACTGCAGATCGGCGCTGCCATCCTCGTCGGGGGGCGTGCCCACGGCGATGAACTGCAGGGTGCCGAACGCCACTGCGGCGGCGGCATCGGTGGTGAAGCGCAGCCGGCCCTCAACTACGGTATGGCGCACCATTGCCTCGAGACCGGGTTCGTAGATCGGCAGTTCGCCGCGTTCGAGCCGGGCGATCTTGTCGGTATCGACGTCCACGCACAGTACATCGTGACCGACATCGGCCAGGCAGGTGCCGGTCACCAGACCCACGTAACCGGTGCCGAAGATGGTGATTTTCATGGCGCGTTATCCCTGAACCAGTCTCATACTTGATAGAAATCGCGATACCAGGCGACGAAACGCGCCACCCCTTCCTCGACCCCGACCGCGGGTCGATAGCCGGTGACCGCGAACAATGCCTCGGTATCCGCCCAGGTCCGTGGCACGTCGCCCGGCTGCATCGGCTGGTAATCGCACTGTGCCGTGCATCCTGTGGCGCTCTCAATCGCGCGGACGAAATCCATCAACGCTACCGGGCTGCCGTGTCCTATGTTGTAGAGCGCGATCGGCGCGCGCCCGCTGTCCGGCACCATGGCCTCGTCGGGCCATTCGGGATGTCCGTCGGGGATCACATCGAGAACCCGCACGACGCCTTCGACGATGTCGTCGATGTAGGTGAAGTCCCGGGACATGTCGCCGTGATTGTAGACCGGCAGTGGCGCCCCTTCGAGGATCGCTCGGGTGAACTTGAACAGCGCCATGTCGGGCCGCCCCCAGGGACCGTAGACGGTAAAGAAGCGCAGGCCGGTGGCGGGCAGGCCATACAGATGCGCATAGGTGTGCGCCATCAGCTCGTTGGATTTCTTGGTCGCCGCGTACAGGCTGATGGGATGATCGACGTTGTCGCACGTCTCGAACGGTACCTTGCCGTTCATCCCGTACACCGAACTCGAGGAGGCATAGACCAGATGCGCGATCTGTTGGTGACGACAGCCTTCCAGCACGTTGAGGTGCCCGATCAGGTTCGATTGCGCATAGACCACCGGGTTTTCCAGCGAATAGCGCACCCCGGCCTGGGCAGCCAGGTGGATCACCCGGTCGAAACGCTCACCGGCAAACAGCCGCTGCATGCCTTTGCTGTCGGCAATGTCGAGTGGCTCGAAGCGTACGTTGGAAAAACCAGCCAGATCGTCGAGTCGCGCCCGCTTCAGGGCAACGTCGTAGTACTCGTTGAGATTGTCGATGCCGACGATGGCATGCCCATCCTCGGCCAATCGTTTGGCGACAGCATGGCCTATAAAGCCTGCCATGCCGGTAATCAGAATGTTCATGAACCTTCCGAATCGCGTGAAAGAGCCGCGTAAAAATTGCACGCACTATATCATGCCAGCTTCCTTCAGGGGGTTGGCGGCATTACCCCTGCGCTAGGGCTTGTGACGATAGGCGGCGATGGCCCCTATCAGTCCCAGCATCAGCAACGCCAGGGCCGCCACGCCGAGATAACCCAAGGCTGTGTCGAAGGCGGCCAAGCGTGAATCGTCGGCAACTCCCTGCCGGGACTGCTGGAGTCCATACAAGGCTAACTGCCCCGCGCCGACCATCAAGGCAAGAAGCAGGCCCAGCGGCAGGCACGACACCAATCCCGGGGGTATCGGTATGCCTGGCAGACGAAATCGTCTGCGCGGTTCGGTCTTGCGAGGATTGCTGCTCGCCGCGCGGCGCGATCTCGCCGTGCCGCCGCCGGCCTGGCGGGGTTGGCGCTTCTGACGCGGCTTGCGCGTCGCCGGGCCCATCTTGGCGCTCCCCTTCTTGCCGATCCCGGTACGGCGAGCGCCCGAGAACAGCCCGCTCACGGCCGTTATCGACAGCAACGCCACCAGCAGGAATAGCGATGTAAAGAAAACCAGTGCGGCCATCACCTCTCCCTTGTTGCAAAGCCCATTCGTCCACTCACCTGCACCCAGGCCTGTCTGCGAGCGATCCATCTGGGTCGGGCACCCTGACAAGCCTCATGATGACGTTAGCGAGGCAAGCTCAAAAGCCGCTCGGCCATTTCCACGAAACCCTCGCCATGACTGGCGCTGCAAAGCCACCGCGGGCGCGCCTGCATGGCTCCAAGATGTGCAGCGATGTTCGCGACACCGACCGAAGCGGGATAGTTGCGAAATAACGACTCGTCGTTGGGTGCATCGCCTATGAACAGCACTCGCCGACGCTGCTCAGCGATTGACAATCCGAAGTCCTGCTCGAGCACCCGCATGGCCATGCTGGCCTTGTCATGCTCGCCGAACCAGGCGTTCACGTGTATCGAGCTGGCACGAGCGCTTGCCCCACCCTTGCGCATGGTGTCGACCAGGCGCTCGATTGCCTCACGACCCAGCGATGGCACTACATCCTGCGCGTGGTCGATCGCCACGTCGGCCAGGCGGTAAGGCTGGTCGGCGGCCAAGCGCGCCTGCGGCACGGCAGCCAATGCCTGCCCGGCCAATTCCAGCAGGCGCCGCTGCTCGTCGCGCAACTGCTCGCGAGGCCGGACGAAGCATTGATCGAGCCCGCCACCGGGGGTCTTGCGAAAGCGCAAGGCGCCGCTCTCGCCGATCACCGCCGCCACCGGCCAGGCACGCACGATATGATCGCACCACCCCGCGCAGCCCCCCGTGACCGGCACGACATGGATACCGCCATCCTCGAGTCGCTCCATGGCCGCCAGGGTGGCCGCATCGAGCCGCCCGTGGCGGGTCAGCGTATCGTCGACATCGGTCAACACCACTTCGATCGGCTGCAGTGCATCGCTATCGGCGTCCTGCAATCGCTGCATCGTTTACTCCTCATGGCCCGTTCATCGCCAACCCTGGCTGCGCAAGAAAGTCTTTTAGCGCGCGCCAGAAGCGAGGCCGGGGGCGAATTCGCCCCCGGCCTCGCTTCTGGCCATCCTTCGTTCGAGCCGATCATTCCTTGCCAAAGCATTCATTCCGAGCTATACGACCGACTGCCGGCACCCTCACTCCAGGCCGGCCCCCTTGAGCTCGGCGGCAAAGGAATGTGCCACCCGATTCAACTGAATCGGATCGACGCCGGGCAGCATCCTGCGCAGCTCGCCAAACAGGCTCTCGGCCGTATCGTGGCGCCCCGAATAGATGAGCAGAAAAAGGTAATGCTCGATCTGTGAGTCGCTGTAAACGACCGCATCGCGCTTTGCCCGATCTTTCCTGGTATTGATTCTCTGAATTGCCATCGCCCCGCCTAAGCTTGCCTTCGTCCCATTCGGTCGCGAATCGTGCGGCCACCATCACGATTCGAACGTTCCAACGCAAGCATACAACGTTCATCAACCTCCGGTTCATGAATCTTCGGGGGCATGAATGATCAATTCGACACGCCGGTTGGCGGCCCTACCCTCGGCCGTGGCATTGGACTCGAGAGGCTGCGTGTCGGCATAGCCCACCGAGCGCAGCCGCTGGGGATCGATTCCCGCCGCGACCAGGTAACGCAGGATCGCCGTCGCGCGAGCGCTGGAGAGCTCCCAATTGGACGGATAACGCTCGGTATTGATCGGTACGCTGTCGGTATGCCCCTCGACCGACACCGTGCCTTCGTACTGGTCGAGCAGCGACACCAGGCCCTGCACCATCTCCTGGCCGGGATCGGTCAATTCGGCGTCACCCGAGCCGAACAATAGATGGTCCTGGATGCGCAGGTTGATGCCGCCCTTGATCCGCGACACCTCGACACCGTCGATCACCGGCAAGGGCTTGGGCACCTTCAATTGCCACTCGCCGGCGACCTGAATGGCCGCCGCCTGGGCGCTGCCGCTGATCCAGCGCGTAGCGGCTATCGCCTGTGCAGCCTGGCGAGCATCGGGGTGAATTTGCGGCAACACGGGAACCTGCGGCACCAGCATGCTCCGCCCGGCAAGGCGCTGAGCGGCCGCCAGCGCATCGCGGCTCACTGCCGGCGGCGCGAGCAGTGCCCCCAGGCGCACCCCGAGCGGCGCGGTCAACGGCGGCGTAGCGGCGATTGACCGCGCCGTCATGCTGCGCGCGGCATCGATCGCCTCGATGGAAATCCGGGCACTCGCCGGCGTTTGCGCAGGCACATTCGCCGCCAGGGCGCCACGCACGGCGCCCGCCCAATCCCTCGCCTGGCCACTGACCGTCAGCAACAGCACGAACAGCGCAACCAGCAGCGTCATGATGTCCATGTAACTGATCATCCAGCCCTCGCCGTCGCGCTCCTCGGTACGCAGGGAGAGCAGGCGCTCGTGGTGGTGGCCGTCGCGATGGCTCTCAAGCATTGGCGTTCGCGCCCTGTTGCGGCTCGGCCAGCGACTTGCGGACCGGGTCGCGGATCTCATCCTGATAACTGGCCATGAACGAGTTGAGCGTTTCCTCGATGAACGACGGCAATCGGCGCTTGGAAATCAGCGCCACGCCCTCGAGCACCATGTTCATGGCGATCAGACGCTGCTCGGTGCGGCGCTCGAGCTTCACCGCGATGGGCTTGCATACCAGATTGGCGAGCAGGATGCCGTAGAACGTGGAGAGCAGGGCCACCGCCATGCGCGGGCCGATGGTGGCAATATCGCCGACCTGCATCACCTCGAGCATGTTGACCAGCCCCACCAGCGTACCGATCATGCCAAAGGCCGGCGCATAGGCCGCCATGGTCCGGAATATCTGCGCCTCGGCCAGTTCCCGTGCCTTGAGACGGGCGATTCGCCAGCGCAGCAGGTCGGTGATCTCCGATTCGCGGGTATTGTCGATGACCAGTTGAACGCCGGTCCGCAGAAAAGGGTTGCGAGTCTGTTCCAGTGCGCGCTCGACCGAGCGGATGTCGCCCTTGAACCACAGCCGCGCCATGTCCACCAGCTCGCGCGTATCATCCTCGACGTAACTGTCCTCGCGGCGGAAGACCACGCCGACGAGTCGCACCACACGAATGACTTCGCGCAGCGGGTAACTGATGAACGTCGCCGCCAGCGTGCCGGCGAGGACGATCGCCAACCCCGGCAGGTTGACGAAGCTCATCGCCGTGTCCGCGCTCAGCAGCACGACGCTGGCCAGCAGCAGCACGCTGGCGGCTATGCCTATCAGGGTAGAAACATTCATGAACGAGTCCGCTCGGAGCCCAGGATGGCCCCATGATAGCGGCGGATCGCGGAGGCAAAGCCATGAAAAAGGGCTACAAATCGGGTTGTTCATGCCTTCAATCGCACATCCCTCTACGCGCTACGATGCGATGGCGGCGGCGCCTGCCTTCACTACCGGCGGAGCTTCACAGCGGCTTGATGTCGATCACATGGCCAATGATACGATAGCCGGCCTTGTGCGCCGCCTTCTCGGCTTGAAGTTGCGCTTCGAGTCTGGAGATGCTCGTCGACTGGTGCTCGAAGACGGTATCCCACTCAAGCGGCTTGTTGCGGACCGCGAGCTTGACGATATACCCAGTCTTGATTGAACTGCCCTTTGCGGGCGTACGCTTGGTCCTGAAAGCCAGTCCACCGGCGCGATCTTCCGTCGCCCTTTCGCGTTGTGGCTTGCTGGCCGTTGGGCCAAGAAACGCATTGATTTCTCGCCGCATGCTCTGTTCGAACTCGTCTAGCTCTGTTGCCATTGATTCACTTACCTTTTTTGCGTCTGATTCGCGCACTGTAGCATGTTCACCACCCAGTCCGGCACATAGGCCCCACTCCTGAGCGCGCGTTGATGCAGCTGGCCCAGCACGCTGGCCATACCCACGGACAACGCCGACTGGCTGGCGATCGCTAATCTAGTTTGAATGCTTGGGGTTAGATGCTTTCATTGATGAGAGTAAGAATTCATGGACAATAATCGGGAAACCGTACCGGGAGAACGAGGCCTGGCTTGCGCAGCACAAGCCCATCGCTGCACGTCGCGACATGCTTTACCGCGAAGGGCAATGAATGAGAGCACCCGCGGGAACGCACATGGAAAGGCTTGAAAATACCGGGCCGAGAATCAGCCCGGGCAACGCCAGCGCTCGTATTGACACGATTACGCTGTAAGAGTTCAGTCTTCGGTGCGCACGAGCCAGGACTCGACGGTATCGGCACCGTGCTCATCCTTCCAGACCTTGAGCGTTTTTTGATTGCCGCCACGGGTTTCGACGACTTCACCGGTATGCGGGTTCTTGTAGATTTTCAGCTTGCGCTTACGGCGACCGCTAGTGCTGGCCGCGTTCGACTTGCTGGCGGAGCCGGAGTCCTGCGGCTTGGGATCGAGCATGTCGATCACGTCGCTGGCGCTCTTGTTGAACTCTTTCATCAAGGCTTCCAGACGCTCCTTGAAATCGAGTTCGGACTTCAGGCGCTGATCACCTTCAAGCTGCTTCAGCTCGTCGCTCAGCTGCTTGAGCAGCTGCTCTTTCTTCATGTATTCGCTTAACAGTGACATGCGCTACTAGCCTTCCATATGTTTCCGGGATGCCTCTCCATTATCGGCATTACAAAGCTATTTGCCAAGTACCCGATTTACCCTCGTTCAAAACTTTATTTCACTTCCTCAGTAGAGTTGATCAAAGCCGGACTAGCCAAACAGAACCAACGGCATGTTGTGTGAATGTAAAATCGGCGTCGCGCACCCTGTATTCGGGATCAATTGTTGCCGACAGCAAATGTTCGGTTCTTCGCGGATCAGCGTGAAACGTTAAGGCCCCGCTATTGGGAATAAACTCCCTCCCACGCAAACCAGCCTGGATGGCCCACTGGAACATGGAGACGCCTGTGGGAGGGAGCTGGTTCGCGATTGGCGCCGCAGGCGCCCGGCATGGCCGGGGAGATACAGCGCCCGCCGCCATCGCGAATAAATTCGCTTATATGGACCCGTCCCCTTGTGCCAGCCAGCCGCGACGTCTTTGTGCGGGCACAGGACGTGACAATGGTCGCATCACACGGCTTGCAGCCAATCGCCATAGGCCGCCAGGTCGCCGGCCAGATCGCCACGCACCAACCGCCGATAGAGCCCCTGGAGCTCGCGGGTGACCGGGCGCTGGTCGCTACGACCGATGCGTCGGCCGTCCAGTTCGCGAATCGGCAGGATCTCGGCCGCGGTACCCGTGAAGAACGCCTCATCGGCGGTGTAGAGTTCATCGCGGGTGATGCGCCGCTCGCGCACCGTCATGCCCAGCCGCTCGCGGGCGAGCGCGATCACGCTGTCGCGGGTGATGCCCTGTAAACACGAGGTCACTTCCGGGGTATGCAGCACGCCGTCGCGGACCAGGAAGACGTTCTCGGCCGAGCCCTCGGCGACATAGCCTTCGGGGTCGAGCATCAGCGTCTCGTCGAAGCCCGCCTTGATCGCGGTATTCAACGCCAGCATCGAGTTGACGTAGTGGCCGTTGGTCTTGGCCCGGCACAGGCTGATGTTGACGTGGTGGCGGCTCCATGAAGACGTCAGCACCCGCAAGCCCTGCTCGGCGGCACTCGGCGAAATGTAATGGGCGAGATGCCAGGCGGGAATCATCACATGGGTGCTCAGGCCCTCGGCGCGCAGACCCATGCCTTCGGCGCCCAGGAACACCGTCGGCTTGAGATAGGCATCGCCCAGCGCGTTGCGGCGCAACGCCTCGCGCTGCGCGTCGAGCAGTGCCGGGGCGTCGAAATCGAGCGGAATATCCAAGGCGTGGGCGCTATCCAGCAGCCGACGGACATGCGCATCGGCGCGGAACAGATGCACCCCGTTCGGTCCCTCGTAGGCGCGCACGCCCTCGAAACAGCCCATGCCGTAATGCAAGGTGTGGGTGAGCAGATGCATCCTGGCATCGCGCCACGCCAACCATACGCCATCGAGCCAGAACCAGCCGTCGCGATCACTGATCGACTGCATGTCACCCTCCCCTGAACATTGAACGTCCCAGACGTTGAACGATGCCCGTGGCCGATCACTTGCCGAAGCGCCCCGGGCGAAACGGCGCGATATCCAGCACCGGCATATCGCCATCGATCAACTGAGCGATCAGTTGCGCGCTGCCGGCCGAGAACGTCCAGCCGAAGGTACCGTGGCCGGTGTTGAAATACAGATTGTCGAGCTTGGCCTGGCCGATGATCGGCGGGCCGTCGGGGGTCATCGGTCGAAAGCCGGTCCACGACTCGGCCTGGTCGAGATCGGCGGCCCCGGGAAAGCGCGATTCCACCGCATGGCGGATGGTCGCCAGGCGCGCCTCGGGAATGCGCCGATCGAACTCGTCCAGCTCGACGAAACCGGTGGCCCGCAGGCGATCGCCCAGGCGCGTCGCCACGACCTTGTAGCGATCGTCGATCACCGTCGAGCGCGGCGCCCGTTCCGGGTCCTTGATCGGCGCCGTCAACGAATAGCCCTTGACCGGGTAGATCGGCAGCTTGACGCCGAGCGCCTCAGCCAGCCCCGGCGACTGGCAACCGGCCGAGACCACCAGCGCATCCACTTCCAGCGTCTCGCCTTCGCTCAATGAGGCCGCGGTCGTCGGCACCAGTTGCAGGGCGCTTACCACGCCACGCTCGCGCACGATGTCACGCACCTCGCTGGCATAGCGGAAGGTGACGCCGAGCCGCTCGCACTCGGCGGCCAGCGCCTGGGTAAAGCGCTGGCAGTCCCCCGTGCCGTCGCCGGGCAACCGCAACGCACCGACCAGCGGCGCATCACCGCGCAACCCGGGCTCGACCTCGGCCAGCCCCTCGGGCGTCAGCCATTGATGATCGATGCCCATCTCGCTGAGCAGTCCCGCGGTGGCCTTGAGCCCTTCGGCGGTCGCGTCGTCGCTGGCCAGGTCGATCAGCCCGCCGTGGCCGCCGTCGAAGGCCAGGTCCAGGTTCTCCTCGAGATCGACAAAGCACTGCCGGCTATACGTGCCCAGGCGCAGCATCGCCCGCTTGTTGGCCTGGAAGACGCCCGGCGCGTTGGCGAAGCGCCAGGTCGCGGTCAGAAAGCGCAGCGTCCACGGCGTCGGCGGCATGCGCATCTTCAGCGGACCGCTGGGCTTGACCAGCCACGGCAGGGCCTTCTTGATCATCGCCGGCGAAGCCCATGGATAGACGTAACCGTAGGAGCGCTGGCCGGCGTTGCCGCGACTGGTTTCGAGTCCGGCGGCGTCGAGGCGCTCGATCACGCTGACTCGATGACCACGACTGACCAGCGCATGCGCGGTCGTCACCCCGACCACCCCGGCACCGATAATGGCGATATGCATGGTCACTCCCTGGCTACTCCGGCGTTTTCAGTAGGTCGGCAACGACGCCATCCGCCGCGTCGAGATCGGCATAGGCGGACCAGCCCCGGCGCCAGTCGTCGATCAACTCGCGCTGGTGCGGCTGCAACGCCTGATAGCCCCAGGCGGCGATCTCGGCGTCCTGCGGATCGGGCACGTCGATAGCGCTGCCGGCCAGCCGGGCGATGACCGCATGCCCGCATAGCGGTACGTAGCCCTCGGAATAGCCGCCCTCGTGGATCATCACCAAGCGTCCTTCGCAGAGCTGCTCGGCCAGTCCCTTGAGCTGTGCAGTCATCGTCGCGAAGGCGCTGCTGTTGAGCAGCATCTTGCCCAACGGGTCCTTGCCGCAGGCGTCAAAGCCGCAGGCGACGACGATCAGCTCGGGCCGAAAAGCCGCCAGCGCCGGCAGCACCAGACGTCGCATGGCGTAATGATAGGCGTCGGTGCCGCAGCCCGGCGGCAGCGGCAGGTTGAGATTGCCGCCGAGTCCCGCTCCTTTACCCTGCTCGTCGAATTCGCCGGTGTCCAGCGGGTAGTTGCCGGCCTGGTGCAGCGAAATCGTCAGCACCTCCGGATCGTCGTAGAACGCCGCCTGGCTGCCATTGCCGTGATGCACATCCCAGTCGAGTATCGCGACCCGCCCCACCTGGCCAAGCGCGCGGGCGCGGCGCACTGCAACCGGGATGTTGCCCAGCAGGCAGAAACCGCGGCCGCGATCGGCCTCGGCGTGGTGCCCGGGTGGGCGGCACAGCGCATAGGCATTGCCCCGTCGCCCCAGCGCGACATCCTCGATGGCGGCGATCGCCAACCCGGCGGACTGCTTCGCCGCCGCCAGGCTGCCGGCGGTATACGGCGCGCAGTCGCCGCCATCGCCCAATCCGCGCCGGCTGCCAGCCTCGAGTTCATCCAGGTAGCGCGGCGCATGGAAACGCTCGAGGTCTTCGCGGCTGGCCGGCGGCGGCTTGCAGACCGCCAGCGCGTCGATCAGCCCCGAGACCTCGAGCAGGTTCTTGAGCCGGCGCTTGCTCTCCGGGCTCTCCGAGGCCGGTTGCGGCTGCAGGAATTCGCCGGGCGCCGCGAACACCCCGATCGCCCCCGGATCGTGCCAGAAGCAGCGCTCGTGCCAGTAGAACCCGGTCGTCTTCGGGCCCGTCATGAAGCGCCCCGTTCGTCCGCCAGACGTTCCCAGACCTCGATCGCCGCGGCCAGATCCTCCAGCGAGGCGCCGACCGACTTGAACACGGTGATCGCCTGGTCGTCGCTGCGTCCGGGCCGTTCGCCGCGCAGCAGCTCGGCCAGCTCGCCGCGGATCGAGGCGAACTCGAAGGCGCCCTCGTCGATCGCCTGGTGAATGTCGCCGGCCTCGCCTTTTGCCCCGGCATAAGTATCGACGAACACTTCGCCACGGGTCAGGCACGCGGCGTCGCTCTCGCGCATGCTCGGCCGAAAGGCGCCGATCAGATCGAGGTGCGCGCCGGGTTTGAGCCATTCGCCACGCACCAGCGGCTCGCTCGAAAGCGTTGCGCAACTGACGATGTCGGCCTCGCCCACCGCCGCGGCCAGATCCTCGACGGCGGCGCAATCGAAGTGCCCGGCGTACTCCTCGGCCAGGCGCGCCGCCTTGGCCGGATTGCGGCCCCAGATGCGCACCCGCTTGACCGGGCGTACGGCGGCATGCGCCTCGATCAGCATCGGCGCCAGCTTGCCGGTGCCCACCACTAGCAACGATTCGGCATCGGCGCGGGCCAGCGCGCGACAGGCCAACGCCGAGGCCGCCGAGGTCCGCCGACGGGTCAGCTCACCGCCTTCGATGCACGCCAGCGGTCGGCCGTGATCGCCCTCGCAGAGCAGGTAGACCCCGGCGATCGCCGGCAGCCCGTGTTCGGCGTTCTGCGGGAACACGTTGACCATCTTCATGCCGATGTAGCCGTCCTTCTCCCACGCCGGCATCAACAACATGGTCGCCTCGCCGTCGCCACGCTGCATCGCGTGATGGTGGCGCGGCGGCGCCTCTACCCCCTCGACGAAACAGCGCGCCAGACGATCGACCAGCGGCACCCAGGGCATCGCCCCGGCCACCTCCTGCGCGGTAATCATGCGCATGTCAGCTCTCCGTCCGGGCCGCCGTCACCATGATCTCGACCTTCCACTCCGGCTTGGCCAGCCGGGCCTCGACACAGGCGCGCACCGGCGGGCGACCCGGCGCGACCCAGGCATCCCAGGCAGCGTTCATGGCGTCGAACTCGGCCATGTCGGTGACCCAGATGGTCGCCGAGAGCAGATGGTCCTTGGCCGAGCCGGCCTTTATCAGCTTGGCCTCGATGGTTTCGAGCACCTGGCGGGTCTGGCCCTGCATGTCGGCGCTGGCATCGTGCGGCACCTGGCCGGCCAGATAGACGGTGCCGTTATGCACGGCAGCCTGGCTCATGCGCTGGTTGGCGTCGGCGTATTCGATGGTCATGGCGTGTTCCTTGCTGTCGAATGAAACGATGAACAAAGCGCTGGTTTCCGGCGATGCATGCCGGCTCAGTTGGTGTTGAAACCGCGTAGAAACGCGGCAAGGTTATGCTCCAGACTGGCCGTCGGGTAACCGCCTTCCTGAACCACCACGCAAGGCAGATCGAGCGCGGCCAAGCGTGCGCCGAGCGGCGCGAAGTCAGCAGTTTCCAGGCTCAGTCCGGCCAGCGGGTCGTCCTTGTGGGCATCGAGGCCCAGCGCGATGACCATGGCATTGGGGACGAAGGCTTGCATATCGCCCAGCAGGCACTCGAGGGCATCCAGGAAGACGACTCCATTGCTACCGATAGATAACGGTATATTTAAATTGCAATCCAACCCTTCTCCTTCGCCGCGCTCCTCGGCGCCGCCCCAGAAGAACGGATAGAAACCACTGGGGTCGGCGTGCAGCGAGCCGGTCCAGACATCACCGCGCGCGTAGAAGATGTCCTGGGTGCCATTGCCGTGATGCAGGTCGACATCGACGATGGCGACCCGCGCGAAGCGTTCGCGCAGCACGCTCGCCGCGAGCGCTGAATTGTTGAAAAAGCAGAAACCGCCGGCGCGCTCCGGTCCGGCGTGATGGCCCGGCGGCCGGCACAGCGCATAGGCCGTGTCGTCGCCATCGAGCACCGCCTCGGCGGCGGCCTCGGCGCTCGCCGCGCTGGCCAGGATGCCGGCGAAGCTGTCGGCACCGATCGGGCACGCCATGTCGTGCATGTGCCAGCCGGCCTGGCCGATCGGATGTTCGGGATAGTGATGCCCGCCGCCGGTCGGATGCACGTTGGGCGCAACCCGCTCGGCGGCGCCCGGCAGTGCCTGCCAGCGGGCATGGATGCTCTCGAGGAAGGTCAGGTAGCGCGGCGTGTGGATCCGCATGAGACGCTCGCGCAGGCGCGGCGTACCCGCCGGCTCGGGCGCCTCGAGGCGCCCGCCGGCCATGCCGATGCCACGGCCCAGCAGCTCGGCGCGCACCGGCCCCTCGGGCGATGGCGCCGGCGCGCCCCGTAGCAGGAAAGTCTCCGGGGCATGGCGATCCTGCCGGGGCGAATAGAAGTACTTCATGACCACCTCAATCGAGCAGGCTGGGAATCCAGGTCGACAGCGCCGGGAACAGCGCCAGCAATACCACCACGCTGATGAACGCGGCGTAGAACGGCAGCGAGGCGATGATCGCCCGCTCGTAGGGCACCTGGGCGATCCGCGCCGCGGTCATCAGCGTCATGCCCACCGGCGGCGTGACGTTGGCGATGTTCAGCGTGACGATCATGACGATCGCGAAATGCAGCGGGTCGAAGCCCAGGCTGACCATCGCCGGCACCACCACCGGGCCGATCACCACCAGCGCCGGCAGCACGTCCATCACCGTGCCGATGACGATCAGCAGCAGGCAGACCAGCATGATCTGCACGAAGGCCACGTCGCTCAACGTGGTGATCAGCTCGGCGGCGTCGCGGGCGATCCCCGAACGGGTGACGAACCAGCCGAGCACCGCCGAGGTGGCGAGCAGGAAGAACACCACTCCCGAGAAGCGCACCGTGGTGACCAGCGCCTCCCACACCTTGTGCAGCGTCAGGTTGCGGTAGAACACGAAGCCGATGGCGATGGCGTAGACCGCGGCGAACCCCGACGCCTCGGTGATGGTGGTCAGCCCCGAGAGGATGCCGCCGAGGATGATCAGCGGCACCAGCAACGCCGGCAGCGCCGAAAGGAAGGCCAGGATCGCCACCTTGAGCGGCGTGGCGCCCTGCTTGGGATAGCCGCGCAGCCACGAGATCACGATGCTGACGACCAGCAGCGCCACGGTCATCAACACGCCGGGCAGGATGCCGCCGGCGAACAGATCGATCACCGAAATGTCCCGAAGCAGCGTGGCGTAGACCACCATCACCACGCTGGGCGGGATGATCGGCCCGATGATCGACGAGCAGGCGGTGATCGCCGCGGCGTACTCGGCGTCGTAGCCCTGCTTCTTCATCTCGGGGATCATGATCTTGCCGATCGCCACGGTATCGGTGATCGCCGCGCCGGTGAGCCCGGCGAAGAACAGCGACACGGTGACATTGACGTGGCTCAGCGCGCCGCGCACGCGGCCCAGCAGCGCATTGTTGAAGGTGATCAGCTTCTGCGTCAATCCGCCCTGGTTCATCAGCTCGGCGGTGAAGATGAAGTACGGCACGGCGATCAGCATGTAGCCGGATACCCCCGAGAACATGCGATCGGCGATGATCCCCACCATCCGCTCGCCGCCCAGCGAATAGACCCCGGCGACCCCAGAGATCGCCATCACCACGGCCACCGGAGCGCCGATCAGCAGCACCACCACGAAGGCTACGATCGCAACGCTCATGTCCGGACCTCCCGGTTGCTGTCCAGTTCGGCGTCATCCCTGTCCGCATCGCCCAACGCCTCGTCGATCAGCGCATTCTCGTCGCTGAAGTGTTCGAGCAGCTCGAAGCCGTAGACCAGGTGCAGCAGGAAGATCAGCCCGGTCAGCGGCACGGTCACCGCCGTCCAGCGATACGAGATCTGGATGTTGTCCGAGACCATGTAGACCTGGGTGGCGTTGAGGAAGTATCCCCAGCCGTACCAGACCATCAGCAGCGCGAAGAACGCCATCACCGCCAGCGTGGCGATCGCCGAAGCCTTGACCAGCGGCGCGGGCAGCAGCCTGACCAGCAGCGTCATCGCCACATGCTCGCCGGAGCGCAGCGCGATGGTGATCGAGACCAGGCCGATCCATGGCAGGAACAATCGGGCCAGGGAGTAGGTCCAGCTCAACGCCGAACCGGTGGCCAGGGTATACAGAAAGCCGACGAAGGAGATCGCCAGCATGCCCAGCACACAGCCTACACAGATCACGATGCAGGCCGTGTTGACGACGTCGCTGACACGCCGCGTGGTTGCCAATATCGCCATGGAATCGCCCCGAATGCTGCGCCCGGCAGCCAGGAAAGAGGGAACAACCGGGGTATGGCCCGGTCGTCGTCTAGGCCATCAGCGCTCGGTTACTGACCGTAGCGCTGATACGCCTGCTCGGGCAGCGATTCGCCCAGCGACTCGACTTCGGCAAGCATGTCGTCGACCAGTTGCGCATCCATGCCGTAGTCGTCGACGATCCATGTCTTCCACGCCGGCCGGGCGATCTCGGCCATCTTGGCGCGCTCCTCGGTGGGCATGATGTAACACTCCTTGAACAGCTCGCAGGACTTCTGCCAGCTGGCCGTGGCCAGTGCCGCCGACGCGCCGTGGCTGAGCGTTATCGCCTCGCGGGCCGACTCGGTGATCGCCCGCTGGTACGCTTCCGGCAATTGCTGATACCAGGCCTCGCTGACCACCCAGCTGGCGCTGTTGTAGACGTGGCCGGTGAGCGTGGTGTAGTCGGTGACCTCGTCGAGCCCGTAGGTGGTATTGATCACCGGGGCGTTGAACTGACCGTCGGCAAGGCCGGTTTCCAGCGCGGTGATCAGCTCGCCCCACGGCAGCGGCGTGGCCGAGGCGCCCAGCGCTCGCATGATGGCGACGTGGGCGGGGTTCTCCTCGGTACGAATATTCAGGCCCTTGAGATCGTCGACGGTCTTGATCAGGCGCTCGTTGTTGGTGAAGGCGACGAAGCCGCCGCCGTCATCGAAGGTGCCCAGGTAGCGCATGTCGGCGGCTTCGACGGTGCCCTTCATGAAGTTGGCGAACCACTCGCCGTCGAAGAACGCCCAGGCCTGGCGCCAGTTCTTGAACAAAAACGGCGCGGTGACTACCTGATAGTCACCGTAGAACGACGACATCGCCCCCGAGGTGAGAATCGTCGACTGCAGCGCACGGCCGCCGGCCTGCACCTGCGAGCCGGTCTCCACTTCCGAGCCCAGCTGGCCACCGCCGAAGATCGAGACCGTGACGTCGCCATCGGTACGCGACTCGACCAGCTCCTTGAAGTGCACCAGGGCCGGATAGATGCTGTTGTTGCTCAGGTTTTCGGGAATCAGCGTGGCGATCGCCATCTCGTATTCCTGGGCCTGGGCGGCGGTGCTCAGCGAGATGGCAAGCGGCAGTGCGGCTAGCGCGGCACCGGTAGCGAAGAGATTGCGTAGCGACATGAGGGATTCCTTGCTTGGCTTGTTGTTGTAGCGTTCATCGAGAACGATTGCTACTTAGCCTAGCCAATTACCGCATGTGCAGCTTGCCCGGGGCTCGGCAGTTTTTGCCCGAGACTCTGGAAACGTGCCGCGCGGTATGCGAAAGCGCCACGCCGAGCAGCAGGCGATGGCTGTCGGTGGTGCCTATGCCGCTACGGCTCAATCGGCGGTGGCAATCTCCAGCCCCTCATGGGTGACTTCCGCCACCAGCTCCAGCTCTTCGGGGGTGATCACGTAGGGCGGCATCCAGTAGATCACGTTGCCCAGCGGGCGCAGCATGACGCCACGCGACAGCGCATGACGGAACACCCGCAGCCCGCGCCGCTCACGGAAATCGTAGGGGCTCAAACTCGCCTTGTCCCTGACCATCTCGATCGCCAGAACCATCCCGGTCTGGCGCACGTCGCCGACATGGGCATGCTCGCGCAACGGTGCGGCAAGACGCTCCATCTGGGCGGCTTTCCCGCGGTTGGTGGCGATCACGTCGTCCTGTTCGAAGATATCCAGCGTCGCCAAGGCGGCGGCGCAGGCCAGCGGATTGCCGGTATAACTATGGGAATGCAGAAATGCCTTGAGGGTGGCGTAGTCGTCGTAGAACGCGGTATAGACATCATCGCTGGTCATCACCACGGAGAGCGGTAGATAACCGCCGGTCAACGCCTTGGAAAGACACAGGAAGTCGGGTCGAACCCCGGTCTGCTCACAGGCAAAAAGCGTTCCCGTGCGGCCGAAACCGACCGCGACCTCATCGAAGATCAGTTGCACGCCGTAGCGATCGCAGGCTTCGCGCAGCCAGGTCAGGTACTCCGGCGGGTACATGCGCATGCCCCCGGCGCACTGAATCAGCGGTTCGACGATCACCGCCGCCAGCTCGCCGGCATGGCGTTCGAGAGCCCGCTCCATGTGAACGAAGCATGCCCTGGCTTGCTCTACCCACTGCTCTCTTGGCAGGCCGAAACCGTCGGGTGCCGGCACCTTGATCACGTCCAGCAGCAACGGGCGATAGGTATCGGTATAAAGCGCCACGTCCCCTACCGACAGTGCCCCCAACGTCTCGCCATGATAGCCATTGGTGATGGTCAGGAAGCGTCGCTTCTCGGGTCGACCGACATTGCGCCAGTAGTGATAGCTCATCTTGAGCGCAATCTCGATCGCCGACGAGCCGTTGTCGGCATAGAAGCAGTGCCCCAGACCGGTGGGCGCCAGCCGTCCGAGCCTTTCCGAGAGCTCGATCACCGGTCGATGGGTGAAGCCGGATAGGATCACGTGTTCCAGTTCGTCGAGTTGCTGCTTGATGCGCGCGTTGATGCGTTCGTTGGCGTGTCCGAAAATATTGACCCACCAGGAACTGACGATATCCAGGTAGCGCTTGCCTTCGAAATCCTCCAGCCAGACGCCCTTGCCGCGCCGGATCGGCACGACCGGTAGGGTCTCGTGATCCTTCATCTGCGTACAGGGATGCCACAAACTGGCGAGATCCCGCTGCATCCAGTCGTCATTGCGATTCATGGGTCTTCCGTGGCGGTGTTGCGTGGATTAGCGGTTCGAGTTCGAGCCAGTCGGCGGCCCGTTCGGGTGCAGGCGTCGCTAGCCAGGGCACGACGCCCAGGCAGGGCACGCCGCCCTCCTCGCCGAGCCAGCCGGCCAGCGAGTCCAGGTTTTCTTCCCGACGCGGCATGCGGGGATCGATCCCGTTGGCCACCCACCCCGCCACCGGCAGCCCATCATGCCGGATCGCTTCCAGTGTCAGCCGGGCATGATTGATCGCCCCCAGCCGTACGCCGACCACAACTATTACCGGCAGCGCCAGGGCGACGGCGAGATCCGACAGCGACTCGCGTTCATTGAGCGGTACCCGCCAGCCACCGGCACCTTCGATCAAAGTCAGGTCGGCCTCGCGCGCCAGCAGGGCCCGCATGGGCGCTGCCAGCGCGGATACCGAGAGCGCGACGTTGGCTTCCGCGGCAGCGATGTGCGGCGCTATCGCCGGTTCGAAGGCGACCGGATTGATCGTGTCGTAGTCCAGCGCCGGCCGGCATTGCGCCTGAATCGCCAGCGCATCGGCATTGCGCAATCCCTCCACCGTCCGCTCGCAGCCGGAAGCGACCGGCTTGCCACCGGCGGTGGTCAATCCTTGGTGCCGGGCGGCAGCCAACAGGCCGCTGGTCACGAGGGTCTTGCCGGCATCGGTGTCGGTGCCGGTAATGAAGAATGCCTTGGGCATGATCAATCCTGAGCGTCGAGTCGCTGCATCAGCACAGTGGCCACGCGGTAACGGGTGGGAATGCCGGACGTATCGCGAAACGTCTCAATGGCGCTTTCGAGCCGGGCGAAACGCCGTCGCCCCGCCAGGCCGCTGGAAGCCGGCTCTCCGGTCACCGTGTTGGCACCGATGCGCTTGAGCGCGCGTAATGTTTCGGCCAGATCGTCATGCCAGATACGCCGTGTCGTGAGATCGAACCGCTGAAGTCGCCAGCCGGGTGACGCCAGCGATTGGCGTAGCGCCGCTTCCGGCAAGCAATCGTTGACGTGTCGGCCGCCATCCACCGTTTGCCATGCTTCTCGCAGTTCACTCAGGCTGCCCTCGCATAGCGTGGTGAAGGCAAGCCAGCCATGCGGACGTAGCACCCGCGCCGCCTGGGCAAGGAAGCGTTCGAGGTCACACCACTGCAGCGCCAGGCTGGAGATAACCAGGTCGAGGCTGCGTCCGGCCAGCGGTAGCCGCTCGGCATTGCCGGTCAGCCATTGGATCGCCAGGTGGTCATGGCGTCGCCGGGCCTCGGCCAACATGCCCGGCGCCAGATCGAGCCCGATGGCAGTGGCGTCGAAGCGTAAAGCCAAGTGGGAAACCACGTAGCCGGTACCGCAGCCGACATCCAACAGCGCACGGGGGCGGCACGATACCGGCAGACAGGACAGCAACTCATCGGCGACCTGGCGTTGAAACTGTGCCGCATCGTCGTAGTGTTCAGCCGCACGGGAAAAGTTCTCAGCGATTCGGCGCTGGCGTGACGCCGACAATCCAGGAAGACCCCGCAGTACGCTCATGTCGACGCCCCGCTCCACTGACCCGATTGCCCCTGGCCTGATTGATTTAGAAACATCGCCATCCGCTCGGCGGTCTCGTCCGCGCGTTCCAGCGGAAAGGCGTGACCGACTCCCGAAAGCAACTCGGTGCGACCGAGGCTCGGTAGTCGTTTGGCGATGGCCCGGCGCGCCGCCGCCGGCACCAACAAGTCGTTGTCGCCGAACAGATGCAACTGGGGAATGCGCAGCTGACCAAGGACGTCACGCAGATCGAGTTCGTCCAGCAGCGCGAGCCCGGCCAGTGCCTGATCCCGTGGTGTGGCCTGGAGCGCCTGGAGCAACTCGCTTCCCAGGCGGCGGGCGTCACGACCGCCCTGCGCGCTCAATTGCGCGAACCGGGCAAATGCCCTGGCGGGCGAATGCTGGAAACCGCCGCGAAACGCTACGAAGATCTCCGTCCCCATCGCCTCGGGCCAGCCGGGGCGAGCGACGAAACTGGCATTTGAGCCGAGAGTGATCAGTCCCCGTACCTGCCTGCCTCGCCACTGGGCCAGCGCAGTGGCGAGCATGCCGCCCAGCGACCAGCCGGCCAGCCAGGCGTCCTGCGGCAGCTCGCGGTCGAGCACGGCTACCCAGCTCTCGGGACGATGACTGGTCAGCTCGGGATAGCCCGCACACAGGACGCTCAGGCCGGGGAGACGCTTTTGCAATGCCCGCACCAGCGGTTCCAGGGGGGATGGGGCGAGTGCCCATCCGGGTAGCAGTATCAGCGTGTCTTCCCTCATGTTGATGCCTCCTGCGCCGATCCCAGCCGACGTGCGCAGTCATGGAGCGCTTCCAGCAGCCGGTCGACATCGGCAACGTCATGGGCCGCCGAAAGCGTAATGCGCAACCGGGCAGTGCCGGCCGGCACGGTCGGCGGGCGGATGGCGGTACACCAAATGCCCGCCGCCTCCAGCGCTGACGCCAGTTTCAGCGCCGCGACAGCGTTGTCGCCGCCCTCGCGGGTCGAGCCGATCACCAGCGGCTGTATCGGTGTCCGCGAAGGCATCAGGTGCAGTCCGAACGCGCTCAGTCCCACGGCGCCGTTGCGAAAACGCTCGACCAGTGTGAACAAGTGATCCCGCCGTTCGGGTTCGTCGCGCACGATATCGAGGCTGGTCAGCGTGGCCCAGGCCAGTGCCGGCGACAGACTGGTGGTATAGACGTAGGGTCGAGCGAACTGGATCAACGCTTCGATCAACGCGTCACTGCCGGCGACGAAGGCGCCCTGTGTCCCCAACGCCTTGCCCAGGGTGCCGACCAGCACCGGCACGACAGCGGGATCGATACCCTGCGATTGCCGCGTGCCTCCACCGTTGGCGCCGAGCACGCCGAAGCCATGGGCATCATCGACCATCAGCCAGGCCCGATGCCGCGAACACTGCTCGGCCAGCGCGGCGAGATCGGCGACGTCGCCATCCATGCTGAACACACCGTCACTGATGACCAGCTTGTGTCGAGCCGAATCCAGCATGGCCAGATGCTGACCACAGTCTTTCGCATCGCCATGCGCAAAACGCATTAACCGCGCCCCGGCGAGCCGGGTGCCATCCAACAGCGAGGCATGGTTGAATCGGTCGTGCAACGCGTAGTCGCCGCGTCCGAGCAATGCCGAGAAAACGCCGAGATTGGCCTGATAACCGCTGGAGAACAGTAGCGCGCGCTGACATCCCGTCCACTCGGCCAGCCGCGCCTCCAGGCGAGCGTGCGCTTCGCTGTGTCCGCAGACCAGATGCGATGCACCGCCGCCGGTACCGAACCGCCGCGCGCCCTCGGCCAATCCTTCGGCCAGGCGCGGGTCGCCCGCCAGTCCCAGATAGTCGTTGCTGCAGAACGCAAGCCATTCGCACCCCTCGCGCTGGAAACGAGGACCGATACCGACGGTGGTGCGCCGTCGCCGATAGCGGTGACGTTCGTGCTGGCGGGCCAGTCGCGACGCCAATACATCGTCGAGTGTGCTGTCGTGATGTGAACGCGGGCTCTTACGCACGGCGATACGGGCTCAAGGCTGTGCCGCCGCATCGGTCACCATGGCATCGATGCGGGCTCGCGCCATGCTCTCCTGGATCGCCGCCTCGCAGGCAGCGTCATCGGCTTCCTCGCGCCGTTCGGGGTGCAGCCCGAGGCGCTCGAACAAGCGTCGATCGTGGTTGGCCTGGGGGTTCTGGGCGGTCAGCAGGCGCTCGCCGTAGAAGATCGAGTTGGCCCCGGCGAAGAACGCCATGGCCTGGGTCTGGTCGTTCATCAGTTCGCGGCCGGCGGCAAGGCGCACATGGGAGCCCGGCATCAGGATGCGTGCCACGGCGACGGTGCGGATGAAATCGATGGGATCGAGATCCTCGACATGCTCCAGCGGCGTGCCCTGGATCCGGATCAGCATGTTGATCGGTACGCTCTCGGGATGCGCCGGCAGGTTGGCGAGTTGCTCCAGCAACCCCGCGCGATCGTCGACACTTTCACCCATGCCGAGAATACCACCGCAACAGACCTTCATCCCCGATTGGCGCACGTGGTCGAGGGTTTCGAGCCGGTCCGCGTAGGTCCGCGTGGTGATGATTTCGCCGTAGTATTCCGGCGAGGTATCGAGGTTGTGGTTGTAGTAGTCAAGTCCGGCCTCGCTGAGCCGTTCGGCCTGATCCCGGGTCAGCATGCCGAGGGTCATGCAGGTTTCGAGCCCCAATTCCCGCACGCCGCGTACCATCTCCAGAACGTAAGGCATGTCCTTGGCGCTCGGGTTTTTCCACGCCGCGCCCATGCAGAAGCGACTGGCGCCGACCGCCTTGGCCTTGCGCGCTTTTGCCAGCACGGCTTCGACCTGCATCAGCTTCTCGCGCTCGAGCCCGGTGTTGTAATGTCCCGACTGCGGACAGTACTTGCAATCTTCGGGACAGGCGCCCGTCTTGATCGAGAGTAGCGTGGAGATCTGCACGGCGTTGGGATCGAAGTACCGCCGATGCACGCCTTGCGCCTGAAACAGCAGATCATTGAACGGCAATTCCAGCAGCGCCTGGATCTCTTCCCGCCGCCAGTCGTGACGCGAGAGCGTTTCCTGGGCTTGCGTCGCCTGATACCTCACCATCATCACAGTCAACCCTATACGAACAATAAAGTTGACTAGGATAGTGCCATCTTGCGCAGTAAACTTCAATGTATACTGAGGTTGACAGAATCTAGAAACGCCATGCCCCGCGATTCTCGGCATTGGGTATCCAGATGCCGCGATCAGTGGCGCCGATGCAGCGACGGCGGCACCCCGTAGGTGCGCCGATAGGCGCGCGAGAAGCTGCCCTGATCGAGAAAGCCGACTTCGGCGGCAATGGCGCCCAGCGAGCGCGAGGTGCGTTCGATCAAGCTACGCGCATGGGCCAGGCGGCGCTGCTGGACATAGGCCTGCGGCGTCATGCCCAGCAACTCGCGAAAGCAGGCGTGGAAGTGGCCGGGACTCAGCGCGCATAGCGCCGCCAGCGCATCGACGCGGATCGGCTCGCTCAGGTGAGCATCGATATAACGCTCGATGCGCGCCAGCTCGATGCGCTCGCGCCCTTCGCTGCACGCTGCAATCGGCGCCAGCGACTCGTCATGCAGGTTGAGATACAGCGCGCGCAGGATCAGCGTGGCGATCTCGCTGTGCAGCGCCGGATGCAGGGCAACCTGGGGCAGAACGCCCTCGGCCAGGCGGTGCAACTGCGCAGGCACGGCGAAGAAGCGCGGACTCTCGAACAGTCGCTCGACCTCGTCGGCGCACGACACCAGCGCCAGATTGACCAGCGGCACGTCGAGCACAAGGGTCTGATTCTGACCGTCGCCGGTATATTCGTGATGGTAGGTGGAGGGTATCAGGCAGCCTCGCTCGCGGGTAATCCGCTCGCCGCGGCCCTCGATGGTCAACTCGGTCACGCCCGACGTCGCCAGAATCAACTGGTGAAAGGCATGTTCGTGGGCGATGTATTGCGGGGTCAGCGTACAGCTACGCAGATTGAAGAATGCCATGACATTGCCGGCTTCAAGGTTTCGACCGAGGCCAATCCCCTACCATACCCCGCCGGCGCCGGGACAGAAGCCGACGGAAATTCCACGTTATACGTTCGATTCAGCAGTTCCCCTTCTTGGCCTGGCCGGGCGGGCAGAACCCCCCATCGCGGTGATCGTGATCGCGATCGCCTTCCCGGTCCTGATGACCGTCGCCCACCTCGACGATCGGCTCCGGATCGATGCGAGCCGGCGTGTAGCTACAGCCGGCCACGAACAAGCCAGCCAGAAGAATCACGGTCGTTGGCATCCACTGTCGCATGAGGTTCTCCTCTTTTTCTATGAATCTCGCATGAGCAGTACCCCACCAGCATATCGGTAAACGTACCGTTACCGGGAGTCGCAGGAGGGCGACAAATACCGGCAGGTTGCAAATCATCGATCTCAGCGCAGATCAGCGGATCGTCAATAAAACAGCGATGCCCCATATCACCAACCCGGCGCCGGTAACTCGTCCAATCCAATACCCGGCAGGCGCCAACTTTTCTATTAGCACCAGCAGTGCAAGTCCGGCGATCCACGCCAGATTCATGACGCCGCCGACGAACAGCAGCAACATGAGCGCCCAACAGCAGCCGAGGCAGTAGATACCGTGGCGAAAGCCCATCGCGAACGCACCGCGCAGCCCTTCCCGCCAATGCGTGAGTACGAACTCCAGGGGCGAGCGGCAATACCTGAGGCAGGCATGCTTGAGTGGCGTCCATTGATAGACGCCGGCAGCGATCAACACTGCACCCGCCAGCGCCGTACTCGTCGTCTGCATCATCGGTGAAAGCAGCGCGGCCTTCTCCATGGCGAACTGCAGCGCGACCGCAGCCAGGCTGAACGCTGACCAGATGGCGATATAGCCCAGCACGAACATTCCCGATGCGACCATGCGCCATCCCGGGGAGTGCCTCGCTCGGCCAATGGCCGTGAAGAGCAGCAGCATCGGCGCGGCGCCAGGCAGCATCATCGCCACCATCATGACGACCCACATCAGCAACATCAGCAGCGCATGGGCGGGCGTCCACGACGTCAGAGTCATGGCCATCCCGCCCTCGCCCTCTTCCATCCCAAGCATGGCGCCTGCCCCGGCCAGCAGATAGGCCCAGCTCAGGGCGACGACCATCAACAGCATGGTCGCCACGAGGGCGCGGTCATGTCGCAGCGCCCTTTCGAACACCGACATCGCCATTGCCGATCTCGCTTGCGCTAGGACTCGACGCCTTCAGGCGTCTGCACGACATGCGCCAGCGTGCTGTGCGAATCCTGCGTGGAGAACGCAATCGCTCCACTGCTCTGGATCGTGGCGCAGGCAATTTCGCCCTCGATGTGTTCGAAGCCTTCCGGCATAACCACCCGAATGCGATGGGGCTTGTCGGTCACCGGGTTCCTGATCGGTTCCACATGGGTTTCGAGTACGCCGGGAATGGACAGACGTGCGGTTCGGCCAGGTTCGTCAAATTCGAACGTCACGGGCGCGAAGACCGGGTCGTGCATCTGGGTCACGATGAGGCTGAAGATATGGAACAACGTCCCTTCCGCCGAGTGCTTCCCGGACAGGATCTCGAACAGCGCCTCGCGCTGCTCCGGGCTCGCTCGCTCATCGATGACCGGCTGTGCCTGCCCGTTGCCTTCATGTAGCGGACCGGGAAAGTGCACGACGACAAAGAAGCTCAGATCGTTCAGGTGGGTATTTTCGTAGTGACCCTTGGTGATATGCATGCCCAGCAGGCCCTTGCATTCACCCTGGGTCGGCCGCGCATTGAAATCGCAGGGACAGCCGAACGCGCAGTTGCAGTTCTTGAGCCACTCCCCCTCGAGACGCCAATCTACTCGTGCCATGGTCGAAGCCTCCCCCGACCTGGAGTCGAGTCGTCCAAGGCTCGGCGCTGTCGGAGTATGTTTGTTGTAAGCAATCGAGGGACAGAGACCTCTGCCCATCTTTATCAATGTAGTTCACTCCTCGCCACGCCGGCCGTCTGTGACCCGCCAATCCTGACTATTTGTAACTATTCAGGTGGTTCTGAATTAGGGTCGCCAACCACCTGATTTTTTTGGCATAGTGTGCCTGATCCTTCGGCACGTCTATGCGGTGACATGACCATCAGCGATATCAACGTCGACGAGGCCCTGGAACGGGTCCGGCAGCAGCTC